>DJSB01000050.1:221-28336 GCA_002437945.1 Christensenella sp. UBA6345 | reverse complement strand
CCCTACGGGGTTCACTTCAGATATGCTGTGAGTTTTTTTGTGAAAAGTTACTATAAAATTGTTATGATTTTATTGTGTAACATACTATTCGGTTCTTAAGGCTTTTACTGGGTCTTTCTTTGCAGCGATATTGGCTGGTATTAATCCAGCGATAAATGTAAGAGTTACACTTATAAGTACTAGTATTACCGAGCCCAATATTGGTAGTGATGCTAGACCGCTTAATCCAGTGAAATGTTTAAGAACAAGATTGATAGGTAATATCAAGATTAGTGATACTATTATTCCAAACAATCCGCTTGTTAATCCTATAATAAAACTTTCGGCAGTGAATACACGTTTAACGTCACGTTTGCTTGCGCCTACACTACGTAATACACCTATTTCTTTAGTTCTTTCAATTACAGAAATATATGTTATTATTCCTATCATTATCGAACTTACAATTAACGATACACTTACGAATGCTATTAATACATAAGTGATAGCATTAATAATTACTGACACAGTACTCATAATAAGGTCTACATAATCCGTATAAGTTATGCGGTCGTCTTTTTCGGCTTGATCGTTGTATTCTTGTATAAATTTCTTAATTTTGTCTTTTGCTTCAAAGGTATTAACATATATATTAATGCTGTCAGGAGTGTTAAGGCTTAATTTGTCTACACTAGTTACTAGTGTGCTTTTTGCTGCAGCACTATTGTTACGATAATTTACCATTTGTTGAGTAAATTTATAATTGTATGCGATACCTGTACTTAAAGAACCAGCATCAGTAGTATCGTTAAGTCTTACAATGCCAACAATTGTTAATTTGTTTGGACTTTTTTCTACTGCTTGTTTGTAATAAGTGTAGTACATGACAGGGTTGGTTTTTAAGTATGATCTAAAATCAATAGGATTGCCATCGGTGTCAAGTTGTAACGAGCCATCTTCATTAGTTAGATAATAATCGCAAGCATCTAGTACTGTATATGTTTTGCCTATGATACTATCATAATCTATTAGTTTTTTATTAGTTTTTGTATTGTTGATTAAGTCGTTAAGTATATTATCCATATCAGATTTACTTAATAACCCTAATGCGTATAAAGCATAATCGTCTACTTCATTGTTTTTATCTAACACTAACAATGCTTCATTGCTTTCAGTAGGGAATTTACTATTAGTACCTAATAAATTATATTGAGAATTAATTAATTCTTCATTGTTAAGCATTTCGTAGAAGATATTACCACCCCTAAATGAGAAACTTGAACTTCCACTACTGCTTCCGCTCATATCTACACCGATTATTCTAAATGATAATTCGATAACTTTATCGGCAGATATGTTGCAAGTGCCAGAATTTTGTAATGCTATTTTTATGTATTCTAACTCTGGATATTGGTCAAAGAATGTGTAATTGGTAACATCGTTTCCGTTAGCATCTTTAGCGATAGTTATTTGATAAGAGCCATTAGGTAATTGGGTGGCGGTAGCACCAGTTTTGTTTTCTAGAAATAATAATGCGTATTGTATAATCATTTGCATCATTGTTTGACTAGGATTAATTTCTGTACCGCTATTATTGGCATATGCTAGGTTAAGTCTGTAAGTGTATTGTATAGCATTGACATATTTATTGAGTTCGGTTTGGTGTGCTTGAATATAATCATAGAATTTGTTAAGGTTGTTGGCACTTGTCGTTGAACCTACACTATTAATAATTCCACTTATATTTTCTTTAGGGTATACGCCATCTAAATCATGGTCGGTTTTGTCATCGGTATTGTGTTTAAGGAACATAGATTCAATAACCGAACTAAAATCTACACTCTTGGAACTGATACTTATAGGGTAAGTAGATAAAGTGTCTTCTTGCATTTTGTTAATATAGGTGGAGAATCCGCTTGATATTGCTAATACTAGTGCAATACCTATAATTCCTATTGAACCCGCAAAACTTACAAGAAATGTACGTGCTTTTTTAGTAAGAAGATTCTTAAGACTTAAAGATAGTGCGGTAAAGAAAGACATACGTTTCTTTTTAGTAGATTTATTAATACTGCTAGTTACATTGTCATTATTGTCCACTGTATCTGTATTAGGGGTATCAGTTGCCTTTTCTTGTTCGTCATCATATGGAGAAGAGTCATCGATTACTTTGCCATCTAGTAGTTTAATGATACGTGTCGAATATTTTTGTGCTAGTTCAGGGTTGTGAGTAACCATAATGATTAATTTATCTTTTGATATTTCTTTTAATAGTTCCATTACCTGAACACTAGATGCAGTATCAAGTGCACCTGTTGGTTCATCGGCTAGTATTATCTCGGGATCATTAACTAGGGCTCTAGCAATAGCCACTCTTTGCATTTGTCCGCCAGATAATTGGTTAGGACGATTCTTTAATTTATCTTTTAAACCCACTTTGGTTAATACATCTATTGCACGTTGTCTACGTTCTTCTTTAGATACTCCAGATAGAGTTAAGGCAAGTTCGACATTTTCTAGTACGGTTTGATGTGGTATAAGGTTGTAACTTTGGAATACAAAACCGATAGAGTGGTTACGGTATGTGTCCCAGTCTTTGTCTTTATATTCTTTAGTAGATTTACCATTAATAATCAAGTCACCACTACTATATCTGTCCAATCCACCTACAATATTAAGCATGGTGGTTTTGCCACAACCACTAGGACCTAGAATAGATACAAACTCACTTTTTCTAAAAGTTATGCTTACATCGTCTAGAGCATTAACGGTAATGTCTCCAGTGGTATATTGCTTTACTATATTTTTTAATTTAAGCATACATACTCCTTTTATATTGTATATTTTGCCAACAAATAAACTACTTAATTTATTTGAATTATTAGTAATTATTGTATCGGTTAAGTATATATTATTATCATTATTTGTGTCAATGTTTGTAAGTTTTTTCGTGCGAATAATTATTATTTTTAAATTATGCACATGAAAAATATTATTAAATAAATTTTTTAGTTGTGAGTATTAATAAAAACTTGTAAAATATTGCTAATAGGAGATAATTATGCTTAATAAAGATATAGTGATAATAGGTGGCGGAGCAAGTGGGCTTATGTGTGCCTTAAGTCTAGTTAAACGTGGCAAAAATGTTACCATACTAGAAGGTAGTAAAAAGGTGGGTAAAAAAATACTTGTTAGTGGCAATGGTAGATGTAATCTAACCAATACTAATATTTCTAGCAATAACTATAATCAAGAAATACCATATTTTAATAAGTGCGATAATATTAAGACCCTAGATATATTCCATCAATTGGGACTTGTTACTATGAGTGATAAAGAAGGTAGATATTATCCTATATCCAATCATTCAAGTTCGGTATTAGATGTTATATGTAATCAACTGGGCAAGTGCGAGATAATCACAGATTGTATGGTTGATGATATAACTAAAAGTGATGGATTTACATTGCATACTAGTAATGGAGAGTATCATGCTAAAAAGGTGGTTGTGGCTACAGGTGGTAATAGCATGTGTAATATACTTGATAAATTAAATGTTGAATACAATCCTTTTGTACCTAGTTTATGTGGTCTTACAACATTAAGCAATAACCAATTAATTAGTGGTATCCGTGTAGATGCCCAAGTTACTTTAAAGATTGAAGATGATAGCGGTCAAATACATGTATTTAGGGATAATGGCGAAGTAATATTTAAAGATAGAAGCATAAGCGGTATATGTATATTTGATATGTCTTTTATACTTAATAAATATAATGTGATAAAAAAAGATGGTGTATGTTGTAATGCCACTGTGTCGCTTGATTTATTTAAACAATATGATATGAACGGTGTTGTACGTATGCTTAACGAAAGAAAGACACAACTATATAATCTAAAGATGAGAAATTTCTTTGATGGTATGTTTCATAAAAATCTTGGATTAGAAATACTTAATAGATGTGCGGTAGATATTAATGATAAGGTTTCTGATATATCTATACATTGTATAAAAAATATGGCAAGAGTAATAAAAAATTTTGAATTTGTTGTTACCGGCTGTGATAATAACAATCAAGTACATCATGGTGGTGTAAGGCTAGATAAATTAAATAAAGATTTACAATATATTGATATACCTAATCTATATTTCTGTGGCGAGATATGTGACGTTGATGGTAAATGTGGCGGATACAATCTTCAGTGGGCTTGGACTAGCGGATATATAGTAGGAGAGAGTATATGATAAGAGTAGATAATTTAAGTTTTAGCCCCGACTATAACAACGATACAATAATTAATAAATTATCTAGTGTGTTGCATATTAAACCTAATGAAATATTAGGCTATACTATAGTTAAAAAATCAATTGACGCTAGACGTAAACCAGATGTAAAAATTATGCTCACTTTAGCAGTTGAATTAAAATCGTATAATAATGTAAAAGGTTACGATAATATCGAGTTGGACTATACGGGATTAAAGTACGAAAATTGTGAAAGAGACTTTAGACCAGTAGTAGTTGGATTTGGACCTGCCGGAATGTTTTGTGCTTTGGCTTTAAGTTATATGGGGTATAAACCTATTGTTATTGAACAAGGTATGGACGTAGATAACAGAGAAAAAGAAGTAGAAAAGTTCTGGCAAACAGGAGTGATTAATCCATTAAGCAATGTTCAATTCGGCGAAGGTGGAGCAGGCACTTTTAGTGATGGTAAACTTAATACCAACCTTAATAATAAATATTGTAAGATGGTTATTAATGAATTTTATAAACATGGTGCACCTAAAGAAATACTATATATTAACAAACCGCATATAGGTAGTGACAACTTAAAAACTGTCGTCAAAAACATTCGTAAGTCAATTATCGATATGGGTGGAAAAGTTAGATTTAATACACAATTTGTTGATTATGAGTATGTTGATGACACGATTAATAAAGTTTTTGTCAAAAACATAGTAGATGATACAGTTTATACTATTGATACTAAAGCACTTGTATTATGCGTAGGACATAGTGCTAGATATACATTCAATCTATTATATGATAAGGGTGTTGAATTAAAACAAAAACCGTTTGCTATAGGTGTACGAATAGAACAGAATCAAAAAGATATTAACTTTAGTCAATATGGTAAAGTAGATTCTCACCTTCCACCAGCCGATTATAAATTGGCAGTGCATCTACCTAGTGGCCGTAGTGTATTTACATTTTGTATGTGCCCAGGTGGTGTAGTAGTTAATTCGGCTAGTGATAATGGAGAGATAGTTACCAATGGTATGAGTTATTTTGCTAGAGATAAAGTTAATGCTAATAGTGCTGTGTTAGTTAATGTAGTCCCTGAAGATTATGGAAGTGACCACCCACTTGCTGGTGTTGAATTTCAATCACGATATGAGAGACTTGCTTATGATTTAACTAAAAGTGTAGAGTGTCCTGCTATGTCAGTTGGTGCATTTTTAGGACATAAAAATACTGCACTAAAAGTAGTACCTAGTACAAAAATTAAATTATGTGATATATCAAAATGCTTACCTAAATTTGTAACTGAAAGTTTAAAAGAAGGCTTGCCATTACTTAATAAAAAACTAAAAGGATTTAGTGATGATGGTAATCTACTTATTGGTATAGAAAGTAGGTCGAGTAGTCCGGTAACAATTGTAAGAGATGATACTTTGCAGACAAAGATTAAAGGTCTATATCCATGTGGAGAAGGTGCTGGTTATGCTGGTGGCATAGTTAGTAGTGCAGTAGATGGTATTAAAGTCGCCGAGTCGATATTAAACAATTTTGGTAATTAACCATATCAAAAATATGGTTGGCATACTTATTATTTTTATTGTGATATGATATTTAGCTTATAACAATGTAAGTCAAGTTTCGTATTTGTTATTATAATAAGAATTTATTTTTTTTAACTAATTAGTTGATTATGATAATCTAGACTTAATTAATTGAAAGTTGATAATAAAAAACACGTTAGTGTTATTACCATTAAGGTAGTAATTGCTAACGTGTTTTTTGGTTGGGTAGGGTAAAATGCGAAATTTATTTTTTTATAAATTCGGCATCTAATTGTTTGGATATATCTTGTTCGTTGGGAGTATCGGTGGATTCGCCGTTAACTATAAGTTCGTTGTAATGTTCTTGTTCGATGTCTGCTTTACGTTCAATTGGTTTCCACTTAACTTCTTTTTTAAATAATGCGGCAATTGCTATAGGAATGTACAATCCCATAAAGAATGGATTCATAAATACTGCCACTACAGCATTCTTTGTTGTAAGGTCAATATGTTTTCTTTCTGCGAATATTAATACTACTGTATATAATGCTAGGAATGTATACATACCTATTACTGATACACCAAAATTAATTAATGCAAGTCGCCATAGATATGGGTCTACTTTTAAACATACACCTACAATACCTAATACAAGAGTAAATATAGCATATACAATAATTGATGCTAGTGGAACTGCAAGTGGTATTATG
This sequence comes from Christensenella sp. UBA6345, assembly GCA_002437945.1. GTDB lineage: Bacteria > Bacillota > Clostridia > Christensenellales > UBA1242 > UBA6345. The sequence continues at coordinate 21,860 of DJSB01000050.1, read as the reverse complement.
CCTAAAGCAAATTCTAATTTACCAAGTTTGTTTTCTTTAGATACTAGACTGCTTTTCCATAATTTCTTGTTATATTTTTTGCCTACTTGCATATGACCTTTAACCCATCGTATACGTTGGTTCCAACTTATTTTTAAATTGATAGGTTGCTCATCAAAGAATTGTGTATTAGCATTGTAAGCACCTTTAATATCATTAAGGACTGCATAATTACTTATTTCGACATCTTCGGTAAGACACTGGAATGGCCAACCGCCCAAGTCATTAATTACTTTTGCAGATATATAGAAACCAGTACCGCTTACTAATACGTTTTGGGTAAATCTTGCACGACATTTGTTTTGCATGGTGTTAAGCATAGTGAATGTTAATCCGCTACAACTTGCCACCCAGCCATCGTTCCAGTTAATAGAGTTACGATAACTTAATGCGATTCCATAGCCAGCATCATATGTCTTGTTCATTTCTGTTAAGAAATTAGGTGCGGCGATGTTGTCAGCATCAAATATAAAATAGGCTTCATAATCTTGTGCTTTATTAGTATCAATTAAATGTTTGATTATCTGGTCAAGAGCACCACCTTTGCTTTTAACATTAAGGTTGGGTCTTACAAAAGCGGTAACATTATCGTACTTTTTACATATTTCAAAAGTAGGGTCTTTTTCGGATTCAATTATTACATAAGTATCAAATAATTCTTTTGGGTAGTCTTGCTCTTTTAAACTGTCTAATAATCTACTAATTACCTTGCTTTCGTATCTAGCCGGTATAAGTATGGCATATTTGTGATTTTTCTTTGCGTCAGGAAATTTTTTATCAGGGAATAATCCGTATATATTAAATATTATTTTGTATAGCAAGAGTATAAATGATAATCCCATAAGGGCAATTATCGTCCAGTCCGCTATATCAAGTATGGTTGCGTACATAAATTCTCCGTTAATTGTTTTTTTTAGTATTGTTAGTATATATTGTTTTATTTTATTTGTAAACTAAAATAAGTAAGAAGTGTCCCCGTTGCAACGTTTCTTTTTTTTCTTAAAGTATTTTATTTGTGAATAACAAGATTTGTATTAATAATTAACATAAATATAATAAAAAATACAGGCACGTATTGTGTCTGTAATATTTTTATCTTGTATTTAAGATAAATTTATCTAGATAAAGTTGAAAAAATAATTTTGTCACCACTGTATCCAGTTAAATGTTCACCTTGTTCGTCTGCCATATGGTATACTTCTATTTTATCATTTAATTTACATTCGTTGATAAAATTAATTTGAAAATGTTGTACGTTTTTATTGTCTAGGCTGTTTATGGCAAGTATGGCATAATTGGTGTTGTTCATATGTTGGTTGTGGTCTAGGTCATAATATGATACGGTGTAATTAAGTCGGGCGTTTTCTGTTTTTTCTACAATGCTTGTTTTAGTAAATTTTTCGGTATAGTTAATATCTTCACAGTATTCGCCTATATAATTTACGTTGTCAGGTTTACAAAAACGTCTAGTTATACTGTCTATTACACACCACTTTGATGTGCCTTTTATAAGTATGTTATTGTCTTCGTCACATATCAAAAAATCTCTATCAAAATCCACAAGGCCTTTTTTGTGTGGCCACGTTGTTACAATAACGGTTTGGTCTATGTGTGGCATATTGATTATATCGTATTTAACTCTGCTTAATACCCAGTATAAGTTTTGATTTTTCATTTCTGCATATCCCACTCCTATAAGTCCCGCATGGATAGATGCAACGTCTTGAAAAATAGCAAGTATGCTTTGAATTTTTAAATTGTCATTTATATCAAAATAACTGTTGTATAAAGTTATTTTGGTTTCGTATTTCATTATAGCCATTGATGTTAACTCCTTGTAATTAATTAAACACGCAATCAATCAATTTGTCAATTATACAAGGTATTCTTGTGTAAAGAGTTAATAAAAACAAGTAATTTAGTGCTAAATTTATTATATAATAATAAACTATAATTTGACTAAAAATTCTAGTAAGTGTAAACTAATTAAGTAAAACAATAATATTATGCTTTTTAGGGAGTAATTATGACAAGAGAAAATATGTATAAAACCCATAACTGTGGCGAATTAAGATTGAGCGATGCAGGTAAGGAAGTTAGACTTGCTGGTTGGGTTAATAGTATAAGAAAATTGGGTGGACTTAACTTCGTTACTTTGAGAGACCATTTTGGTATGACACAACTTTTAGTAAAAGATGAAAGTTTGCTTAATGGTGTTAATAAGGAATGTACAATAACTGTAGAAGGTAAAGTTCTTGAAAGAGAAAGCAAGAACCCTAAAATGGCTACTGGTGATATAGAAGTAGAAGTAAGTGCATTAAAAGTTCTTGGCAAGTGTCAAAATGTTTTGCCTTTTGAAATTAATGATGCACCTAATACAAAAGAAGAATTAAGATTAAAATATAGATATTTGGATTTACGTAACCCAGCAACTCATGAGTTGATTGTTACTAGAGCAAAAATGCTTAATTTCGTTCGTAACAAACTTACCGAAATGGGATTTTTGGAAGTTCAAACACCTATACTTACAAGTTCTAGTCCAGAAGGTGCTAGAGACTATATTGTTCCTACAATTAACGCTCCGGGCGAATTTTATGCTTTGCCACAAGCCCCACAACAATTTAAACAATTGCTTATGGTAAGTGGTTTTGATAAATATTTTCAGATAGCGCCATGTTTTAGAAATGAAGCCGCTAGAGCAGACCGTACCCCAGGCGAATTCTATCAAGTAGATATGGAGATGAGTTTCGCTACTCAAGAAGATGTGTTCTACAATTGTGAAGAGTTTGCGACATCATTGTTCCATGAATTTACTACCAAGAATGTTGACACTGCACCATTTATTCGTATTCCATACAATGAAGCGATAGAAAAATATTGTAGTGATAAGCCAGACTTACGTAACCCACTTATAGTTCATGATGTAACTAATATATTTAAAGATACCGAGTTTGGTGCTTTCCAAGGCAAAACCATTAAGGCTATTTCTGCTAAATGTGATGATCAGCCACGTAGATTCTACGATGACTTGGGTAAACTAATTGTTTCTTATGAAGGTAAAGGTTGTGCTTGGGTAAAATATACACAAGACGGATTTACTGGTGGTATAGCAAAATTTGTTACCGAACAAGTAGGTAAAGATTTAATTAAAGAATTTGATTTAAAAGTAGGAGATTCTATATTCTTTATCGCTGACGAAAAGGATATGGCTATTAAATTAACCAATGTTTTGCGTAATGAGTTGGGTGAAAAACTTAACCTTATTGATAAAGACCGTATTGCTTTCTGTTGGATAGTAGATTTTCCATTCTTCGAACATAACGAAGAAACTGGTAATATTGACTTTGCTCACAATCCATTTAGTATGCCACAAGGCGGTCTAGATAGTTTGGAACATATGGATCCATATTCAATTAAGGCTTATCAATATGACTTGGTATGCAATGGTTATGAGACATTAAGCGGTGCAGTCCGCAACCATGATCAAGACCTTATGGTTAAAGCATTTGAATTGGCAGGTTATAATGAAGATACTGTTAAAGAGAAATTTGGTGCTTTGTATAATGCTTTCTCTTATGGTGCTCCACCACATGCTGGCTGTGCATTCGGTTTTGATAGATTGTTAATGTTGGTTACTGGTAAAGATATTATTAGAGAAGTTATCGCTTTCCCTATGAACAAAAATGCAAGAGACCTTATGATGGGTGCTCCAAGTTTTGTAAGTGAACAACAATTGAAAGATGTAGGACTAATGCTTCGACCTAAGGAGAATAAATAATGATTGATGTTAAACAATTATATTTAGATAATCAAAAATTAGCCAATCAAGAAGTTACACTGGGTGGCTGGGCAAAATCTGTTAGAGATAATGGAAGTTTTGGATTTATTGACTTTAATGATGGTACACATTTTAAAGGTGTTCAAGTAGTTTTCAACAACGAACTAGACAATTTTGATGCTGTTAAACGTCTTAATGCTGGTTCAAGTATGGTAGTGAAGGGTACTCTATTATTGACTCCAGCCAACAAACAACCATTTGAAATACATGCTACAAAAGTAGAAATAGTTAATGCTACAGATACCGATTATCCTTTACAGAAGAAACGCCACTCTATAGAGTTTTTACGTGAAATTGCATATTTAAGACCACGTACTAATTTGTTTCAGGCGGTTTTCCGTATCAGAAGTGTAGCCGCTATGGCAGTACATGAATATTTTCAATCTCGTGGTTATGTGTATGTTAATACTCCTATTATTACCACTGCAGATTGTGAAGGCTCTGACCAGATGTTTAAACTTACTACTTTAGACCTTAACAATTTACCAAAAGATGATGATGGTAAAGTAGATATGAGCCAAGATTTGTTTGGTAAAGGCGCATATATTACAGGTTCGGGACAACTACATGGCGAAACATTTGCTATGGCATTTAGTAAGATTTATACTTTCGGACCTACTTTGCGTACAGAAAATAGTAATACCAAGACTCATGCTAATGAGTTTTGGATGATCGAACCAGAGATGGCTTTCTGTGATCTAGACGGACTTATGGACGTAGAAGAAGATATGCTTAAGTTTATAGTTAAGTATGTTTTGGATAGATGTAGAGATGAATTAGAGTTTTTGGATAATTTCGTACAAAAGGGATTGATAGAAAAACTTGAAAAATTGGTTGATAGCCACTTTACACGTATTGATCATAAAGACGTAATTACTATATTGAAACAAGCCCCAGTTAAATGGGAATTCCAGCCAGAGTATGGCGAAGATATAGCCAAGGAACACGAAAAATATATTACCGAGTATTTCAACGGACCAGTATTTATTAAAAATTGGCCAAAAGATATTAAGTCTTTCTATATGAAACTAAACCCAGACAATGAAACAGTTGCGGCAGTTGACCTAGAAGTTCCGGGTTCTGGCGAACTTATGGGCGGTAGTCAAAGAGAAGAAATATATGAAAAACTTGTTGATAGATGTGACCAACTTAAGATAGATAAAGATAAACTTGATTGGTATTTAAACTTAAGAAAATTTGGTACTTGCGTTCATTCAGGATTCGGTATGGGATTTGAAAGATTGATTATGTATCTAACTGGTGTAGATAATATAAGAGATGTTATACCATTCCCACGTACTCCAAAGAATTGCGACTATTAAAATATTTTAATTAATAACTTAATATATTTATAGTGTTAATATATTTACAAATGTATACAATCATAATTAGTTAAGTATAAGAAAAAGGTTTAGAAAATTCTAAACCTTTTTGTTGTTATTGGTCAATATGTAATATCTGTCATTTAATGATGTAAATCAAATAATATGTTACTTTTTATATTTTTTTGTAATCTAATTTACAAATATAAAGTATTTGGGTACAATCTCATATGTAGGAGTTATAATGCAAAAAACTAATGTAATGCGAATTTTAGAGCAACATAAGATTAATTATCGTAGTTATGAATATGCTAATACTATAACTAATGGTGTAGATGTTGCCAACTCGCTTAATCAAGATATATCAAAAGTATTTAAGACTTTAGTTACAGTAGGTAATGATAACAATCATTATGTTTTTGTAGTGCCAGTTGCATCTACTTTAGATTTAAAGAAAGGTGCAAAAGCCGTAGGCGTAAAAAGCATAGATATGCTTAAACAAAAAGATTTGTTTCCGCTTACTGGGTATATACATGGTGGTTGTTCGCCTATAGGTATGAAAAAGAATTTTAAAACTGTAGTAGATATTACTGCGTTAGATTATCAAACTATCATTTTTAGTGCGGGTAAAGTTGGTTATCAAGTAGAAGTTAATCCTACTGATCTACAACATCTTATCAATTGCAAGTTTGATAGTATTCAAGTTAATTAATTATTAAAAGGAAATATATGTTTACACAAAGGAATAAAGAGACTGCATGTGGTATGTGGTCTACTACTTATATTATTGCACTCTGTATAGTTATTGTACTTGTAGTGGTAGGACTTATACTATCTAGGCATATGTCACATAAAGCCGTATATAGGACAATACTCATAACTACTATAATAGCGATATTAACCGAAATAGGGAAGATGATATTTATAGGAGTTACGTACGGTATAGAAGAAGTTGAATTTTTGCCTCTGTACTTTTGCTCATTGTTTATGTACTGCGGAGTCTTTGCTTGTATTAAAAAAGTTAAATGGCTTGAGACTACTGGTTTAAGTTTTTTAGTTATGGGTGGTATTATAGGGGCGATAGCATTTTTCTGTTATCCAGATGCTTGTATTCCCAATTATCCTATATATCACTATATGTGTTTACGTACCATGTTGTATCATGGAGCAATGATATATATAGGATTGTTGATAACCATAACAGGGTATTATAAACCAAAAGCAAAAGATTTTGTTAACTATATTATAGCCTTAATGATAATAGGAATTTTGGCTTATATTATTAATAGATGTACAGGACAAAACTTAATGTATATATCTAGACCATTAAATTTTGCTATCTCTGAAGCGGTATTTAATTGGAGTCCAACTTTGTATCCATTTATATTTTTAATCCTACAAGTTACAGTACCATTCTGGGCAAGTTATGGGATTTATAAATTGATAGAATATATTATTAATAAACACAAGGAGAAAAATGATGTTCACACCTAGACATTTTATATGGATAGCAATATGTATAGTGATAATTCTTGCTTTAACATATTGTTCAAAGAAATTTAAGTTTTCATTTAAGACAGCGGCATTTATTATGGCGGGAGTTTCGTTAGTAAGCGAACTATGTAAAGTATTTACTCATATGGAGTTTGCCAACGGGACAGATGTTAGTAATGGTATGGTAATTAGTGCTACCGCTTTACCATTGCATATATGTTCAATATTTATTTTCTTATTCTTCTGGTTGCCATTTAGTAAAGATAGTAAATTTAGAAGATATATGATTAACTTTTTAATTCCTATAGGATTAATAGGTGCATCATTGTCTATACTTATGGCTACAAGCGGAGTAGACTTTGCTCGTCCATATGCTTATCAATGTTTTATATACCATGCAGTTATGATATGGTATGCTATATACTTAATTATGTTTAAGTATACTGATTTAGGTATTAAATCTTGGATTATTAACCTTATATCTTTGGCTTCTCTAGCCATTGTTATGATATGGGTTAATGGATTATTGGCAGTTTACAACACCAATTTCTTGTTTGTAGTAAGACCACCAGCAAAAGGTTTACCACTACTTAACTTGAATCATGGTTGGTATGCATATTTCTTTACTTTGGTTGCTATAGGTTTTGTGAGTGTAACTTTAGTACATTTGCCATCTATTATTAAAGAATTAAAATATAAAAAATCTTTACGTGTTAATGTTGCAAGTGAAAATAATGTAGAAGAAGATAATGCTAACAATGTAAAAGATGATACTAATAATCAATAATAAAAAAACCATCACTTCATTATTGTGATGGCTTTTTTGTTTTTTTATGATTAATCTGGATTGGCTAGATTTTTTATTGTTGCAGTTTTATCAAGTTTAACAAGTTGTTCATATCCGCCATAATTAATACCATTAGTCCCGTATATATCTACATTTTTAAATGTAATAGTGTATGGTGCTAAAAATCTATTAATTACTACGCCATATGTTGTAGAACCTACACCAATTCGACCAGTAGATGTGGTAGATGTGAAAGTGATATTGTGACAATATTTAGAAGTAGCATTACCATTATTAATAGTGATTTTTTTCATACTGTAGCCATTAAGGTCTACTGTTAAGTCTCTATCGGTTTCTCTATCTAGAGTTATCTCTTTAACTGTATCGTCTAATATATCAGCCATTAATTTAATTACATCTACAGGTGTTACATGACCACAGAAATAATTAAATTTTTCACGAGTTGATACTTCTGCTATGACTTTACCACTATAATTTTTATTAAGGACTGCATTCCCGAATAATTTTGTTTCAAGGATTATTGTACCATTAAGTGTTAAAGTGTAGCCTGCTTTAGTTGATGGTATATAATTTCTACAGTCAAGGGTAATATCGCTAGGAATTGTAATATTTTTTGCAATTTCAAAGTCACTACCAAAGATTATAGTATTATAATTATTTTCATTTTGGTTATTTGTATCATTAACTGCATTTAGTAAATCATCACAACTGTTTACAGTGCAAGTTCCTGCTTTTACAAAAATATAATCAGTTGTTTCGCCGTATATTAAAGTAGAATTAATATTGCTTATTATCTCTATGCTTACATTTCCAATTCCCCAGTTATTGTAATAATAACGATAATTGGTATTAGGAATTATGGTGGTATTATTCATTAATTGCATTATAGGTCTTTTATCGCCATTATATGTATAATTTTGTTCGCCGTTAGTTTGTCTTAATGAATAGTTGTTTATGTCGGTACGTAAATATTTTGTTCCGGTACTGATAGAGTTGTAAAGGGTAGAGTTTTCATTAAATATCATAGTTCCATTGTTAACAATATCGCCATTATTAATTATGTTACCAAAACTATAATTGTCATCATTTATTACTGCATCACTTATTAAAGTACCATTGTTAATAATAGTACCATTATTACTAAATTCGCCTTTATAATGTAACACTGCAGTGCTATTGGAATTGTTGCCTATTTTTAAAGTTGTGTTATTTAACAATGTTAATGGGTCAGATGTACAATCTAGGGTATAATTGGTATTTTCTTTTAATATTATTGTGCTATAGTTTTTATTTTTAATACCATTAATAAGTTCTGTACTATCATTAGGAGTTAATGTAGAACGGTTAATGGTATAACTAGTTGTAATTTCTCCATAATATGCTTGTGAACGAATAGTGAAAGCAATTAGTACGTTTATTTTTCCGGCTTCAGTCTGTGGGATATATCTGTAATTGATTTTTCCGTCCACAATATCTTCGTCATAATAATATAATGTATCAAAAGTAAGAGCATCGTCCGAACCTGTAAAAGTGTATGTAGGTGCTTGACTTTCGCCATTGTAATCAAATACAGTGCGGTCTGCACTTATATCGTCTAGGGTAATTTGTTTACGAAGTTTAATTGTTCCACCCACATTATCTAAAGATTCATTGGTATATATTGTGCCGTTGTTGTTAATTGCGTTGTGGGTAACCGAATTTCTATCGACTATATATAAGTTACTATTGTTAATTACTGTGCTAAAATTATCTATAGTTTTTATTAAATATAAATTATTATTGTTAATTATAGTTCCATTGTTGGTAACTGTAGAATTAATAATTGTTGTACCTGTAAATGTTACAGTTACTCCATTGCTTATGGTTATAGGCTCTGATATGTATACACCTTGTGCGATTATTTTTGTGTAGTTAGGATCAGAAAGTAAGGTCTTTAATCCATTAATATGATTAACAGTAGTTTCTTTAGGTAATATATCAAAATAAAGTGTGGTTGTACCATAGATTGAAGTTGAATTTTCATTAGCAGTTATTACTACACTTGCTTTACCTAAATTAATATTGTTAAAGTATTCTACGGTGTATTCTCTATTGTTTTTATTACTTAATACGCTAGTACCTATCTTTACCATAACATCAGGTTGAATTTCGCTACCTGTATAATATATTGGAGAAGAGTCGGTAAGTGTAACATGTATATTAGAATCAAGTATACTTGTGCGTGTGTAATATGTGGCAAATGCTGGGTCTTTAGTTACTTTATTAATTACGCTATTGGTGTATAGACTTCCGTGTGACTCTACAAACAATCTATTATTGTTGTTGATTTTGTTGTTGTTGTATATATAACCCCTACCGCCAATTACAATATTACCGCCATTATTGATAGTACCATTGTTTCTTAATATGCAGTCGTTCATGTCAGTACTTTTTATCAATAATCTGCCATTTAAACCAATATTAATTGTGCCATTATTAACAATTTCACAATGTTTTAATATTAATGTTTTTTCTATATTAAGTATATCGTTAGTATCTAATTCTAAAGTGTTACCAAGAGCAGTAAATTCTATTTCGCCATAGTTGTTATTGTTTAGATAGGATAACAAATCGGCTTTAGATGTTGCAGTGCAAGAACCTTGTGTTATAGTAAAATTGAAAGTTGCACTTCCTGTGTAATATGGGTTTTTACTAGTTGCTGTAATTACAGCACTGGCTGTTCCAACATTAATATTGTTTTTATATACTACAGTAAATTCATCAGTGGATTGTGTGAATATAAAATATTCTTTAGAGTTGGGTTTTGCGATTTTGAACTCTATATATTTTGCACTCCCATCATATTTTGGACTAGTGTTTTTAGTAAATACTGTAGCATCTTTTAGTTCTTGTAGTGAACCTGTTGTCTGTTGTCCACCGCTATTCGAACCACCACCGCTACTAGTATTGTCGCCATTTGACCCACAAGCACATAGTAATATTGTCGGCATTATTACCATGATCAATGCTAGGCATATTTTAGTTATCTTTTTCATATTTGACTCCATAATATGTTTATTTGTTTAAAAGTAGATACTTATTGTCATAAAGTGACAACTTAATGTTTATTGTGATTTATTTTTTTGTATTAAAATAAATACATCGTTACTTATATCATATCACATAATTAGATTAATTGCTAGACCCAATTATTCTATATGTATGTTATGTGTCATACGTTATTAAAAAATACCAGACTATGTATTATTCAAGTTTGGTATTATAAGTGGCTGGGGTGGTAGGATTTGAACCCACGTAATGGAAGAGTCAGAGTCTTCTGCCTTAACCACTTGGCGACACCCCAATAGTTATTTAAAAGTTATATGCATCTAGCACATATTTATTATATAACTATGGCGACAATAATTCAAGTTAAATTAATAAAGATTGTTATTATTTTGCTTTTAAAAATTTTATATTTATAATAAAATGGAAATGCGAATAAACAAATAATTTGTCGAATCATAATTATATATATTAGGAGAAAAATATGGCTAATCAAAAATCAACTAATAAAAAAGCAAAAACTACTAGTGTAGAAAAAGATAGTTCATATACTACTAAATCAAAGAGTACTAGAAGTTCAAGTAAAACTACTAGCAGTAATACAACTACTACAAAAAGACCAGTAGGTAGACCTAGAAAAAATCCGGTTAGTAATGCTAATACACAGAGTAGTGGAGAGTTAAATATAAGTACCACACAAATTAATAGAGAAGTTAAAAAAGTTGTTAAGAAAACCCATTGGGTAACTATACTTTGTGTAGCATTGTTTTTAATAATTGGTTTACTTGCAGGTATGGTTACTTATAATCAAATAACTAATGATGATGTTTTTGAAGTTGTTGGCGATAAAGAAATAAATCTTAATATTGGTGACACTTATACCGAACTAGGTGCTATTGCTAAAGCATGGGGCAAAGATGTATCAAAAGATATAGTTATAACTGGTGTTGTAGATACCACACAAGAAGGCTCATATAATATCGTTTACACAATTAACAACTTTAAGTATAAAGGCGTACAACGTATAAGAGTTGTTAATGTAGTATTAGGTGCTTAAGAGAAATAATATGGAGATATAATTTATGGCAAAAAAGAATGTTCAACTTAACAAGGCTTTGACTATCTTTTTATCAATAATTAGTTTGATTATAGGATTTTGTGCTGGTATAGGCGGATTCTATATTTACGATAGAAAGACCAACAACCTTTATAAAAGCGATTATGTATATGGCGACATAGAAATGCATTTTATGGAACTAGGTAATGGGTATTCAGGAGATAGTTGTTATATAAAATGTGGCGATGTAGATATACTTGTAGATGCGGGTAGCCGTACCGATAGTTCTAGTACTATAGCCCAATATCTTGATACACAAGTGACTGACAAAAAATTGGAGTACGTAATAGTTACTCATGCTGATAGAGACCATATTGCTGGCTTTGCTGGAGATAGCAAGAATGCCAGTGTCTTTTCAAGATATAAAGTAGACACTATTATAGATTTTCCACGTACTAACAAAACAGGAAGTGCAGAAACCAACACTTTAAAGAAGTATTATCAAGAAAGAGATAAAAAAGTTACTGAAGGTGCAAAGCACTATAATGCTTTACAATGTTATAATAATACTGATGGCGGACAACGTACATATCAATTAACAGATTCTATTTCGCTTAATATTCTTTACAACTACTATTATGAAAATTCTAGCCCAGACGAAAACAACTATTCGGTATGTTTTCAAATAGAAGATGGTAGCAATAAATACTTATTTACCGGCGACCTAGAAAAAGATGGCGAAGAAAGATTGGTAAAAAATAATCAATTAGATAAAGTTAAACTATTTAAGGCTGGACACCATGGCTCAAAAACTTCTAGTAACGATGTCCTTTTAGATGTAATTCAACCAGAGATGTGTGTAGTTACTTGTTGCGCCGGTTCTGTAGAATATACACAGAATCTAGAAAACACTTTCCCAACTCAATTATTTATAGACCGTATTTCTAAATGGACAGATAAAGTTTATGTTACTACTGTTGGCACTATAGCCAAAAACGAAAAAGATAAATGGGAAGATGTGTCTTATACTAGTTTCAATGGTAATATTGTAGTTAAATTTAAGAAAGGTAAAGCAACTGTAGAATGTTCTAACAATAATACATTGCTTAAAGATAGCGACTGGTTAAAGAATAATAGAGTCATACCAGACGCATGGAAATCTGCCGCATAATATTCAATTAAATTATAAAAGTAAATCCCTAATGATAAATCTAAAGGATTTACTTTTTTATTATTTAATAATGAGTAGTAGAGAGTAATTAATAAGAAGTTAATATACATAATAATTAGTTGTTTAATCACTTTATGTTTTTTATATTTTATAGTAATATATAAATATGAAAAATGTAGAATGTAAATATTTTAATATTTGTGGTGGGTGTAGTCTTCTTAATGTAGATTATGACCGTCAACTTAAACTTAAACAGCAACAAGTCGTTGATGCATTAAGTGAATTTAATATCAATACGAAAGTAGAAAAAACTGTAGGTATGTATTATCCATATAAGTATCGTAATAAAGTTCATCTTGCTATAAGAGAAGTTAAGGGTAAGACAGAAGTGGGTTTTTTTGAAGAAAACAGTAATCGTATCGTTGATGTAGATGATTGTTTGTTGCATGATGTATGGGTTAAACAACTCATAACTATCACACGTGAGTATGTAAAAAAATACCGTATTAGTGCTTACAATAAGAGAAAGGAAAGTGGTACACTTAAGTATGTTGTGGCAAGGAAACTTGATAATGAAATAATGGTAACTATAGTTGCCACTACTCCCAACTTTGCTGGTACAGAGTGGTATTATACCCAACTTAAAAATGCATTTAACAATGTAAGTTTTTATATTAATGTTAATACACGTACCGATAATGCTGTATTTGAAGATAAAAAGTTTATACATAGATATGGTTTTAAAAAACTTCGTGGCGAAATGTTGGGCGTTAAATTTGAATTATCTCCCAATTCTTTCTTTCAAGTCAATACTCAAATTGCCGAAAAAATATATAAAAATATTTTTGATATGCTTAATATTAATGATAAATCGGTAATATTGGACTTGTATTCTGGTATAGGTATTACTAGCCTTATATTTGCCAAGAATGGAGCAAAAGTAGTATCTATAGAAAGTGTACCAGAAGCGGTTAACGATGCAAAAAATCTTATCAAACTTAACAATTGCGATAATCAGGTTGCTCCGCTTTTAGGTAAGTGTGAACAGTTAATTAATCGCATTAATTACCGTAAACTATATAAAGATGGCGGATTAATATCGGTGTTTTTAGACCCACCACGTATAGGTGCACAAAAAAGTGTATTAGACGAAATTAATACACTTAATCCATATCGATTAGTGTATTTAAGTTGTAATCCCAAGACTCTTGCTAGAGATTTAAGAGTATTATTAGACTATGGATTTAAGATAGAGAGTGTTACACCGTACGATATGTTTCCACATACCAACCATGTCGAAACTCTTGTTTGCTTGAAGAAATAATTTTGATATAATTGTAAATATGCTATTAATCGTATTTAACTATAAAAAGACACTCACATAAAGGTGAGTGCCTTTTTGTTTGATAAATCAAGCACAACTAGATTGAATAAACTTTAGTTTTACGAAAATATTACTTCGCATTATTTTTGACTAGATTTATCATATTTATTAATTATCTTTATTTTCTTCTTTTTCTCTTTCAAGCATGGAAAGATATGAGTATTTACAGCCACAATAATTTTGTCTATAAAGGTGGTACTTTTTAGACAAATCAATACTCAATTTGTACCCATCTTTTTTCTTAAAGTCAGATATTAAATACTTCGTTTTATCTGTTTCAAGTTTAAGTCCTATTTCGTTAAGCCAGTCAGCATGTTTATAAGGACTAACACTTAAAGTAGTACCAAAATAATCAAAATTGTGTTGTTGGGCATATTGAAAGGTAGTATTTAAGCGATCTGCATAACATACCTTGCATCTAGCACCACCTTCAGGTTCGTTTTCTAGCCCCACGGTTTTTGTTAAAAAACTATCAGGGTCGTATGCAGGGGCAACAATTTTAATTTTGTTTTCTAGACTTTCATTAATTTGATTAATAAATTTTATCTGTTCGTTAAGTCTTTTTTCAAACTCACTATCTGGATATAAGCAAGGGTTGTAGTAAAAAACAGTTATGTCAAAATAATCTTTTAACCTAGTAATTACTGCAGTACTACAAGGACCGCAACAACTATGTAGTAAAAGTGTTTTTTTGCCATCAAAAGTTTTTATTAAATTCTCCATTTCTAGGTTGTAATTAATCATATTTTCCTTGTGTGGTATTATTTGATACATATTGCGATGTGTATTTTCAATTGATATATTATTTATTCTTTTCTCCGTTAATTAATTGTTCTAGTTCGTCTGCCATTTCTTTTGTTTCTTTTAGACATTCTTCACAAGTAACATCACCTTTGTATACCATAAGCATTTCATAATCAAGTATTATATCTTTATCTTTTAGTCCTTTAGCGATTTCTCTCCAGTCGATATTACCATAACGTTTTAAAGTGTGTTGGTCCGAACCACCATTGTTATCATGAAGGTGTAGGGTAATTAACTTATCTCCGTATTTTCCTAGATAATCAAAGTCTTTATCAAAAGCATGGTTGTGTCCGCTGTCATAACAGAATTTAAGATAAGGACTTTTAATACGGTCAAACACTTCTATAAATAGTGGTTGGCAATCAATATTTTCTATTGCAAGTGGCACATTTAGTTTTTCACAAACTTTAAGTACTTTCAATAGTCGTTGTTCGCCGATTGGACTGTAAGTACCATATAAATGTACTACAACGCAAGTAAATCCGTATTTGTGTGCAAGTTTGACATCTCTAATTAAGTTCTTGGTAAGTATATCTCCAGCCTTGCCTTCACGCCAAAAGTCGGGTAAATCTTCAGTTCTGTAGGTCATATGTAGACTAGATAACTCTAATCCATATTTTTTAAATAATTTTATTTGTTGTTTAAATGTGCCATTTTGTTTGTCTAGTCTTTTATCAGCATTAGCGATTACTGTATCAAAACCATAATCTTTAATCATTTTTACACGTTGTTCTGGCTCTATATCGTAGCCAAAATAGTAAGAAATACCTTTTTTCATATCTTCTTTATCCTTTGTTAATTGATATTAGTAATAAAGTAATTAATTTAATGTGTTTTACTTTAGTAAAAAATCACATATAAAGTATACTCTTATTTGGCTCAATTTTACAACAATTTTTGATATGACTATAAAAAACACCATTACTGATGGTTAAAATTATATTAACGTAATGGTGTTTGTATTTAGTTAATTATTTTCCAGTTTTCTTTTCAATTCGTTCTTCTGCAAGTCGTTCACCCACACAGAATACTACTATACTCATTATACTTAAAATAGTACTAAATAATATAACTATAGCGAATCTTTGTCCGGCATAATATGGTATCATACCATCAATGCTCATACCGGCATAAACAATTATTCCCATAACAAGGCATAAGAAATTAAGTCCAGCCACAATTAATCCCGAGATAAATTTAAGTTGATTAATGTTGGTAGCGAATATATCAAAACATATAGTTAGTATTAGTATTATAGCCCAAACATAGTATACTACTTGTTGATACATGGCTACATTGCTTAAACTCATAGCCACCATAAATAGTACACTAAATGCTATGGTTAATGTTACACTTGCATAATATGCTACATATAATAATGTTTTCTTTTCACTTCTTTCCATTATTTTCCCCCTTTTTATAAATAGTTTGTTAAAATATGGGGGTAATATACACAATTTTGTCATAAATTATTTACAAATACTGGATAATGTGCTAAATTCGTCACGTCATTTAATAAATATAGTTATTAGATTGTCAAAAAAATATTATGTATTATAATGGTTAGTATTATGTGGAATGTATTATTAGATGCGTTGCTTGATTCATTAAAAGTTTTTCCATTCTTGATATTATTGTATGTGTTAATAGAAATTATGGAAGAAAAGGTCAGCACGTCAAAACAATTTTTAAAATATACCAATGGTAAATATGCCACCCTTATGGGTGCTGGTTTGGGATTAATCCCACAGTGTGGTTTTTCGGTAGTGGCTAGTGATTTGTATTCAAAGAAATATATCAAGATGGGTACAATGCTTGCTATATTTATCGCTACTAGTGATGAAGCAGTACCTATTATTTTGTCCAATCCTACTAAAGCGTATCTTATTTTTCCATTGCTAGGTGTTAAGTTTGTATATGCCATACTTGTAGGTTATGTGGTTGATTGGATATACGGAGTAATCTGCCGTAAACGTACTGTTGTAGAGATAGTGCCACCAGAGACAGAAGTTGCTGATGAAAATATAAGCGGTTGTTGTGGTCATCATGTAGAAGAACATAGAGACACATTTAAAAAGTTCTTCTTGCACCCACTTATTCATAGTTTAAAGATATTCCTATATATCTTTGTAGTTAATCTTGCTTTAGGTAGTTTGATATATTATATAGGCGAAGATAGAGTAGTTGCTTTTATGCAGAATGTTACTTATCTTCAACCACTATTAGTACCACTTGTAGGATTAATACCCAACTGTGCTAGTTCGGTATTAATAACCCAAATGCTTATTCTAAAAGGTATTACTTTTGGGTCGGCAGTGGCAGGTTTGTGCTGTAATGCGGGTATAGGACTTGCAGTATTATTTAAAGAAAACAAAAATGTTAAGCAGAATATTTTAGTTATCTCTATACTTTACTTATCATCGGTTCTTTTGGGGTATATAGTTACTTTAATAGAAATGGCAATTTAACTTTGTATCATTAATAATAAAAAATAACCACACTTAACATTTATTAGTTACTTGTTTAACATAACCTATTATGTCAAGTTGTCTTATTCACCGCCTGTCATTTATCAAGCATAGTCGAACCTTGAGTAATAACGAAAGGTGATGGAGTGTAAACGACATCGTAATCTAGGTTGGGAGAATAATATTGATTTTCGTCTAATTTCCGATAAATTAGTTAACTTGTAAAAAAAAACATATCACAATTTGAAGTGAACCCCGTAGGGCACTTCAATTATGATATGTCTTTTTTATTAATTAAATTAAACAATATTGTAATAGTGTGGTATACTGATTATATTTTTTATTTTTCTAGATCAGGATCACTTTTTATACTGATACCATGTAAATCTTGGGACTCTGGGGAATATTTACCTACCATAGTTTCATAGCCGTCTTTGTATATATCGAAGCCGTTTTTATTATAAAAACTTCTTACTTCGCTGTCTTCAGCACCTTCAGGGTAATATTTACCTTCAATAAAATTAACACGCCTATTTGCACAGTCGTCTTCCATAATTCTTATTAAGTTAGTACCAATCCCATATTTTCTAAAATTATCAGCGACTTTTATCATGTATAGCCATGCTTGTCCTTTGGTAATTTTGTAGTTGGCGAAGCCGACAACTTGTCCTTCACAAAGTGCTTCTACAGTTAGTAAATCATCACTTTGTTTTTTGCGATATTCAATATTTGGTGTTTTCATACCAATATAATATCATAAAAGTTGGCATAATTCAATTATCTTTTACGAATATTGTTTTTACTAAACAATAATATTATGTTATAATTGGACGTTAAAAGTACACTAGAAAAGTGTGCAATTACTAGAAATGTAGGTGTAAATTATGATTACAGAAAAAGATGTATTACATGTAGCCAAACTTTCCAAATTAGAGTTTAGGGAAGATGAGATACAAGATATGGTTAAAGACATGGGTGCTATTGTTGACTATGTTAACACTTTATCTAAAGTAGATACTTCAGATATGGTTATGGACTTAAACACAATTGCTCTAGATGATTTGCGTAAAGACGAAGTTAAGCCATCTTTATCTCAAGAAGAAGCAATCCAGAATGCTCCTAAAAAACGTAATGGTGGATTTAGTGTTCCACAAGTAGTAGAGTAAGGAGAAGATATATGGATTATACAAAATTAAGTATTTTAGAAGTTGCCAAGTTATTCAGAAGTGGGGAAGTTACTAGCGAACAACTTACATTGCAAGTGCTTGACAAAATTAAAGCCAACGAACATTTACATGCTTTAACTTTCGTTTGTGCTGAATATGCACTTAATAAAGCAAAAGAAGTAGATAAGTTATTTAAAAGTGGCGCACAATTGCCATTACTTGCTGGTATTCCTATTACCATAAAAGATAATATTAATATTAAAGGTCAAAAAACCACTTGTGCAAGTAAATTTCTAGAGAACTTTGTTGCACCATATAGTGCTACAATAGTTGATAACCTAGAAAAAAATTATGCTGTTATCGTTGGTAAAAACAATATGGACGAATTTGCTATGGGTTCTTCTACCGAGAACTCTGCATTCTTTAAGACACTTAACCCACGTAATAACTTGTGTGTACCGGGTGGTAGTAGTGGTGGTTCTGCATGTGCAGTCGCTGCTGATTTAGGATTTGCGTCTGTAGGTACAGATACTGGTGGCTCTGTTAGACAGCCAGCCAGCCTTTGCGGTGTAGTAGGTTTAAAGGGGACTTATGGACTTGTGTCTAGATATGGTATAGTTGCTTTTGCTAGTTCGCTTGACCAAGCAGGCCCATTAACAAAAACTGTTAAAGATAGTGCCTTGATGTTTAATGTCCTTACTGGATATGATGAAAAAGAAGAAACCAGTGTTAATAGACCTAAAGAAGACTATATGACTTCATTTACTGGTTCGGTTAAAGGTGTAAAAATAGGTGTCATCAAGGAATGTTTTGGTGAAGGACTTAACGAAGATGTTAAAAAAGCAATACTAGATGCTATCGAGTTTTATAAATCTCAAGGCGCAGAAATCGTTGAATTAAGTATGCCATTTATTAACAATGCTTTAGCATGTTACTATATTTTAAGTTCGGCTGAAGCCGCAAGTAACTTGGCAAGATTTGATGGTGTTAAATATGGTGTAAGTATAGACAATCCAAAAAATATTAACGATTTGTATTTACAGAATCGTTCAAAGGGATTTGGTAAAGAAGTTAAACGCCGTATTATGCTAGGTAACTATGTTTTGTCTAGTGGATATTATGATGCATATTATAAAAAAGCAAAAAAAGTACAAAGAAAGATTGTTCAACAATTCGACCAAGTGTTTAACAGTTGTGATGTTATCTTAACTCCTACTAGTCCTACTCCTGCATTTAAGATAGGCGAAAGAGTTAATGACCCACTATCAATGTACTTATCTGATATATATACTGTTCCAGTTAATATAGCCGAATTACCTGCTATTAGTATTCCATGTGCATATACTGATGATGGTTTGCCTATAGGTATGCAGTTAATAGGTAAAAAGTATGGCGAAAAGACAATATTTAATGTTGCAGATGTGTTTGAAACACAAAAGGGGGCAAAATGAAATACGATACAGTCATTGGATTAGAAGTTCACTGTGAACTAAAAACCGAAACAAAATGTTTTTGCTCTTGCCGTAACAAATTTGGAGATAAACCTAATACAAATTGCTGTCCAGTATGTTTAGGTTTTCCAGGAGCATTACCAGTTCTTAATAAAAAGGCAGTAGAATATGCTGTAATTGCTGGACTTGCTTTCAATTGTTCTATCAACAATGAAAGTGTTTTCGAACGTAAAAATTATTTCTATCCAGATTTAAGTAAGGCTTATCAAATAAGCCAATTAGAAAAGCCATTGTGTATTAATGGATATGTCCCTATTACTGTTAATGGTGTAGAAAAACGTATTAGACTTAACCGTATACATCTTGAAGAAGATGCTGGTAAACTTATACATGATGGAGTTAGTGGTACAGTGGTTGATTACAACCGTGGTGGTGTGCCACTTATAGAGATTGTTACCGAACCAGATATTACTTCTGCAGATGAAGCAGTAGCATTCTTGGAGACATTACGTAATACTATCGCTTATACTGGAATATCTGATGTTAAGATGGAAGAAGGTAGTTTGCGTTGTGATGTTAACTTATCAGTTAAACCTGCAGGTAGTGAAGTGCTAGGTACTCGTACCGAGATGAAAAACCTTAACAGTTTTAAAGCGGTACATAGAGCAATCGAATACGAACAAAAACGTCAAATTGAAGAGATTGAAGATGGACATCGCATAATTCAAGAGACCCTAAAATGGGACGACCAGTTGGGTGAAAGTAGATCAATGAGAAGTAAAGAAGATAGTCAAGACTATAGATATTTCCCAGATCCAGACCTTTTACCAGTATATATAAGTGATGAGCAAATCAAAGCATTAAAAGATAGTTTACCTAAACTTCCTAGACAATTAAAACAAGAATATATGTCTTATGGATTAAGTGATTATGATGCTAGTTTGCTTAC
The DNA here is from genome assembly GCA_002437945.1 of Christensenella sp. UBA6345. Taxonomy (GTDB): domain Bacteria; phylum Bacillota; class Clostridia; order Christensenellales; family UBA1242; genus UBA6345. The sequence goes on along the minus strand of DJSB01000050.1, from coordinate 864 downwards.
TGAAAGTAAATCTATAAGTGATTATTTTAATCTTACATTATCTTATATCAATCAACCTAAACTTGTTGCCAACTATATTATTAATGAAGTTTTAAGAAAACTTAAAGAAGATAATAATAACAAAATTGATGCTAAAAATTTAGCCGAGTTATTGATATTGATAGATAAAAAAGAAATAAGCAGTACGGCCGGTAAACAAGTATTTGAAGAAATGTGGAATACTGGAAAAACCGCTAATCAACTAGTAGATAGTATGGGACTACGTCAAGTTAACAATGATGACGAACTTAAAAATTATGTCCTTTCTGCTATTGAACAATTCCCACAATCTGTTTTAGATTATAAGTCGGGAAAGACATCTGCTGTTGGATTCTTGGTAGGACAGGTTATGCGTGCAAGTCATGGTAAAGCCAACCCACAAAGAGTTAACGAAATGCTTAAAGAAGAATTGGATAAGTAGTTAATTACAATATCTATATACTTTGTGACAAAAACACTATAATATATAACAAAAACAAGCACTTTCTATGCTTGTTTTTTTGTTATTAAATTAAAAGTAATTATATATTTAATTAAGAAAATTATAAAATCAATAGTGACAAAACCATAATATAGTAGTATTATATAATTAGTTTATTTTACA
>DJSB01000050.1:0-189 GCA_002437945.1 Christensenella sp. UBA6345 | reverse complement strand
TTAAATTGCAAAAAGAAGAAAAAGTATCAATCGTAGATATAATAATAAAAGAACAAGCAAAATTAAAAGAATTAAATAGTAAAACGCAAAATTCTAAAAAGAAAGAAAAGTTAACAAAAGAATGGAAGAAACTGTTAAATCTTAAAAGTGAATTGTGGTTTAGAGACGATTATGAGAGATATATAAATG
>DJSB01000018.1 GCA_002437945.1 Christensenella sp. UBA6345 | reverse complement strand
GCCTTTACTCTTTTTCTTCTATTATTCCTTTCAATACCTTTCACTCTATTTTTTCACTCTGCGCCTTTCACTCTATTCTTTTTACTCTCTCTTTTATATATCTTAATATATCAAGCATATTTTGTACCCCTTAATATACTTTTATATCTATTACTTATCTGCTTATTGATATATACATATTTCAATTTTCTTTTTAACTTTATTTTTGTAGTTAATATTCTATTATTTTTTATTATATGATAAAAAATTTCATAATTTGTTAATTAATTATTTGGCTTTATTTAGGGGATATTCTGTTATAAATAAAATTGCAAAAAAATTATAAATTTTTTTTAAAAAAGTGTTGACTTTTGACTCCAATATGCATATAATACTAGTGTTATTCCTCAATAGCTCAATGGTGGAGCAACCGGCTGTTAACCGGTAGGTTGTAGGTTCGAGCCCTACTTGGGGAGCCAAATAAAAGTCTGTGTTATCACAGACTTTTTTTGTTGTATATAATTTGTATTATGACACGGGCTCGAATCATCGGTTCGTCCTGTCGGCCTGACCGCAAACAAGTTGCTCCCGGCTTGCCGCAAAACGAAGTTTTGCTGACTAAAAACAGTCCACTGGACTATTTTCTTAACAAGTCGCCCATACTAGGTTAAAAAATAAAAGTTTATTATAACACAGACTTTTTTTGTACTAATCATATATTTTTAATTATTTATAAAAAAAAGGCATACTAATGTATGTCTTTTTACTTTATTTATATTTAAAACAACAATTTTATAATTATTATTGTTATTATTTTTCTAAACCTTTACCGTATTTATCATTAATATTTTTTAATAATTGTTCTTTTGATACTTCATAAATATTTTGTGTACAAGTTTTTAAGTCTGCTTCCAATATTACTTTTCCTGCCACACATCCACCGTTAATAACAATAGGGAACCACTTAACATCATCTGGTAGCATACGATCAAATGGCACTTTATCTATATCAAACCATTCTGGTATCATTTCTTCTGTTTCTGTAATTGTACCTTCGTACTCATCGCAAGTATAAATGTTTAAGTTTAAATCTACATGTTCGCCCTTGTACCAAGTATCAAAATTGATTAAACCTACTTGTTCATATTTAGTTGGTGTAACATTAATCTCTTCCTGTGTTTCTCTAACCATTGCTTGATCTATAGTTTCACCGGGATCTTGTTTACCACCAATTCCATTGTATGTACCTTTTGCAAAACCACGTTTTTTCTCTGCAAGTAGCACCTTATTATCTTTTCTAATTAATACTAATGTTGTATTTAATACTTTTAATTGTTCCATAAAATTTACTCCTAATTAATTGTTTTATATATTTTTTAGTTGTTTAAATAAAAAAATAAAACCTCCTTATTTTGACAAACAATATTAACAACAACTAAATTAATTTTGTTAGTATTTTTTGCCATTCTAAAGAAAGTTTTTTAAACAATCTCCGAAATAAAACATTACGGAATGGTCGAATTTAATGCTATATATAATATACCATATATACATAAAAAAGTCAATATGTCTTTTTTTATTTTTATGGTACTCATAAATATGTATCTTATCTTTTATATTTTAAGTTGATTATTTTTATTTATTATTCACGGATTAATTGGTACAGGATTAAATTATTACTATTAATTATAGTAACTTGATTATTAATTTAATCTAAATTTGCTTTATATACTTTTGAATATTTGATATATTAATTGTATTAAGATTAATGGAGTTTTAAATATGATTTTAGAAGAATTTGATAGTAATGAAAAGGCTGTACTTAATCCATGGGAGTTTCATAATAAAATACCTGATTTCCCAAAAACTTGTGTTTCATTCTTTTCTAAAAGTGTGATGGAAGAATTTTTACGCATATACAATCCAGAAGTTATTGGTTCTATATCCAATGCTACTATGACTTTTTACATATATAAAGTTACTATTGATGGAGTTGATGTTGCTGTATATCAATCCCCAGTAGGTGCACCAGCATGTGTAGGCAACTTTGAAGAAATTGTTGCTATGGGTATAGAAAATATTGTTTTAGTCGGTTGTTGTGGTTGTTTAAGTGATATAGGGGACTATAGTATTATTATACCTACGAAAGCGATTAGAGATGAAGGTACTAGTTATCATTATGCTTTGCCAAGTGATATAGTAGATTTAGACAAGGAATGCGTTGACATAGTAGAAAATGTTGTAAAGCAATTGGGTTTACATTATATTAAAGGAGCAACATGGACTACTGATGCTATATTTAGAGAAACTAGAGATAAAGTTAACCAGCGTATGGCTTTAGGGGCTATTACTGTAGATATGGAATGTTCGGCAATGGCGGTTGTTTCGCAATATAGAAATGTTAATTTTGCTCAATTGTTTTATGCTGCGGACAATTTAAGTCAAGAAGTATATGACCCTAGAAGTTTAATTGGCGGAGATATTAATCAGAAAGCAAAAATGATACCTTTAGGTTTACAATGTGCTGTTCAATTATATAAACAAAAGGGCAAAAAATAATTATGAGAATAGGTATTATTGGTGGTGGAGCAAGCGGTATAATGCTAGGCAATATGCTTAATAATGCAGATGCTCATATAACCATTTTAGAAAAAACACAGTCTACATTAAACAAACTTTTAATTACAGGTAATGGTAGATGTAATATAACCAATTTATGCGAACCAGAAGAGTTTGTAAAAAATATTGCTCATAATTCTAAATTTATGTATAGCGCTATATATAATTTTAGTCCTAGTGATATGGCGGATTATCTTAACAATAATGGTCTTGCCACAAAAGCAGAAGATAATTTTCGCATTTTCCCCATCAGCAATCGCTCAAGAACAGTAAAAGAATTTTTAGATAGCCATATCAATAATATTAATCTTGTTACTAATGCTGAAGTGACTGATATAATACAAGACAATAATCAATTTATAGTTAATACTCTTGATAAACGATACATATTTGACATTGTTGTTATTGCCACTGGTGGCTTAAGTTATCCTACTACTGGAAGTAGTGGAGATGGTTTAAAGTTGGCAAAAAGTTTAGGACTTGATGTTACATTAACTCGTCCAAGTTTATGTGCTATAAGACTTGATAATATTAATCCTAATTTAGAAGGCACACCTTTTAGTTGTTTGTTAAAATATTACAAGAATTCCAAACTTAAAAATTATATCTATGGAGATGGATTATTTACATCTTTTGGAGTTTCTGGACCAGCAGTTTTCAAACTAACTTCTATTATTCAAGAATCGAGTATTAATAAAGATATATTTGCTTTGGATTTTTGCAGTGAATTAAGTAGTGAAGATGTTAGAACCAAAATTAAAGAATATATTAAAGATAATCCTAAAAAGTATATAATACATTTGATTAATAGTTTTGTTACATTAAAAATTGCTAAAGATATGCTTAATAGATTAAATATTGATGAACAAGTTCAATGTGCTTGTGTAAGCAATGCTATGGTTATGCATATTGCCGACATATTAAAGAATTATAGTTTTACAATTGATAATTTTGATAATATAGAAAGGGCAACTATTACTAGGGGCGGAGTAGATGTAAAACAACTTAATCCACATACTATGGAATGTAAATCTATTCCCAATCTATACTTTATAGGAGAAGTTATTGATGTAGACGCTTTTAGTGGTGGATTTAATCTGCAGATTGCTTTTTCTACTGCTGTGGCATGCGCTGATGATATTAAACAAAAATTAAGGAGTTAACAATGTATAAAAATACTACATTTTATGACTTGGAACTTATTATGATAAGCCAAAGGGGTATGCTTAAACAGACTCGTATAGTTTCGACTATATTTGCAGTAGTATTATTTATTTTGGCGGGTGTTAGTTTGGCTTTAAAAAAATACACTATTGCTATATGTTTAGCGGTTGTTGGAGTAATTACTATTGTGGTTTTTATAGGTTTTAGTGGTAAATTATTAAAACATACTATGAAAAAGAATTTAAGCAATAGACAGATAACTATTGAATATCAATTTAGCAACAATCTTACTATTACAAGTAAAGTTGATGGTGCGGTTACTACACAGAGTTTTAATTATGAAAACATTTTTCAAATAATCGAGCAAGACATATGTCTTGTAATTTGTCCTACAAGTAAAGATGCTTTGATTATGCGATTAGATGATAAATATGATGAGTATAGACAATTTGTTATGGACAAAATGGGTAATAGATACATTGTGCAAAAAAGTAAAAATAAGTCACATTAGTTTGAATATTTTTTGCTTTTTGATATACTTAATATGTAAATATAAATGGAAAAAGGAAGTAATACAATGAATAAATTTGATATTGCTGTTATTGGTGCAGGTCCAGGTGGATTGACTGCTGCTATTTATGCTCAACGTAGTGGGCTAAATGTAGTTATTATAGAAAACAATGTTATTGGTGGACAAGCAAGTCTATCTTATGAAATTAATAACTACCCAGGATTTAATTCGATAAGTGGTACAGATTTAACTATGAAGATGCATGAGCAAGCCACAACTTTAGGTGCAGTAACTTTATATGGTGATATTAAAAAGATGGATTTTGCACCTATGAATAACTTTATTGTTGTAGAAGATAAAGAAATTATTGCTAGTACCGTTATATTAAGTATGGGTGCTAAAGCCAGAACTATTGGTGCTGAAGGAGAAGCCGAATTAATAGGAAGGGGCATATGTTATTGTGCTATATGCGATGGTGCTTCATATAAGGACAAAGATGTAGTAGTAGTTGGTAGTGGTATTAGTGCAATAGAAGATGCCGAGTATTTAAGTAACATATGTAAAAATGTTACTGTTCTTAATAACTTACCTAATTTTGCTTGTTCGGAAGAAGATATTAAAGTACTAGATAATCAGATTAAAAATAATAAAAATATTAGAGTAGTGTATAATACTGCTGTTACAGAAGTGAAAGGTAAAGACCATGTTACAGGTGTTAAATTTATGCTTGATGGTGGCGAGTATAGTATAGACTGTGATGCATTATTTGTATCGGTAGGACGTGCACCAGATACTGATATGGTAAGAAGTAGTATTCATCTTGATGAAAATGGATATATTGCTACTGATGAAAATCTCGAAACTAATCAAGCAGGTGTATTTGCTTGTGGTGATGTTAGAGTTAAACAGTTGCGTCAAATTGTTACTGCTTGTGCAGATGGTGCTGTTGCTGCTACTAATGCTAATAAATTTATTAATAAAAATAAATAACATATTATATATTAAGACATTATTTGATGTAAATAATGTCTTTTTTTCACGAAAAATAACTTGTTTAGCATATATCAATAAAGATTAATAAGGAGTGATATATGTTAAAATATTTTGGAACTGACGGCATAAGGGGAGTAGTTAATAACAACCTTAATTTCTTTTTGGCATACAATGTAGGTAAAAGTCTGGCGATATATATTAAAAAACATAAAAAATCGCCTAGTGTTATCATAGGCAAAGATACAAGAATAAGTGGCGACTTGTTAACGTATGCTGTGGCTTGTGGATTAAGTGATTATGGGGTAGATAGTAAAATAATAGGTATAGTGCCTACTGGGTGTGTTTCGTATTTAAGTAGTAAACTTGATGTGGGCGCGGGAGTTATGATTACTGCGTCACATAATGCTCCCAATATGAATGGTATTAAACTTATTAATAATTTGGGTTATAAGTTTTGTACCAATGATGAGAAAGAAATCGAAAAATACATAGATGGTAATTATAAACCTACTGCTAATAAAGGGAAGATAATTGAATCTAGCAATTTGGTTGAAAAATATGTTAATTTCTTATGTAAAGAAGTTGGCTGTGATTTAAAAGGTATTAATATCGCCGTAGATACTGCATATGGTTCAAATTATCTATTGGCAGAAAAAGTATTTAAAAAACTTAATGCTAATGTAGTAATAATTAACAACCAGCCAAAGGGCGAAATGATTAATGTTAATTGTGGAGCACTTAATGTTAATAAATTAAAGTATGAAGTTATGTTGCACCAATGCGAATTTGGTTTTGCATTTGATGGAGATGCAGATAGATTAATAGTTGTGCTTAAAGATGGTAGAGTGCTTAATGGCGATGATATACTATTTGTGTTGGGCGGGTATATGCTTAACAATAATAAACTTAATTCGCTAACTGTAGTAGGTACAATAATGACCAATAAAGGGACTGAAGAAAGTTTTAAAAAATTGGGCGTCAATCTTGTACGTACTGATGTAGGAGATCGAAACGTTATTGAAAAAATGATGCAAAACAATTATGTATTAGGTGGAGAAAGTAGCGGGCATATATGTGTATCCAGTCTTAACACTACTTGCGATGCATTACTTAATGCTTTATTTTTGCTTAAAATAGTTATTACAGAAAATATTGACTTGTCCGAACTCCTTTTGCATTTAACAAAGGTAAAACAAACCACGGTTAATGTTAAAGTAACAGATGAATTTAGGCATGGATTTGATGTAAATTTAAAGTTAAAAAAAGATATTGCACATATTCAAAAACACTATCAGGATATGCGTATAGTGGTAAGACCTAGCGGAACTGAAAGTGTAATTAGAATAATGGTTGAAGGCGATGAAAGTATGGCAAAAGAAGTGATTGAAAAAATTAAAACATTGCTTGTTACAGTATAATAAAAAAGACACCAATAAGTAATTAACTGTTGGTGTCTTGTTTTAATCTATTTTTTAAGTTCTGGATCTTTGTCGGATTGTTCTTGTGGTTGCTCTACTAAACCATGTGCTAGTAAATAATCATAATCTACATAGTATTTACCTTGTAATTTAAGTGCTTGTTTGATAGGTTTACTATCTGCAGGAGCAGGGTAAATAGGGTGACTATCAGTACCGACTATTGCGGGGTCTACTATGCTACATATTCTTTTAGGCATAAATGTACGATATGAATCCATTGCTTTACAGAAGTCAGGATTAATAGTTTGATTGGTTATGTTGTGAGCAGTGATATAATATCTTTCTAATCTATCTGTAGTAATCAAACCATCATGTTCTATAGATGCACGTTCATATTCTTCGTTACGTTTTTGAAATAGTTCTAGTGTTGCAGTTATGTCGGTTTGATGTTTGGTTCTACCAGAAAAGTTGTCTATGAAGAAATCAGATTCATCAATTTGTTTTGCATTCATATGTTGGAACTTAACTGGATTGGTACGATAAATGGTGGATTTAGAAATGTAAGATAAAGAATATAATAATTCATAAATACTATCTCTAGTATGTATATGATGGTCAGCACCTATTTTTACAAACTTTTTGCCAGGTACAGCATTGTGATGATGTTCGTTAAATTTTCTTAACAAATAATCAGCCATTTGATATTTAATATTTAAACCTAAAGAATCAGGTGTGTCAGGGCTTAAATGAGCAACTGTGTCAACTCTGCATAATTGACATACACCTTTTGCTTCTGCACCATATAATAATGACATAGTACATACAGAAGCAGGGGAGTTCTCATAGAATTTTTCATCACTTAACAACATATATGTGTTACCAGTATGTGGTATTGTGCATTCAAGAATTCTTCTTTTAACAAAGCAAGTACGATTGTGATCGCCTACACCATTAAAATCCATCTCCGCAATTATCTTTTTTGGTGCATTAATAAGAGAAAGTCCCAAACCTTTTAAAAAGAAAGGCATATCTTCTACTACGTCGAATTGGTCGGCTAGATCATATAATACTTGTTTTGCAACTTCAGGTTTAATATTCCCATTACGAGTAAGTTTTTCTGGTGGGACAGTTGCATTGTAATGTAAAGTTTCGTTATTGTCTATTCTATCTTTGTATTTAGTATCTAGATAATCTCTCCACATTTCTTTAGAAAAAGATTCGGCAAGTGACTGATACTTTTTTAAAGAATCATAATGATTGATTGCATCTAGTCTTCCAGTACTTAAATGTTTATGTACTTCATTGGCTAAAGTGAAATATGAGTTAAAATTGGCAGACTTTTTGACAAAAGCAGAGCCATCTAAACCATAATGTTGTAATATAGTGCTATTACTTGTATCAGTCTTTAATACAGGTTTTGTGATAGTACGTTTATTCTTTTTAGCCATAATGTACTCCTTATTTTCTTTTGTAAATTATTAAGCAATATATTTAAGTATATTTTATTGTAACATATTTATGATTAAATTACAATATCAATATTTATTAAATTAAAATTATATAAATTTAATATTGTATATATAATTAATTTAAAAAAATATAAAAGTATGTTAAACTATTTTTAGTAAAAATATTGGGGAGTCGATATGTTTTTAATTACTAAAAATTGGTATGAACTTTTAAAATCACAATTAGAAAGTGACCAGTTTAAAAATTTTTCTGCTTGGCTTAATCATGAATATAATACAAAGACTATATATCCTAAAGCCGAAAATGTTTTTAATGCAATCAATAGAGTTAAGTATAATGATGTAAAAGTGGTTATTATAGGACAAGATCCATATCATCAACCTAATCAAGCACATGGTTTATCTTTTTCTGTAGAAGGTAATGTTGCTATACCACCTAGTCTTATTAATATTTATAAGGAACTTAATTCCGAACTAGGCTGTTATATCCCTGATAATGGCAACTTGACTAAATGGGCTAATCAAGGTGTGCTTATGCTTAATAGTGTATTAACTGTTGAATATAATCACCCTAATAGCCATAAAGGTAAAGGGTGGGAGCAAATAACTGGTGCTATAATCGATTTACTTAATAAAAGGGAAGATCCAGTAATATTTTTGTTGTGGGGTGCTAATGCTAAAGCACTTGGTAAAAATATAGATACCAGCCGTCATTATGTGCTTACTGCGTCACACCCTAGTCCTATGAGTGCTAATCAAGGTGGTTGGTTTGGTAATGGATGTTTTAAAAAGACCAACGAGATATTAACTAGCCTTAATAAAACACCGATAGATTGGCAGATTGAAAATAAAAATCCAAAGTTGTGTTAGATTTTCGCTATTTACAAATTATTAAATATATGATAAAATAATTATGTTTTGAAAAGGAGTAAATATATGAGTTTACTATTAGACACTGCAGCAAAAGATGTTATTATACCTTTGATAATTGTTGCTACTATATTAGTTATTTCTGGACTTATTATTTTTGGACTTAAACGTATCTATGGAAAGGATAGGGGAATGATCACTAAATCCGAACCAAAGATTGTTAATGTCGAACTTAAAAAACATTTTATCGGTAAACCAGAAACACAGTTTTTAAAAGATGTATATAAGATATTACCAGCAGAGTTTGTTGCTTTCCCTATGGTAGGTGTTGACTGTTTGGTTTCTCCAAAAGGTGATAAAGTATTGTATAATACAATATTAAGTCAGTATGTTGATGTATGCATATTCTTAAAAGATTCTATGCAACCTGTACTTGCTATTGACGTATTCGAACCTAGTCCTGTTGAACAACAGATGAAACAACTTCACCCAAATGTAAAGAAAGCACTTTCAACTGTAGGTATACCACTTATGACTTATCAATTGTCTGAAGGATATAGTATAGTAGAACTTCGTGCAAAAATTATTGATGCTATGCCACCAAAAATTGTCGCTATGCTTAAAGACAAAGTTAAAAATGATAATAGCGGACTATAATAGTCTGCTATTTTTTATAATTATTAATTATTGTGCTTAAATAGATTTTCGACAAATTTTACATATTAAAGTTGTAAAATATTGCAATCAATATTTAATTATGGTATAATACTAATACTGCACTAGGTGGAGAATTAGCGGAACTCCGTACCCAAACGCTATATGTGGGGCTGACAAACTATATGCGGGAATAACTGAATATAATTTATACTTAACCGGATTGTTGAGTTTAAGGTCTTATGCAATACTTTGCTGTGAATCATGTCAGGGTAGGAATACAGCAGCATTAAATAGATTTAAGTATGTGCCATAAGGTTGCTTTAAAGGAGATTTGATTATTTATGGATTATATATCAAGTGTTTTCAATTATAGCCGTGCAGTTTTTTTATTGTCAAAAATGTAGACTTTTACATATATTTATTTTGTAAAAATCACTGATTATGATACACTATAAAAGTAATTAAAATAAGGAAATAAGCAGTTATGAGTGATAGAACTAATTCAAGAAGATTTATTAATACATACAATCAAATAGATTCGGCATTAAGAATACAAGGCGATATGAAACGCAGTATTAGTTATACCGAAGCAGTTAGAAAGGCTGCTAGAGTTAATTCGATAGTAGCGAAATATGAAGACCAACTTATAGATTATGGCAGATTAAGAAATGCTATCGTTCATAATAGCAATCCAGATATGGCTATAGCCGAACCACATGAAGAAGTTGTTGAAGAGTATGAACGTATAGCCAAACTTATATGTACTCCACCTTTGGCTATTAAAACAGTATGTAAAAAAGTGTTAAGTACTATTGAATATAATGTACCATTAATTGATGTTATTGAATATGGCTATAAAAGCGGTTTCAGTAATATACCTATATTTAAAAACGGTATGCTTATAGGAGTTGCTAATGGACAAAAAATATTGGACGTTATAGGTAAAAAAATATACGAAAAACGTGACATTATGGACTATATGAAAAATACTACTATTGAAGAAGTGTTGCGTGAATTCTCTAATGAAAATTATTACACTATCGCTAGTGAGAATATTACTTTAGATAAAGTGCTTAATTTATTTACCGAGAACCGTAAATTACTAGTGGTTATTATTACCAGAACTGGTACATTGCTTGAACCACCAGTAGGTATCATTGTTCTTTCAGATATTATGGATATTAATAAGATATTAGATAATTATACCAATGAATAATATATTATGATTACATTAATAGGATTAAGGTACGGACAGATTGTCCGTACCTTTTTTTATAAAAAATCAAAAAATAATAGATTATTTTATATTTTTTTGATTTTTTATGTAATATAAGCATATTAATTGACAAAAGGCACGGGGGGGGTATACTTAATTGAATTTTGACAAAGGTTAATCAATTTTTGGAAGAAAATATTAATAAATTTAGGGATATTTATTCAAATGTATCAATCAATAGCATTTTTAGGAACTATTGTTCTTACGTTAATATCATTATTAATTATCAATAAAAAAGATAAAGCATTTTCTATTTATTTGAAGATTATAACAGTCGTATTTTGTGCGATTGGTTTTTTTCGTTTTATGTTGTCGGACTCATTTATATGGGTTATTAATGGTGGGTATTATAGTGGTACATATTATAAATCTATCGATGTGCTACAAAGCATATTAAGATGGGGATATTATCTTAATTATGCCGTACTACCTATGGCGGTATTCTTTAACAATCGCATTTTTAGAAATATTGCTATTTATTTCTGTTTGCCATTTTCTATATTGTCAACCATATTTATGGGCGATTTCTTTAAGTACTTTTTAGACCCAATGGGTAGGGGATTACATTTATCCGCTACATTTAGATATATCTATTTTATCATAGAATTAATTTTGGCTATGTCTATTCCGCTAATGGTTATGTTTGGTTATAAACATTTCTTTAATATTAAAGATAAAAAGGAATGGATTAACTATTTCTGTGCTTTACCACTAGTGCTTTTACAGATGATGCCAGTATATTTACCACAATCTTTACTAGGCTATACAGGTTTGGTAGCCAAGTCTTTTTCTATGGTTCATATAGTATGGTTGCTAATTACTTTATTAGTGATTTTTGGTTTGTACTATTTCTTTAGATTTAAGGACTATGATACTAGGTATCAAGTATGTGTATTTTTATCTATAGTATTATTCTTCCATTATGATTCTTTATATTTAATGGGATTTAGTATACCTAGACTACCTATTCAATTATGTAATTTAGGTGCATATTTCTTTTTAGTTGCTGTAGTATTTAGACTTAAAAAGTTTTTTGATTTTACGTTTATAGTCAATATTACTGGTGCTGCCGTGGCTATGCTTATGCCTGATATTGACGGCGGTGTTATGGGATTTTGGAATATACACTTTATGTTTGAACATTCATTAGTTGTTATTGTCCCTGCATTGTGTATGGCATTACGTATTTTCCCACGTGTCAATGCTAAATCTATTAAATATGCTTTTATAGGATATAGTTGCTATTTTATGTTCTGTTTAATTAGCGGAACTATTCTTAATGGATTTTCAGCGGAAACTGGATTTAAAGTAAATTATTTTTACATATTTGATTTGAAAAAAGCATTTGATTACTTCCCATTCTTAAGGTTTACACAAAATATTTATATTAGAGCCGGCAGATTTATTGTATATCCATTGTTCCAACTTATCATATATCTTGGTTTCTTTGGTATATGTTTGTTGTTCTATTGGTTGGTTCAGTCATTATATAAGATGACAGATGACCATTTACAGTTAAGATTATCACGTATAGATTTATATGAAAAAATAACAAAGAAAAAATCCAAAGCACCACGTGATTTTGTGGATTAGGAGTAGATATGCTAGAAATTAAAAATTTATCGAAAAAATATGGAAACTCGCCAGTAAAAGCGGTAGATAATCTATCACTTAAATTAAAGAAAGGTGAAGTATTTGGATTTTTAGGACCTAATGGGGCGGGAAAGAGTACTACCATAAAAAGTATAGTCGGAATATTACCTTTTGAAGATGGTGATGTTCTGATTAACGGTGTTTCTATAAAAAAAGAGCCACTTAAGGCAAAAATGAATATAGGATATGTTCCTGACAACCATGCAGTATTCGAAAGATTGACTGGTAGAGAATATGTTAATCATATGGCCAATCTTTACAACGTTAGTGTAGAAGATATGCAGGAAAGATGTAATAAATATTTAAAGATATTTAAACTTGAAAATGCTTTTGACCAACAAATAAAAAGTTATTCACATGGTATGAAACAAAAAATTTCTGTTATTGCAGCACTTGTGCATAATCCTAAACTTTGGGTGTTGGACGAGCCACTTACTGGACTTGACCCACAAAGTGCATACCAATTAAAGTTGGCTATGAAGAAGCATGCTGAAGAAGGTAACACAGTATTCTTTAGTTCACATATATTGGACGTAGTAGAAAATTTGTGTGATAGATGTTGCATTATTAAAAAAGGCGTATTGCAAGGAGTGTATGACCTTAAGGAAATGAAAAATAAAAATGAGTCACTTGAAGAATTATTTATGCAAGTAATCTATGATGGTGACGAGCCAAAGGGGGAATAATGCAGACTATATTGAAATTGTTTAAATTGCAAATTGACAATAAGTCTGATTTCCTAAAAACAACCAATATTAAAAAGATGTTATTTTCTATATTGAAATACATCTTGATAATAGGGGCTGCTACTTTGCTATTAAGTGTTGTGCTGTTAAGAATATTTATTCTAGGATTTAATACCAATGCAGAGTTAATAGCAATAGTATTGTTGGTTACACAGATAATATCGTTATTTTTTGCAATAGGCAATGTTATTAAAAACTTATATTTAAGCAAAGACAATGAGTTACTTATGGTACTGCCTGCTACACCTAATCAGATATTTATGTCAAAAATAATGGTTATATATGCACAAGAACTTTTAGTTAATACGCTTATATCTTTACCATTGTTTTTAAGTATAGGTATTGTGGGTGGACTTAATGGAGTGTATTTTTTAAGTATTCCATTTATGCTTATATTATTGCCTATATTACCTATATCACTTGCGTCATTATTAAGTATTCCAGTGATGGCGGTTATTAGATATTTAAAAAGCAAAACTATATTAAGTATCGTTGCTATATTGGTAGTGGTTGCAATATGTGTTACTGCATATTCAGTATTGTTAGGCAAAATTGCTGGTAGTTTTAACATAGTAGATAGACAGATAGAAACTGTAAGAAAAATCAATCAATCTATCTTGAATATTGGTAGCAAAATTATAGTTTTCTATCAAATTGCTTTGGCTATGTTAAATATATCAAAGTGCTACTGGATTTTAGTATTTTTAGGCATGTGTGCAGTTATATTTGTATTAAGTATATTTATAATACGCCCATTATATTTTAAGACCGCAATGTCCAATCTTGAAAATAGTGTTAAACCATTAGTTAAAGAAAAAGCATTTAAAAAACGTTCGCCATTTATGTCACTTATTAATAAAGAAGTTATTCAAGTGTTTAGATCTCCGGGCTATATGTTTGATTATTTTCTATTTACATTTTTAATGCCGTTTATAGTAGTTTGTTATGACAAACTTATGTTAAGTATAGCAGTTAGTCAAGCAGGGGAAGTGATGATTGCTGGCTCTCACGTGCTAGTTATAGGTATCC
Organism: Christensenella sp. UBA6345; assembly: GCA_002437945.1. GTDB lineage: Bacteria > Bacillota > Clostridia > Christensenellales > UBA1242 > UBA6345. Next base: position 15,896 of record DJSB01000018.1, on the reverse strand, counting down.
TTGCTATATTGTCCAACATTTCGTCTGCAAGTGCTATATCTAGAGAAGGTGGCAATTTCTACATATCAAAAGTATCTCCTGTAGATTATTATAGACAGATATTTGCCAAATTGACTTTTAATGCCATATTTACTTTATCTGCTTTAATAATTACTATGTTTGTATCTATGTTCTACCTTAATCCGTTGCAAGTATTTATGGGTACACTTGCTGTAGCATTTATGAGCATAGGACATATTGCTATAAGTATAGATATGGACATTAAAAATCCTAAACTTGACTGGTATTCTGCTGAAGAAACATCAAGTAGTGGAGCATTAGTAAAAAGTATGATTGTAGGTATACTTATGGCTACTGTTCTTGGTGGTATCATTATACTTATGGCATTTACAAAAGCAGTATTTGTGCCATGGTTAATTATATTGATTATCGGCTTGGCTTTTGCTATATGGCGAGTTTATATACTAGTATTACGTATTAATTTACAATACGACAAAATTGAAATTTAAGGATTATAATGAAAAAAACCGTTGTATTAATTCTATTAATATTACCAATATTTTTACTTATTACCATATCTTTTGCTGGTAGAATTTTTGCTACGTACAATTACATTTATGTTGAAAGAGTGGCATTCGTTGATAATCTAGAAAATGAACTTGATAAAAATACCATAATTACCATAAATAAAGGACAGAAAAAAGCACTCAAGACTAAAGTTTATCCTGAATTGGCTACCAATAAAGATGTAGTATATTTATCACAAGATAGTAACATATGTGCAGTTGATGATAAGGGAGAAATTACTGGTATTGACTATGGTACTACTACCGTAATAGTAAAAACTATAGACAGTAATAAGACTGCCAGTTTGCTTATCAATGTGAGTGATAGTGATGTATCTGGTATCACTTTAACGGCTACTCAATTAAATCTCGCAGTAGGTGAAATTCAAACTTTGTATGCAGTGATTACACCTATGACTGCTGTTAATAAAAACGTTGTATGGACAAGTAGTAACAGGACAATTGTAGATGTAGATGCCAATGGCAGACTTAATGCTTTATCAAGTGGAACTGCTACAATTACTGCAACCACTGTTGATGGCGGATACACTGCTACATGTATAGTTAATGTTAGTGCAGAGCAAAAACCACCAATTGAATTTACTCTTAAACCTGAAGGTGATAGTGAGATATGTTTTGTTAATACCAAAACAATTAATTTAAGGTTAATCATTTCGTGTGACAGCGAAGTTGTTAATATAGACTTGGTTAAATTTATGATTAAGTCAGGTAAAAACAATGCTTCTATAACAGGGGATTTGTTAACAATTAATAAGTCCAATAAGATTATTTCTATAGTTGCATATGTAGGGGATAGCAATCGCCCAACTCATCAAGCAGAGTTAAATATTGTATTACAAAATTAAAAAGGAGAAATTATGAAAAAACTAAAAAACCTAGCATTAGTGTTATGTTTGATGTTGTCCGTATTTGTATTAACTGCATGCGGTAGCAATACAACATTAGTGCTATCTACTGAAGATGGTATATTGACAGCAAAACCAGGTGCTTCAATCCAATTCAGTACAGAGATTAAGTCAAAAAATAAAGACGAACAGTCCAAGTCAGTTACATATTCTATAGTGTCTGGCGAAACATATGGTACTATAAGTGCAACTGGACTTTTGACTATTAATAGTAATGCTACACCTAATAGCAAGATTAAAGTAGTAAGCCAATTAGGTGAAGTGAAATCCAACGAAGTTGAAATTGTAGTTGCTAGTGTACCAGTTACTGGTATTACACTTACATCTAATAAAACTTCCGTTAAAAAATCTGGTTATGTTACTTTAACTGTTAATACTACACCAGCCGATACTACAGATACTTTTAATTGGGTATTTGTTGAAGGCGAAACAAACTGTGACGGTATTATTGCTACTAATGTAGCCAATGAGTATAAACTTATGGTTAAAGATACTGCTACTACAGGTGCTACTATTAAAGTAAAAGCACAAAGTGGCAATATATCTAGTAATGTTATTACACTTAATATTGCTGCAGATGCACAAGAAAATATGTATTTAAGTTTTGTTAATGAAGAAATAACACTTGATAGCAAAGATGATAATCAAACCCAAAAACTAGAAGTGGTTTTGCGTAATGGTGAAGGTCAAAAAGTAACCAATAAAACAATTACTTTTGCTATTGAAGAAGGTAGTGACCTTATTGATATTACACCTAATGGTTATACCTGCAATATCACTATAAAAGGACATGGTACTGCTAAAGTTTCTGCAAGTGTAGAAGGTACTAGTATTGAAGAAGTTGCTGTCGTTAATGTTAAAGTACCACCAGTAGCCATCAATCTTCCTAAAGTATTTACCGATCGTATGGATCATAAATACAATGTTGCTGTAAGTAATACAGGTATTCCTTTTGCAGTATCTGTAAGCGGTGAAAAAGTATGTACACAATATAGTGTTAAATTCTACAATTCAAATAATGTAGAAGACAATACTTTGGCTTCATATGAAGACAACGAAATTACATTTAAGAAAACAGGTTTAGTTACTGTTAAATTTACTTCTTTATCAGGTAGTAAACGTGAAACCCAAACATCATATACTTTTGATGTTAATGATGGTATCAACGTATTCACATATGAAGAATTAAAGAATACTATTGCCAATACATCTAATGCTGGTAAAAAGATTAATATTATTGCTTTAAACGAAAGTGATAATTACAACTTAATCCCTGCTATTTGTAAATTGGATAAAAATAATCAAGATATTACACAAGTTAGAAGTTATGGCATCTATACACAAAAGAGTTTATTTATCTATGGTAATAGACATGGTATTGACATTTCCAACTTAAGCACAATACCTGGTTCAACAGATTATAACTCTTCTTCAATAATTGACGTAGAACCATTACCAGGTACTTCAGTATATGTAGATATACATGATCTTAATTTAAAAGGCAATTGTGGTATTAATGATGATATTAATATAAGACAAGATGGTAGACCACAATCTGGTATTGTATATAGAGCATTGTATATTGGCCGTGAAGGTAAAAATGTTACAAGTGCAACAGCACAAAAAGTATATGCTAATATTACCAATGTAAATATCGAACATTCATTCGTAGGTATGCGTATTAGCCGTTGTGTTAATAGTATGGTAGAGAATGTTACTGTTAATGATATATATAGTAATGGTGTAGAAAGTTCTGCCAATACAATTACATTTAAAAATATGACATTTGGACTTTGTGGTGCTGCTGGTATAGAGATTACTCCAGACGAATCTAATACTGCAGGCGAAAACCTAGATCAACATCAAAGAATTTCTTTTGCTGGATATATTAAATCACAAAACAAGAATAAGGGTGATACTAAATACTTAACTGCGTATATGGGTGGTATTGTTGCTCCAGTAATTAAAGGAAACTTGGGTAGTGAAAGTGGTTACAACGAGACACAATTAAGCAATGTTGTTGATAGTAATGAATCATTAATATTTGTAACATTTATATTTAATAATGTTAGTGAAGCAAAACCTAATTATTCAGAAGTAGATTATTCTAATGCTGATGACGCTGGTATTATTAATCTAGAAGATACAAGCAAGACAGAAGTAGACACTACACATCAATTTATAAGAGTGAAAATTCTAATTCCTGAAGCAGTAGCAAAGGCATTAGGAAGTGAAGCACTTACTGGTCAAACTTTGGGTTATATTCTAGTATACAATCACAATTATATCCCTACTAAATAGTTGATAGATAATTATTTGGTTATGACTAAAAAAGACAATCAGACGATTGTCTTTTTTAGTATATTTTGTTTAATAACATTAAGAGTTTTGACAAATAATAAAAATATAGTTAAAATAAAAATATGGATAGAAGATGGAAACGTATTATCTTAATAACTGTTGGTGTACTTATTCTACTAGTAATTGTGGGTATTTTTTATGTTGTTATTGTTAATACTGCCAATCTTAATTCACAGATTAACATTACTGCTAATGATTGTTTAGGTAGTGTAACCATTAACATAACTAATGCGGAAAATGGTACACCTTATTCATATTTTGATTATGAATATACTACAAAAGGCGATAAAAAACATAAGTTTGAGAATAAAAACTTGTTGTTTAGGTCTGATACAGAAAGTATAACTATTGAATTTGTAGTTGATAATAAAGCATTCTATAATACCTATCTGCATTTTGATAATAAAGGACCGGGTAGAAATGGTAAAGTTGTGTTTAGGATAGATGGCGTTGAACAAGAACAAACTACAGATATTGTCATACCACCACTTACAGAAATGCGTATTTCTTATGAAATATCTAAAAATAGTCCGGCTTTGCCTATAAGAGCAAAGTATAAGATGAATTTAAGCATTACAAAAACCAATCCTTTAGAACAAACTGCTTAAAATTTAATCTTGCCTAGATTGCGACAAACTTGTTTGTCGCTTGTCCGCTAATGCTCCCAAGTTCGACTATGCTTGATAAATGACAGACGGGGATAGACAGATTAATATAATATGCGAGTTCTTTTCTTTAATCAAAATTTAACCCCGCCTAGATTACGATGTCGTATACACTCCATCGCCTTTCGTTGTCACTCAAGGTTCGACTACGCTCATAATGACAGGCGGGGGATTAGACAAGTTAACATAATATACTAATGTGTTAAGAATGCAACTTATTATTGTTTAAGCAATTTTTTTAATTTTCGTTTTGTTATTAATAAAATATTATTATATGTGCAGTCAATACTATTTTATCTTCAACATACAGCCTAAATGTGTCATTCTGAGCGTAGCGTAAGCGTAGTCGAAATTTGACGTTAGTCAAATCGAAAGTGTGCTATGCACCTTTCGGAATCCCAAAACGTGTAGTATGTTATTTTTAAACAATACAAAACGAATAGCAAGTATATGTCAGTTCTAAAGCGAAGTGCAACGGAGTTGAACCCGCAGGGCAACAACGTTAGTTGTTGGAATCCAAAACAATAAGTAAATATTTAATCAATCCTTATTTCATTATTATTTGATTTAAAAATATTCGGTATTTTAAAAATATTAAAATATTGAATATTTTTTTAATAAGGTACTTTATTTTTTTATAGTATTGTGGTAAAATTATTCACGTTTTATAGATTTATATATAATTTTAGGAGAAAAAATGAAAAATATTAGAAATGTAGCAATTATTGCTCACGTAGACCATGGCAAAACAAGTTTGGTTAATGAACTTCTTAAACAAGGTGGCGTGTTTAGAGAAAATCAACAAGTAATGGATAGAGTTATGGATAGTAACGCCCTTGAACGTGAAAGGGGAATTACAATTTTTAGTAAGAATGCTGCATTAATGTATAATGGTGTAAAAATCAATGTAGTTGATACCCCAGGACACGCAGACTTCGGTGGAGAAGTAGAAAGAGTGCTAAAAATGGTTGATGGTGTATTACTTGTAGTAGATAGTTTTGAAGGACCTATGCCACAAACTAGATTTGTACTTAAAAAAGCACTTGAACTTAACCATAAAGTTATTGTAGTTATTAACAAAATTGATAAGAAAGACCAACGTGTTAAAGAAGTTGTAGACGAAGTTCTTGAATTGTTCCTTGAACTAGATGCAACTGAAGAACAACTTAATAGTCCTTTTGTTTACGCTTCTGCTAGAGATGGTGTTGCTACTTTGGATTTTGATAAACCAGGTACAGATATGAAACCATTGTTGCAAGAAATTATTGATTATATTCCTGCACCAAGTGGTGACGATAACGCACCTTTCCAGATGTTAGTAAGTTCTAGTGAACAAAATGATTATTTGGGTAAATTGGCTATTGGTAAGATTGAACGTGGTACTATAAAAGTAGGTCAAACAGTAGCAGTTACCAACTATCATGACAATAAAGTAGATTCTACTTTTAAAGTAAGCAATTTGTTCTTGTATGAAGGATTAAAGCAAGTACCTAGTCCAGAAGCAAAAGCAGGCGATATAGTATGTATTTCTGGTAGCAGTGAAGTTACTATTGGCGATACAATATGTGATAAAGACCATGTAGAAGCAATTAGTTTTGTTAAGATAAGTGAACCTAGTGTTGAGATGACATTTAGTGTTAATAATAGCCCATTCGCTGGTAAAGAAGGTAAGTATTGTACAAGTAGACATTTAAGAGATAGATTGATTAAAGAAAGTATTAAAGATTTAAGTCTTAAAGTGTTTGATACCGATAGTGCTGATAGTTTTAGAGTTTTGGGACGTGGCGAAATGCACATATCTATACTTATTGAAAATATGCGTAGAGATGGTTACGAATTCCAAGTAAGTATGCCTAAAGTATTAATTAAAGAGATTAATGGTGTTAAGTGTGAACCTATAGATAGATTGGTTATCGATGTTCCAGAAGAGTGTGTTGGTAATATTATGGTCGCTATGGGCGAAAGAAAAGGCGAATTGGTTTCTATGACCAATGTCGGCAATCGTACAAGACTAGAATTTTTAATACCATCAAGGGGATTATTTGGCTATAAGAGTCAATTCTTGACCGACACTCGTGGCGAAGGTATTATGAGTGCTATATTTGAAGAATATGCTCCATATAAGGGACATATTGATAGACGTAATTGTGGTGCTTTGGTTGCTTATGAAACCGGCGAAGCAGTACAATATGGCTTGTTTAATACACAAGAACGTGGACGTTTGCTTATTACTCCGGGGACTAAAGTTTACCAAGGTATGGTAGTTGGTATGAATCCAAAGGGTGATGATATAGTAGTTAACGTATGTAAGAAAAAAGCATTGTCTAATATGCGTAGTTGTGCAAGTGATGATGCATTAAGACTTGAACCAGTTAGACCACTAACTCTAGAAGAAAGTCTAGAATTCTTAAATGATGACGAATTGCTAGAAGTTACTCCACAAAGTTTACGTATAAGAAAGATTATTCTTGACCATACACAACGTGGACGTGCAGATTTTAGAAGAAAAAATAATATTGATTGTGATTAATTATTTAACACTCCTATTAATTTAGGAGTGTTTTTTTGTACACAGTATTCAGATTGTTATTAATAATGTTGTAAAAAAATTATACATTTACAAAAGTACAAAAATGTAGTAAAATGATAAAGTATAATAAATGGGAGTTTTTTAGGTATGATATTAAGAAGTGCAATTTTTAAAAAACTTAATGAAATTGGCGATAATTATGATGCGGAAACTGACAAAAAGAAAAAAGATAAACTATACAAAGAGTATCGAAAATTAGAAAAAGTATATCATCAAGTATATGATAAAGATTATATAGAAAAAAAGAATTCTGGATTATATGAAGAAGATGATGATAATGTAGAAACAAGAAAAATTAATCCTAAAAAATTAATTTCTGACGAAGAGTATTCAAAGTTGATGGAAGAATGGAGCGGTATAGTTGGAGAAAAGTTATTATATCCAGAAGAGCAAAGATATTTAGATGCGAAAAAACTTACATTAAAGTCTATTGATTTTATGAGTCCAGAAGAGCAAAAGGCAGAATTAGATAGATTTGAATATAATTGGTCACATAGAAAAGAAGCCAAACAGAGAAAAGAAGATATTAAGATAGCATTAAAAGAATATGGTGATATAATAAGATCTATGACACCTGAAGAGCAAGAAGATTTTTATAACTTACGTAATCAAGATGAAAGTAGAAAAACATTATACAAAAATACTTATACAGTAAAAACTAATGATGAGGATTAACGAGTATGGTAAAGATGGCTTTAGATACGAATACTATATTTGATTATTCGGAATTATTAAAAGAATATAACGGTTTTTTAACTCCTAATCAAATAGAAAGTTTACATAATAAGAAATATAAACTAGTTGAAAAAATGGTTGACACTCTAACCAATTTTTTTCATAGTCCAGTAATTAGAAATATACATTTTGATAATCCTAGATTTACTAATTATTATGCTGTTAATGAAATGTATGTTGATATGCTTAAAAATGGTAATCTTAACGAAAGTCAAATAGACTTGGCTATTAATCAACTTAATCACAATTTTAAGTTATTTTGTTCCAATTATTCAAAATTAATTAATTATGATGTAAAATCTCGTAGGGTAGTTAAAAATCCGCTACTTGAAGGAAGAGTTGAAAACATTGTTTCTGAATATAAAGATTCGTTTAATGATTCAGTTACTTCATTTCACGATATATCTTATAAATATGAACTTGCTAATTTATTTCAATTAGCATTTATCAATCCACCTAAAGTTGAATTGGTTATTACCGAATATATAGAAAGTGAAGTTTATTCACATATTGCTGGAACTAGTGAAAATATAAGAGCCAACGAACTTAAAAGAAAAGCAAATGGCAATAGAGAATGCTCACTTGTAAGAGAATTTGATGGAGACATAATAAGGGGTATACTTGGTAAATGTTCCATATATGTTTATACTAGTAAAGCCAAAGAAAGAGTAAAAATGTTGGCTAAAGAGTTACAAGGTGGAGTTGACCCTAATACTAGAAAAGAAGTTAAGGGTGTAGATTCGTCTGTTAATTCTTTAGGAGAAACTGGTGACCCAAACTGTGTGGCAAGTGTACAATGTTTAGGCATTGTGTATGTAAGTAGAAATATTAAAGATATGAAAGGTAAGGGGATTAATATTTCACAGTCAGATTATTCTGATATGGCGGTAAAGTATTTTGAAAATTTAAAACAACTTAAATTAGAAAAATTAAATAGTGCTATTAATGGCAAAAAGATGACTAACTTTGATGAAAGGTATCAAGAATTAATTGACCAACAATTTAAGTATTTGGATACAAAAAGGAATAGTGAAATTTATACCCATATTATAGATACAGTTGAAAAGATAATTTGTGCTTCTAATAGACACTCTGGAATATACGAACCAGCGGAAGCGACAGATAAAGTCAAAGATGGTTCTATTGAAGAGAATAATAAGGAATTATTAGGTTTAGTTGCAGTACAGGTAAAACATGATAATACACATGTTGTAGGTAATGATACTAGAGTTTATAATAATAAATATATAGTTTTTATGGCGGAGCAAATGATTGCTACGCAACAATATTATGGGTATGGTAATGCCGGTACAGTAAAAACTAATGATGATAATGAAAGAACAATGGGTTGATAAAGGAATATATACATATGGATAAAGATTATATATACAACAATACAATAATTTTGATTGGACCTGTGGGTGTGGGCAAAAGCATTATATCTGATAGTCTAGTTAATACATTAGGGCTTAACCAGATAAGTATGGACGATTATAGGAAAGTGTATTATCCTAAATATGGTTTTGATAAAGAAAAATCTACTAAATTATTAAAACTTGACCCAAAACTATGGTTAAAATATCAAAAGCCATATGAAATACGTATGGTTGAAGAAGTCTTAAATGGACTTCAAGAGCCGGCTGTTATTGATTTTGGCGCTAGTCAAGCAGTATATGATGATAAAGAAAGTCAAGCACATATTGCTCAATTGCTTAAACCATTTAAGCATGTTATATCACTTGAATATCCTAGTTATGCTATTAAATATGCCGAAACCAAACCACTTAATAAAGATGTGTTTTTGCATACTGACCAGTATGATGCATTAAAGAAATATCGCTTTGTTTGTGATATATACAATACTGATGGTGATAATATTATTATGCAATCTAGTGGTTTGCCATCACTTAATCCATATAAAATAAGGCGTCAATCAGATGTTATTATTGAAAGGTATCGTATGATGCAACAACTTAATAATAATAAAGATAGAAATTATTAAAAAATCGCTTTAAAAAGTGCAAAATTATCTTGACAAATAGATTATAATTATTTATAATTTACTTGCAATATTTAAGGTTGCACTTTTTTTTGTACTAGCCCCACAAATCAAAGGCATACGTTAAATTAATTATTTTAAATTTATTTTAGGAGATTAATATATATGAAAACAGTTATGGCAAATGCACAAACTGTCAAGAGTGAGTGGTTATTAGTTGACGCTGCAGATATGCCTTTAGGTAGAGTTGCTAGTCAAGTTGCTGCTATCCTACGTGGCAAACATAAACCTACATATACCCCTCATTGTGACGCAGGTGATTATGTAGTAGTAATCAACACAGACAAGATGGTATTAACAGGAAAGAAGATGACAGATAAATTCTACTATCGTCATTCTGGATTCCCTGGTGGATTAAAACAAACAGCATACAAAGACCTTATGGCTACAAAGAGCGATTTTGTTCTTGAAAAAGCAGTTAAGGGTATGCTACCTAAAAATAGTTTAGGTAAAGAAATGTTTAGAAAATTAAAAGTATACAAAGGTGCAGAGCATCCACATACTGCTCAACAACCTAAACCATACAAATTAGTAGGAGGAGTTAGATAATGGCAACTAAAAAATCAATCCCTGCAGCAAAGACAGTTGAATATATCGCTACAGGTCGTCGTAAACAATCTATTGCTAGAGTTAGACTTACCCCTAATGGTAATGGTGTAATTACTGTTAATAAGAAAGCACTTGACGAGTTCTTTGGTCTTGGTACTTTACAACTTATCGTTAACCAACCACTAGAACTTACCAATTCAGTTGGTAAATATGACATCGTTGTTAATGTACACGGCGGTGGCTTAAGTGGTCAAGCAGGTGCTATCCGTCAAGCAATTGCTAGAGCATTGGTTAAAGCAGAACCAAACTTGAAAGACGATATTAAGAAAGCAGGATTCTTAACTAGAGATTCTAGAGTTAAAGAACGTAAAAAACCTGGTCTTAAGAAAGCAAGAAAAGCACCACAATATAGCAAACGTTAATTTTGTGTTTACAAAAACCTTGGGATACCCAAGGTTTTTTGTTTTGCCAAAATGTTATTATATTACTTAATTAATTGGTATTAATGTTTAAATTGTGTTATTATCTATATAGATTTTAAGGAGACTAGTATGTTAGAGAAATTATCCCAAACCGAACATTTAGATAGAGACGAGTTGTACAATTGTATAGAGAGTATGTTTGATATGTCTAGTAAAGTTAGGGTGTATAGACATCTTACTGATTACTCTGGTAATTATGATGAAGTGTACAATGAGTATGCTGTTCTTAATCTTAAGGAAGTAGAACAAAAATTGGCTGATTATTATTTAGACCATGTATTGTTGGAAGAAACAAAAGATATAGAACATTTATATTATGTTCCTAAAGTTGTTACCACATATCTAAAATGTGAAGCATTAAAAGCACTTGTGTATAATCATTTAGGACAAAAAGTATATGCTACAGATAAGTGTGGACAGTCTGATTTTGTTATATTTGATGATTCGGCAGTATTACTTTTGGATTTTACTCCAGAAGGTGCGTTAAAAGGTGGATTTTTAAGTACCTTACCTGATGATGTTAAATATGTATCAGATGTGTATGACGAGTATCGTCAAGGAGCGGTAGATTATCTTAAACGTGTACCTTGCGAAACTAGTACAAAAAATGGACTTAATAGAAAAATTAACCAGTTAAAATCATCATTAAATTTAAAGTAGTATCAATATGAAAAAAATAATATTTGTATGTACAGGTAATACTTGTCGTAGCCCTATGATAGAGCATATATTGAAGCATAAACTTAAACTTAATGATATTAACAACATTAAAGTTAATAGTGCAGGTATTATGGCTCAACCTAATACATATACCAGTAAATATACTCTACAAGCACTTAAAAATATGGGTATTAATGCTAGACGTAAAAAGGCTAGACAACTCACTATAGATATGGTAGATAAAGATACTTTATTAATTGCTATCACCAACAACCATAAAGAATATATAAAGAATGTTGGTAGGGTAATGTCTTTAAGTGATTTTTATAGTGGAATTGATGTCGTAGACCCATACGGACAAGATATTTCTGCTTATGAAAAATGTGCTAAAATTTTTGATTTTATTACTGATGAAATCGTGCAACTTATTAAAAAAGGAGATTTAGTATGATATATTTAGCAACTGACCATAATGGTGTAGAAAAGATGAAATTTGTTAAAGATTGGCTTACCAAACACGGCTATGAATATGTGTCTTGTGGTGCTGATGAATATAATAAAAGTGATTCTTATGTAGATTATATAAAGAAAGCCAACGAACTTGTTAAACAAGAAGGTAATTTAGGTATCTACATGTGTGGAACTGGGCTTGGTGCTAGTATTGCTGCCAATAGATGTAAGGGAATTAGAGCAGTATTATGCAATATGCCAGAAACGGCTTATTTAGGCAGATTTCACAATAACGCCAATGTGCTAGTAGTTAGTGGTGGTTATAAAGGCTATCCTACTTTAAGTAAACATAAATTAGTAAAAATATTAGAAACATTTTTAACTACTCCTTTTGAAGGTGGCAGACATATACAAAGAATAAAAGATTTAGACGAAATGTACTAATTATGTCATATGTTAACTTTATCACTCATAAATATATATGTATTTATGGGTGATTTTTTTATGAAAAAAATATGCGTATTAATTATAAGTGTTTTTTGTCTAATATTAATGTGTGGTTGTGGTTACAATAATATTGTACTACTTGCCAGTGAGAATGTAGCCGAGTGTAGAGAAGTAATGTATGTCGGTAGTAATCAACATATTAAAGTTAATATGATAAGTGGTATGCGTGAACGTAACTATGTGGTTAATGGTTATTGCACTGAAGGTATTGAATTTGGGGTGATTACATTTACTATACTTGACGATATAGAAATTGATAATGCCAATTATGTTTTGACTGTAGGTACTACTAGATATGATGGTTTACTTGAACGTAACCCTTACGACTTAACATATATGTGTGATATAAAGAAAAATATTAATACAAGTGAAGTTGTTACAGCAAAAATTATTGCAGGTGAATTTGTAGAGAGTGTCGAACTTGTTAATATTACTAATAACTGGAATGTAAATAGTGATAATGCACTAAAAATTGCTGTTGCGCAACTATCAAAACAATTAAAATCTTTTGTAGACAATGGCGAATTTAAGGGAGAATGTTATATAAAAATAGTAAGTGATGATGAAATCAACGATGTTTATTATTGGTATGTAAGTTTTGTGGGAAGAGATAATACTAAATTGGCAGTAATTATTGACCCTATTTCTAATGAAGTTTTGTCGTCAAAATCTGTATAAAAAGTGGCATATTTATGCCACTTTTTTGTCGATATATATAGTAAGTAAAGTTGTATTTATAGCCAAAATCTCTATTATGGTGGTTTAGGCTTGTTTTTTTTAATAATTTGTTATATGATTATATAGCATTTATTATATATTAAAGGAGAAAATAATGAGTATCAAGAATAATATAGTTAAGCCTGTTTTGTATACATTTTTAGTTATGTTGTTTTTGCTAATAGCCACTTTTAGTGTACTACATTTTTTTTATCCTTTAACCCTATGTAATTGGTACTATAGTATGGGTGCTAATAATCTTGCTCTTAAATATTCCGAACGTGCTTTTAATAAAACTCACGATTATAATCAATTGTATTCAACACTTAATTTGGCTATAAAAATTAACAAATATGACAAAGTAGTAGTTTATTATGAAAAATTTAGCCAAGACGATAATTATCTTGCATTTGTAACTAAAGTAGATATTAACAATTCTACTAAAAAAGTATCCAATCTTGTTAAAGCATCATTATATAGTGAAGACAATTATTTAAAAAATAAATATGTTTTGGCTTTAACTAAAACTAATAATATTTCTAAAGCCTATACTTATGCTAATTCATATACTAATTTCGATTTTGATAAAGATAACTTGGGATTATATTTGTTTAATTATTTGTTTGACGAATCTAATGAATATGATGGTATAGAGAATTTAAAAGAATGTGCTACAAAGTTAAGTACATATTTTGATAATGCAGTTAATATTTTTAATCAATATACTGAAGATTCACAAGTAGATAATCTTACAAAAGTTAAGGCTTTGGTATTGGGTAATCGTATCAATGAAGTGGGTAAAAATCTAAAAGCCCTTAAAGAATTTAATGGTCAATTAATTGATTTAACTGAAGAAAATATTAATGGACAAGTTAGGGAAGTTAACGATAAGATGCCATTATTTATATAAATTGGGGGGGGGATATGAAGATAGAATTTGACTTTAGCCAACAACTTAAAGATTGTCTTATGGAATATGAAGATAAGAGATGTTCTAAAGACGATTTTGTTGATATGGGACTTTTAAAAGTAATGGCACAGATTACACATCGAACATCTTTGCAAGTAGGCGCTTTGATAGATAGAAAAGGTGTAGTTGTATCATTGTTTGTTTCTGATAAAGACTATATAGACCTAGCAGAAATAAATACAGGTAAAGGTTTAAGATTAATACATACTGTACCTAATGAAAACAGTCAATTAACCAATTTAGATAAAGCAACCCTTAAAAAATATGGTTTTGATTGTATATGTGCAGTGGGTGTATCTGTTAATGGTGTAACAGATGCCAATGTCGGTATGTTGGTAGGAAAAGAAATTAATATTACCAATATCCCTAATGCGTTGTATATTAATAAATATGGATTACTAGAAAAGATTGACCAGTATAGTAAGGATAATAATAAGGACGATAATAGTTTTGATGCTACTACTCAACAACAACGTGCTATTCTGGTTATGGCAGAAATAGAAAAAGATGATGATGTAACGGTAGATTTAAAAGAACTTGAAGGACTTGCTAATACTGCAGGTATTAAGGTTGTTAATAAAATATGGCAAAAGAGAAGTAAACCTGACCCTAAATATGTTATAGGAGAAGGTAAACTTGAAGAGATTGCTAGAGCAGTTAAACTCGACGAAGCCGATATGGTTATTTTTGATAATCAACTTAACGGTAGTAAAATTAATAATCTTGAACTAGCATTAGGTGTTAAAGTTATAGATAGAAGTATGCTTATACTTGATATATTTGCTATGAGAGCAAAAACTAGTGAAGGTAAACTTCAAGTTGAATTGGCACAACTAAAAAACTCATTGCCAAGACTTGCAGGATTAAGTGGTACAGAAGGACGATTTGGTGGCGGAGTAGGTATGCGTGGGCCGGGAGAAACTAAACTAGAACTTAACAAACGTGTTGTAATGGACAAAATATTAAAATTGGAAAAGCAATTAAAGAATGTTAAGACAACTAGGGAAGTTAATAGACAGAATAGACGTTATTCCAAAAAGAAGACAGTGGCTATAGTTGGTTATACTAATAGTGGTAAAAGTACTCTTATGAATCTATTAACTAGAGAAAAATTGTACGCTAAAGACGAATTGTTTGCTACTCTTGATACTACTACACGTAATTTGTGGCTGGATAAAAACACAGAGATATTATTAGTAGATACAGTAGGATTTATTAACAAACTACCACATGAATTTATAGATGCGTTTAGTTCGACACTAGAAGAAACTGTATATGCTGATTTGTTAATACATGTTGTAGATTTATCCGATCCACATTATAAAAAGCAAATGGAAGTAGTAGATGAAGTGTTAAAAAAGATTGGAGCAAAAGCCCCAGTGTTAACGGTATTTAATAAGATAGATTTAGTTCCAGATTTTGAAGACGATGAATTTAAATCTAAAAATGTGGTCTATATATCCGCAAAAAATAATACTAATGTCGAACAACTTAAACAAAGTATTATTAAACTTGTAAATAAGAATAGTTAATAATTAAGTTTAATAATAGGATATATGTAGTATCGATAGGATAGTATAATACATTTACAGGATTAATCTTGTGATTTTCTTTAATAATAAAAGCCGAGTTATGACTGAAGTGAACCCCATTTTTGCA
>DJSB01000033.1 GCA_002437945.1 Christensenella sp. UBA6345 | reverse complement strand
TGCAAAAATGGGGTTCACTTCACTACTGGGGGATATTTATTTGCGTCTACATATAATTAGACTGCGATTTATTGTAGTTAAAAAGTCGTACAATTGATTAATTTTGCTAGTTTAAATTATTCTAAATTGTGTAAAAAATGAGATAACTATTAACATATTTTTAAGTGATATTTTATAGGTCTAATAATGTCATATAATGTAAAATTTTTTATTGTATTATTGCAGATTAATAAATATAAAAAATGCCTTTATTAGGCGGTTTTTTAATAATATAAATATTCAGAAATAAAGGACAAAAATAATTATTTTAGATTTAAGTCTTTACAAATAATTTTTTATGTAGTATCATAGTTAAAAGTATGAATAAATACTAATTTTTTATAATATTTTAAATTAAAAAATATATTTATAAGGTGAGTAACGATGGCTAAAAGGATGCCTAAAACAAAATCTTTAGATAACTATGTTACAGAGAATGTTGATGTCATTCAAAACAAGTTGTTGGGTGATTATAATTCTGATGGAGAATATACTATCGAACAACGTATTACTAATGAATTAGTTAAACTAAAGAAGAAAGAAAAGGAAAGTTATAATTCCGATATTTTTTGCACTGCAAAAACTGCTAAAGGCGATGTAATTGACTTTAAGATTTCTATTAAATCTAACCCAAAAAACAAGCAAGATATTGCTGTTCTTGAAGTACTTGAAGGGGTAGCAAAACAAGGTGGAAAATCTGTTAATATTATTCAAACTACTATCGCTAAATATGTAGATAAAGATACAAAAGATTTTAGAGATAAGGCACTTCAATATTACAATGTCGAGACTGAAAGTAATAAAGGTCGTGATGTTAAAGAAATTGATGAAGATAATATTAATAGCCGTAAAGACTTTTTAGCAAAACTTGATGAAGTTAGTTACAACGAAATCAATAAAGCCTATAAAGAATACTATAATACTAGAGTTAAGACTCTTAAACGTGGTCAAAATACATATTCAAAAGACCTTTTAGATATGTTAAGAAATGATATTTCTGACCCAGTTACTGCTATGTTTTTCAAAGACAAAAAATATAAACTTGGCTATAACTATAAGGCAATGAATGAAGTTCTTGATAATGCTGTAGAATACTATTCTACTTGCCCACAATATAGTGGAGACCAAAAAGTGTTTGAAGATAAAACAAAATCTCCATTAGTAAAATTAAAAGAAGCAATTGAAAATTATACAGGTATGAGCGGTAAGTATATAGATAATTTCTTTCATTTGTTGGGGGTTAATATAGATAGCCCATCTGGTGTAAGGTTTTCTAGAGAAATTGATGACTTTACTAATAAAGGTGTTAACCAAAATGGTCAGGTTGTTATTAAGTATGAAGCAGGCAAGGTGGATTCTACAACATTTGATTCTTTCTTGGGTGCTGTACATGATTCTAGTAAAGGTAAAACTAGTGTTGGCATACAGACTGATAATCCAAGTTATTCTGATTTATTTTTTAAAAATAATGATGGAGCATTGCTTTGGGGAAATGGTAGGTTGACAGGAACTCGAGTTCAAGGTTCATTATCCCAATCTCCTATTGATGGTATTGTATCTCAATTCCCAGTTGGAGACGTGAAAGTTACACCTGAAATGCGTGGCACTGCAAGAAAATCATCGCAGTATTCTAATATTTCTACTATAACTTCTAATACAGTTAATATGCCGGGTTATGGTCAAAGTACTTCTACTGTTTCCACCCAAACAGATTTTGAAAATGCAGATAGAACTTATTCAAGCGATCCTAGTGCATCTACTGAACAGCATACTGCATCTGCTCCAAAGACTACCTTTAGTCCTAAACCTAGCAGTGGTATAAGTACATCTTCGACAGTATCTACTATGGGTGGATATTCTACGATGCAGGAGACCACAACTAGCGGTCCAAGTTATGTAGAATCCGCAAGATTATTTAATAATGATATTAATCTTACTAATTACATTAAAGGATCTTCTAATTGGTCTATGCCAACTCCGCTTAATGGTTCTGTTGCAGTGGCAATTGATATTTCTATATATCAACAGGCTTATAATAATGCAGTAAATGACGTTAATTCTAAAGATGCTTATCTAATCGATGTGGTAGATCGTGCGACACAACATGATTTAAGAATAAAAATGGAAAGAATTAAAGGTGATACTGGCATGACAATGTGTCGCGGTTAGGGGGTATAATGACATATAATTATTTATTTGTAAATGAATTTTTAAAAGGTTTAACATATTGTGACAAAAACAAATTTTGTAACGAAACCTTTGTAAATACTGAAAAATTAAAAAGTGCTTTAGAAAATGAAATTTCTAAAGAAATATTCTTAAAAAATGGCTTAAAGAACATTAAGTTACCTGTTAAGTCGGTACAACATGCTATTCCTACTAATCCGGATTATGTTATGGCTATTGTAACCTTTGAAGATAAGTTTGTTAATAGACAACTAGATAGTCTTATGATTGCTATATGTATTGACAAACAACAAAATTTTAGAGTATTTGCACTTAAACAGATTTTTCAAGAAGAAGATAAGAGTGATATTAAATATTTTGTTATAGAACAAAAACTATATCAAAAATCAGTTACGCTTTATAAATTAGACATTGTTTGCCCTGAATCATTTGCTGTTGCTGTTGATAAGGCTTTAAAACCATCATATGATGATTTTGACATATAAATATTAAAGTATATTTTGTACTTACCAAGCAATACTAATTAATGCCTTTATTTGGCAAAAATTGGTATTGCTTTTTTGTTAACAAATTTTTTATAATAAAACAAATTAATAATTGTAAATATGTTTGATATTTGATATAATATAATTAGTATTGTAGGGGGAATGTATATGGCTCCAAAATTTAAAAGGGCAGAGACCTTTGACGAATATACTACTCAAAGAGTAGATGTTATCCAAAATAAACTTTTTGGTGACTATAACGCAAAAGGTGTTTATGTTATTAATAAAAAAGTTGCACAAGAATTAGTAGACTTTACTAAAAGTAAAAAAGAATCCTATAATAACGATATTTTTTGTTCTACTAAAACTAGTAGTGGTCAGACTATAGACTTTGAAATTTCTTTTAAAAAGAATACTGCAAGTCAACTTGCAGTTGCCGAGTTGTGTGTATTAGAAGGAGTGCCTAAACAAGGTGGTCGTATGGTTAATGTTATCAAGACACCTATTAGTAAATTTACTAGTGAGATAACTCCTGACTTTGTTGATAGAGCATTAAAGAAATTTAATGTTACTATTAATGAAGATGATTCTGGACAAGAACGTAAAGATGTTGATGACCAATATATAGCAAAACGTAATGTGTTGTTGGGATATTTGGACAACTTAAGTGCAGATAGTTACAATATTATGTATGAAGACTTCTTTACTCAACGTGTTAACTTGCTTAAGACTATGAATAATCCATACACAAAAAAGATTCTAGAAATTTTTAATAATGAATTTAACAATATATCAGACTTCTTTTTGCTAGATAAAAAATCTAAAAAAGTAGTTAACTATAAAGCAATGAATGAGTTGTTAGATAAAGCATTTGAAGATTTGTATGGACTTGACGAATATGCCGAACAAGAAAAAGATTTCAAACAACGTTTGCTTCCTATTTTGGGTATATTTATTGCTGGTGCGGCTCGTATAGATGAGACAGCAAAGAAAAAAGTTCTTGATGCAGTGCCAAAACGTATGAAAGACTCTTTAGCCGAACCTTTACACGATGTCAATCTTGCTAGAAAGAGTGACGAAGATGTGGTTGTTAAAGAAGCCAACCAAGAACAAGTGGCTAATAATATTAAAGATAAACTTAAAGATATTGCTACCAAGGTAAAAACTAAAGATAGTGGTATGGGACAAGGTATTGTTAGTGGTAACCAATCTAGTGCTACTACTAAAGTTGATATACCATCAAGAAAATCAGAACCTTCAATTGTTAGAGATTTTTCACCATCTAAAGAAACTACACATGCTTCTACAAAGGGTAATAATAATAATGAAGCATCTAACAATGCTCCAACTTCAGTTAATAATCCATATGCTGTTGCTGGGGGAAAGACTCCATTAACTAAAGATGCAATAGGTGGTCCAACAAATAATCCAGGTAGTACTGAAGAATGTAGTCAGGAGAATAAGTTGAAATCAAAACCTGTGAAATATAGTGAACTTTTAACATAAATATAAAAATTCAATTTACTTATTTGAAAAATATAGGAGAATAACATATGACATATAATCAATTAATAATTAATAATTTCTTCACTTATTTTGACGAGTATAAAGAATCATTTTACAGTTTAACAAATCAAGATCATAAAAATTTCAGTATATGTTATGAAGGACTATCTTTACGTATTATGGAAGGTGCTAATGTAAAAGTAATTCATCCGCCTGTTGATACATATATGTATGATGATACTTCAACTGAATATTTAATATTATGTGTTGGATACAACCCTAAATTTGTTAATAGAGTTGGTGATTCCTCATTTGTTTCTGTTGCTTTAAAGCCAGATGAAGTACGTCTATTTACCTATACACTTGTTGAAAAAGATGGTAAAATTGTTAAGAATTTTATGGAAAGATTTAGAGATGGTACTATTAAAAATTATGGTACTCTTTCAGTGGATAATTTTAATGCACTTTCTGGTTCAGTTTATGATGCAATTGTATATGGTAAAATTTAACTAAAAAAATCTCCATATGGAGATTTTTTAAGTTATAATAGAATAAAACACACATAGTATTAATTACTATGTGTGTTTTTTACTTTTTACTTTTTACTTTTACCATTTGCTTTTTGTTGATCTAAAGTTTTGTTAAGTATTGTTTCAAATGGCATTATTAAATTTTCCATAATTTGTTTGTCTGATAAATCATGATACCCCCTAGCATCAATCTTACGCATTTCTTCGTTTAGTCTAGGAATTAATGTAAAAACTCTAGAAGGATCATTAGGTATATCTATTGGTGCTGTACGTCTCTTGCTATCTCCAAAGACAATTCTTTTATATAAATTAGTTATATAGTTCACTATTGTAGGGGATATTTTATTGAAATCTCCTTTAGATGTTGCACCTACGAGACTTACTTTTTGGAATAGTTTTGAAAATAATCCATTAATTGCGGCAGCATTGGCTTGTTCGGTTAAAGTTTGTAACATTTCTGACATTTTTGCCTTATCTCTGCATGCTGGACCAAGGTCATTAAGTATTGTCTGAAAGTCATGATTACCCATTGCGGATAATAAGTTTTTACATACAGTGTCTTCAATTCCATTACCAATCGACATATTGCATTTGAAATAATCTATAATGTTTTGTGACATATTGTGTTGTTTCAATATGGTTTCTACTGTCTTAAAACTTGGTTGTGGAACAAAATCCATTTTGCTATATACATGGTTTTCAGCATTCTCTGTTAAGATTTTGGATTTATCTGCATCTGTATCAATATTTATTACAAGATATTTTGCAACGTTAAGGTCAATATTGTATTCATCCTTGTAGGATTCACCCATTTTTTTATATTCATATGTTATATAGTGCTTGCGTTTTCTTCTATTTTCTATTTCAGCATAAGTTGCCATCACAACACCTCTCTAATTTTATCAGTAATAGTATATCATAAATATATGATTTGTAAAGACCCAACTTGAAAAAAATATGTAAATTAATCAACAATTTTTACTAGTGATTATATGGTTGTATCTTAACAAAGTTTAAGATAATTTTTAACAATTATTGCAAAAGCATAAAAAATATAGTATCATATATATGATATATTAAATATTTATTATTAAGGAGTAATTATGATACCTTGCGAAGTAAATAATTTAAAGAAATACTATGGCAAGAATGTGGGTGTCGAAGACGTAACCTTTAATGTTAAAGAAGGCGAAATTGTAGGTTTTATAGGGCCTAATGGTGCTGGTAAAACTACTACCATACGTGCAATAGTAGGACTTCTAAAACCAGACAGTGGCGAAGTTGCTATAATTAATCGCAATGCATTTAAAGAAGGGGATACCGCTCGTGTCGAATTGGGCTATGCTGGTGGCGAACCAAGTTTCTTCCCCAATTTAACTGTTGCCGAAAACTTAAAATTTGTAGCAGATATGAAAAAGGTTAGTTATGACCGTATAGATTATTTGGCTACAAAACTAGAACTTAATTTAACTAGAAAAGCCAGCGAATTATCTTTAGGTAATAAAAAGAAAATGTGTATCGTTATGGCACTTTTATCGAGTCCAAAACTTATTGTATTGGACGAACCTACTTTTGGACTTGATCCATTAATCAAACTTAAATTCTTTGAACTTATGGACGAAGAGAAAAAACGTGGTGCAAGTATACTTATTTCTTCACATACACTTACTGATATTCAAAGATTGTGTGATAGAGTGGCTATAATAAAGGCTGGTAAGATAATTGCTATAGAAGAGATGGAACAATTAAAGACAAAGAGATTAAAGATTGTTACTATCGAAACAGACTATTCATCTCCAGAGATTACATTAAGCGGTGTAAGCAATGTAAGGAGAGAGAATAATTACATTAAGTTTAATTACAATGGCGAAATGAAAAAATTGGTTAAATATCTTAACAGTATAGATGTAACCAATATTAGTATTGAAGATGCGGGACTTGAAGAAATGTTTCTTCATTTCTATGAATAATGGGGGTATGTAAGATGAAATTAAGTGATATAAGACATGAAAAAACAACCAAATTATCGCCATTATTTAGGTTAGAACGTAAATTAAATTATAAAGCATTAATATTTATTAGTTTGATTGCTTCAGTTCTATTGTTTATAAATATAGCCTTGTTCCCATACATGGATAATATTCTAAATGGATTATTAAAATATTTTGATGGTGACCAATCTATAAAAGAAATTCTAGAAGTATTGGGCAATATGAGTATTGGTACATATTTTAGTGCCCAAGCAGCCCAAGTATGGGCATTCTTTGGTGGCTTGTATGCAGCCGGACTAGGTTGTAAATTAATCAATAACAACTTTAAAGATGGTAGTTATGAGTTGCTTTATACCCAGAATGCAAGCCGTACAAAAATCGTACTTAATAAACTTTTAAGACTTGTTATTAACCTTGTTATATTTAATACTGTATGTGCATTATTTGGCTTAATTGCATTACTTATTTGGGGTAATGGACAATTTAAGTTTATCAATTTCCTAGGATATTATTTATTTACTATTGTCGCTACTATTCAGATAGGCGTATTTAGTTTTGCATTAGCATTATTAGGTAAACGTAAATTTAATATTATATATGCTATGCTTATTGTTTTGGTATTCTATACCTTTGCAAGTCTAACTTTAAGTGGCACACTTCTTAAATTATTCCAGTGCTTATCTCCATTGTCAGTTACATTTAGTGACATTGTAGGTAGTGGCTACGGAGTGATTAATTACTATAGTTTTGCTATTTGGTTTGTTGTACCAGCAGTATTGTTGTACTTGGGTATAAAAAATTACAAAAATAGCGATTTGATATAGTTAAATTTAACAAAAGTACTTGCAAATATTAATCTAATATATTATAATACTTGTAGTTAATAATTAAATAGAGCATTCCGCTCTATTTTTTTAAGCGTAAATTATTAGTTGGAGGCCAACAATGAGAGAAAATATTATACTTGAATGTACAGAATGCAAAAATCGTAATTATGCAACACAAAAGAATAAAAAGAATGACCCTAACAGAATCGAATTCAAAAAATATTGCAAATTCTGTAAAAAGACAACTCTTCATAAAGAAACAAAATAGTTTTTAGAGAGGAACAAATATGGCAAATAAAGAAAATGAAAATGTTGAGGTAGAAGTAGTTACCCCTGACGAGCCTAAAAACTCTAAAGACGTTAAACCTTCTAAACCAGCAAAAAAGAATTCTAAAAAGAAATCGAAAGGTCCTAATCCGGTAGTTACAAAGACTAAAGAAACTTGGTCAGAATTAAAGAAAGTAAGTTGGCCTAGTTTCGGTACTGTATGTAAAAATACAGGTATAGTTATAACAGTGGTTGTTGTTTGTACTTTAGTTTTGTTTGGTATTGATAAATTATTATCAATGCTATATAATCTAATCCCAGGTTAGTAGTATGGAAGACGAAAAAGACTTAACCGAAGTTGATACTGAAAATGTAGAAACTATGGAAGTTGAAAATACTCCAGACACTATGCCAGTTGAAGAATCTAATACTGTAGATTCTGATACACAATTAACAAACAACCCAACCCAACCACAAGAACTTTCTGAAGAACAGATTAGAATTGAAAATGCTAGAAAAGAAGCAAAATGGTATGTTTTGCACACATTCTCTGGCTATGAAAACGTAGCCAAAGAAAACTTGGAAATTGTTATTGATAAATACAATTTACAGGAACGTATCTTTGACATTGTTATCCCTATGGAAGATGTTGTTGAAGAAAAAAATGGTAAACGTAAAGTTGTATCTAGAAGACTAATGCCAGGCTATGTATATGTTAAGATGATATATGGCGATGATATATGGCATGCAGTTACCCGTACAAGGGGTATTACTGGTTTCGTTGGACCAAAAGGTCGTCCATTACCATTAACTGATGAAGAGACATTAAAAATGCATCTTGAAAAAGTTGTTATGGTTAATACAGACCTACGTGAGAATGATAAGGTAGAAGTTCTAGATGGACCACTTAACGGCTTTGTTGGTACTGTAGTAGGTATTGATAATCAAGCCAATAAGTGTCGTGTTATCGTAGAAATGTTTGGTAGAGAAACCCCAGTTGATTTGGGACTAGACCAAGTTAAAAAATTAGTTGATTAATTTTTGATTTTTTATAAGTTAATTACTTATTTAAAATATAGTGGGAGAAACGTAAATTTTTGTTATGCGTTTTGTTAATAACCACATAGGCCAGATATGGCAGGAGGAAAATATGACAGCAGCAAATAAAAAAGTTAATGCAGTTGTTAAATTGCAATTACAAGCAGGTAAGGCTACAAGTGGCCCACCAGTTGGATCTTCTTTAGGACCACACGGTATTAATATCGCAGCATTCACTAAAGAATTTAACGAAAAGACAGCCAACCAAGTAGGTTATGTTATTCCAGTTGTAATTACTATTTACGCTGATAGATCTTTTAGTTTTGTGTTAAAGACACCACCTGCAGCAGTTCTTATTAAAAAGGCTTGCGGAATTGAAAGCGGTTCTGCTAACTCTATTAAGAATAAAGTTGCATCTATTACTAAAGCACAAATTAAAGAAATTGCTACATTAAAAATGCCTGACTTAAATGCAAAAACTATTGAAAGTGCTATGAGCATGATTGAAGGTACTTGCAGAAGTATGGGCGTAACCGTTATTGAATAAGTGGGAGAGTAAAAAATTTTTAATTTATTCGGTATAACCACAAGGAGGAAATTATGAAAGGTAAAAGATATTTAGAAAGTGCTAAACTTGTTAATCGTACAACTCTATATACTCCACAAGAAGCATTAGATTTGTGTGAAAAAACAGCAAGCGCAAAGTTTGACGAAACCGTTGAACTTCACATCAAACTTGGTGTTGATGGACGTAACGCAGACCAACAAGTTAGAGGAACAGTTGTTCTTCCTAACGGTACTGGTAGAAGTGTTAAAGTATTGGTTATCGCTAAAGGTGACCATGCAGATGCTGCTACTAAAGCAGGTGCAGACTATGTTGGAGCAGAAGAAATGATCGCTAAAATTCAACAAGGTTGGTTGGATTTTGACGTATGTATCACAACTCCAGATATGATGCCAGTTATTGGTAGAATAGCAAAAGTTTTAGGACCAAAGGGCTTAATGCCTAACCCAAAGAGTGGTACAGTAACTACAGACGTAACAAAGGCTATTGCTGATGTTAAGGCTGGTAAAGTTGAATATAGACTAGATAAGTCTAACATTGTACACGTTATGATTGGTAAAAAGAGTTTTGGTACTCAAAAATTACTTGAAAACTTTAACACACTTATGGACGCCATCGTTAAGGCTAAACCACAAGCCGCTAAAGGTCAATATATCAAGTCAGTTTCAGTAAGTTCTACTATGGGACCTGGAATCAAAGTTGATTATAAGGTAATGTAATTTACGTGATTTAAAAAAAGAGCATATTGCTCTTTTTTTGTTGTCCAAAGGTGTTTGGACAACGTGCTTAAGTGTAAGCACAAAATCACGTAAATTGCGATGCTAATCACTTCTACACAAATACAACTAGCGTTGTGCTTGTTTCCAAGTGATTGCATCTAAATTAATGGTCGCGGTTGATATAATAAGCCAATATTATGTAAGCCTGTACGAGTAGTAAAGTATATAAAAAGAGCAGTATGCTCTTTTTTTTGTTGTCCAAAGGGATTTGGACAACGTGCTTAAGTGTAAGCACGAAATCACGTAAATTGCGATGCTAATCACTTCTACACAAATACAACTAACGTTGTGCTTGTTTCCGAGTGATTGCATCTAAAAATTAGGGTTATTTTACGTCATTATATGTTTTACTAATATAAGTTATAGATTAAAGTTAAATATGACGTTATATGGCCAATTTGGGGCTTAAATTGCTATATATTAGTGATTTACCATATATTTTTATTCGTAATAATGTATTTGATTAATAATAAATCATAAAAAATAATAGATGGTTATACGACCATCTATTGTTTTTTCTTTTTATACGTTTTTATTCCCAAAATTATAAGTACAATTGTGAGCATTATTCCTATACTCCCAAATATTATACTCATAATATAATTACCCATAAATATTGATTTTTGTTCACCAACTATTTCTGGACAATTATTGCCCATAATAGCATAACCTATTGCACTATAAATAAGGTATATGTCAATAATTAAGAGAATTATAAATGTTATTTTTCTAAACATACTTATCTTCTCCTTTCATATTAAAACTTACAAATTTTGCGTTAGAATAATATCCCATATTGCTATTTGTAGGCAGCGGTCTGTTATATTCATAATTGTTAAACTTTTTAATTTCTTGTGTAACATGGGTAGGAGAGTAAATAATTGGTTTTTTAAGTTTTTCATTGCTATCTGCCACTGAATTCCACAGATTTAATGCAAAATATGAACAATTTCTAAATGGATTCCAGTAGTTATGTTTTGCAATAAAGGTAGTAATAGTGGTTATGTCATTACTAGAGATTTCTTTTGTAAGTGAGATTCTACCATCATAACGATTATATTTGCTATTATAATTGGACTCTACATTGTACCATACACCAAAATGATTGGATATACTCCATGTTCCTATACATATAGTTTCATTAGGTGTAAGTTCGTAGTTGCCTATTGTCATATTATCGGAAGAAGTGTTCTCTATAGTTATGAAACTATGTCCTAGATTCAATAGCAAGGGCAGAGTATCTTTATTAGATTGTGTTAAAGAAAAAATGGTTAAATTACCCACAGAATCATCAATTGATGCGAGTTGTTTTTTGTTTTTGTTGTCATCACAACCACACGTTAAAGCGACTGAACATATTAAAATAAATAATCCTGCTATAACCCTTTTAACCATAATTAAACTTCCTATAGTTAAGTGTAACATAATATATTATATTGGTAAATTATTTAGGCAATTTTTAGAAAATAATTGTTGACATTGTATACAAAATAATATATACTACTATCGGTTTTTAAAAGAAGTCTTGCCAAAGACAGCAAGTATAAAGTAAATCTTGCCGAGGTAAACAAATAGTTTTTTATATGTATATTCAAAACTCTTTCGTTTACTCTATGTGGCGAAAGAGTTTTTTTAAATCCTCACACATTATTCGACATATTAGTCGAAAAAATAAAGTTTTTATAAAACAAACACGAAAAGTTTAAAGGAGGATTTTTAATGAAGGCTATAGAAGTAAAAAAGCAATTAGTAGAAGAAATCAAAAATAACATTCATAATGCTACTAGTATTGTTTTTGTAGACTACAAAGGTATTAATGTTGCTGAAGATACTAAACTTCGTAAACAATGCACTGAAACTGGTGTAACATACAAAGTATACAAAAACCGTCTATTAGTTAGAGCACTTAATGAATGTGGTATAACTGATTTCGACCCAACAATGTTAGAAGGTACTACAAGTGTTGCTTTTGCTAATGACGAAGTTTCTGCTGCAAAAGTTATTTGTAACACAATTTCTGACATTAAGAAGATGGACGTTAAGTTTGGTTATGTTAACGGTAAGTTAGCATCTAAACAAGAAATTGAAGCACTTTCAAAAATTCCTACAAAAGAAGTTTTGGTGGCTATGTTACTTGGTGTTTTACAAGGACCTGTATCAAGTCTTGCACGTGCTTTAAATGAAATCGCAAAGAAAGGAAATTAATTTAGTTTAATTTAATAATTATTGGAGGAAAATTAAAATGGCAAATTTAGAAAATTTAGTTGAAGAAATCAAAAAGTTAACTGTTATGGAAGTTAGCGAATTAGTTAAAAAATTAGAAGAAGAATTTGGCGTTAGTGCTGCTGCTCAAATGGTTGCTGGCCCTGCTGCTGGTGCTGCTGCCGCTGCTGCTGAAGAAAAAACCGAATTCACAGTTGTATTAAAAGATGCTGGTGCTGCTAAACTTGGAGTTATTAAGGCTGTTAAAGATCTTACTGGTCTTGGTCTTGGCGAAGCAAAAGCACTTGTAGATGGTGCTCCTTCTACAATTAAAGAAAACGTTCCTGCTGAAGAAGCTAAAGCTATGGAAGCTAAACTTAAAGAAGCTGGCGCTACTGTAGAACTTAAGTAATTTAAACTATTCGGGATATAATGTGTGATTAAAAAAGACGTGCAAATGCATGTCTTTTTTTGTTGTTGTATATATTTTAGTATAAAAGCAATTAAGTTAATACAATATGGAGTGTGTTTTTGCATTATATTTATATTATCGGAAGTTAGACGAAAGCAGTGCGAAGCAATATTTTCGTATAACTGATGTTTATTCAAACTGTGATGCCACGATTTATCGTGGAATTTTGATAGCAATTTGATTTATGAGCATTGTAAGTAAATCAACATCACATAGTTTATGTATAGTTTTAATCATTACTTTATTATTTAATCTATAAATAAAATATAAGTACTTATTATATTTGCATAAAAAAAATCTCCAAAAATTGGAGATTTTTTAACTAACTAATTATGTTTTATAGTGGTTTTATTTCTAATTTGATTGTAGCCACAACACTTGGGTGTAGTTTTACTTTTACATCAAATAATCCGATAGATTTAACTGGATTAAATTCAATCTTTTTCTTATCTATATCATATCCCATGCTAGATAATTTTTCAGCAATTTCTTTATTGGAGATACTTCCAAAAGTTTTACCATTTTCTCCGCATTTGATATTAAGTACGACATCTAGATTATTTATTTTTTCTTTTAAATCTTTTGCTGCTTGTAACATAAGTTCTTGTTTGTGTTGTTCGCTTGCTTTTTCTTGTGTGGCAAGGTTAAGATTGGTTGCATTGGCAACTTTTGCTAATTTGTTAGGGATAAGATAATTGCTACCATATCCGTCTGCTACATTAACAACTTCACCTTTTTTACCAGTACCTTTTACATCTTTTAATAAAATAACTTTCATAATAACTTCCTTTTATTTTATTTATATAAAAAGTTTAAATGAAATAACATATTTTGTCAATTTATTATGTTTTAAATTTAATATTTTTACAGATACTATAAGAAAACAAAGGAGATATATATGGATTTAAAATGTAAAAAACTGGATTGTGTGCATAACAACAAATTTAGTTGTGAAGCAAAGGGAATAGATATTAAACATAATCTTAATTGTGCAACATATGAAAAAAACAATAATTTAAGCAGTGAACAACGTCAAAATGTTAGTCGTACTATGTTTGAGATTGCTCCTGAATATCATGCATTTAGACATAATCAAGATGTTGATATTAATTGTAATGCACGACATTGTTTGTTTAATGAAGATGGCAATTGTTGTGCCAATGGCATTACTGTTCAACGTAATAGTACAAAAGCCTATTGTTCTACCGCTATGCTTGAAGATAAAGAATAAATTATCGGGTTAATAATTTAGATACTATAGTTAATTAAAAATATTTTAGATGATTGCATTAATAATAGTAAAAAATATTCTTATAATAAGAAAATAAAAAAACACATTAAGTTGTTTATGCTTAATGTGTTTTTTTATTAATCTCTTTTTTTCGAATGCATAGCAAATACTAGAATAAATCTTAATAAGTTAAGTAAACTATTGACCAAACTTGCCACATAGGTTAGGGCAGCAGCCATTAATACTTTTTTTGCCTTTTCAGTTTCTTCTTTGTCTAGAATTTCAGATTGCTCTAATATTTTTAATGCTCTATTACTAGCATTGTATTCTACTGGAAGTGTTATTGCATCTAGCAATGCGATTAATCCAAAGAATCCTATACCTATCCACATTAATACTTTACCAGCAACGCTTGTAGGCAATACTGCGAAGTTTAATATGATACCTAAAAGTACTAGTGGCCATAGTAATTTTGACCATATGTTAACTATAGGTATTATTACCGAACGTATTTTAATAGGTAAATAATTGTTTTTGTATTGAAGAGCATGACCTACTTCATGGGCTGTAACACCCAGTGCAGATATCGAACTACTATCATAACTGCTTGAACTTAATGCTACTGTTCTGTGTTTGTGGTCATAATAATCAGTAAGTTGACCATTTACTTTAATAACTTGTACATCTTGTAAATCGGCACAATCTAAAAGTAATCGTGCCAAGTCTTTTGATTTCATACCTTTTTTACTTAATTCTGATGAATATTTTGAATAAGTGGTAGATACTTTAATTTGTGCGTAAAGTGCTAGTAAAATTGCAGGTAAAAGTATTATACCCATTACATAATATTCCCAATATAGTTCCCACATAAATTTTATCTCCTTGTACGTTTTTTAGATTTTCTATTGAAAAGTCTGTTTAGTTTACTACCAAAAATTATAATTCCATCGAATAAAGATGCTATATAAGTTTGGGCTGCTATACCAAGAAGTTTTTTTGCTTTGCCATACTCGTTAGCAGATAAATAATGATATTCTTTTAAATACCACAATCCACGATGACTAGCATTGTATTCTACTGGTATAGTGATTAGTTTATCAAATATATTAAATAAGAAAATTGCTAAAGAAGTCCATAATAAGTTTATACCTAAATTCATATTAAAGAATAGGGTAATAATACCAGCAATAAGTATCGGCATAAATAGTTTAGATATAAATCTATTAATTCTTCCTACAATTTGTGAAAGACCGAACATACGATCATTCTTCTTTTGTTGCAATGCGTGACCCAATTCATGTGCTACAATTGTTAATGAAGATAAACTAGCATTGTTGCATACATCACGACTCATAATTAATACCTTATCTTTAGGAGAGTATGCGTCTGTAAGTTCGCCATCAGTAACTGCTAGACCTATATCTAAATCCAATTGTTCGATTGCTATACTTGCAAACTGACTTCCCGTAAGATTGGCTTGATTGCCTACACCCATATATCTTTTATAAACTTTTCTGATTCTGGTACGGCTACTTAATACAATTAAAAGTAATATAATTAGTATTGCCACAACCGCCAAAACTATTTTTACTTCTAGTTTCATAATTTTTAATCCCTTTTTATTATTGTAAATATATTAATATTTACATATTTATTATACAAGAAAATATAAGAATTAACAACATTTTAAATAAGGGATTTTTTCTATTTAGTTTTAATTTAATTGGTTTTCTTCTATTTCTATTATTTTATCTTGATTAATATAAAAATTATAATTGTGATATTTATCAGTGTATATAGTGTAATTTACTTTATTTTTATCTAAATTATAACAATTGTAATATATCTTATTTATGTCCCCAAAATATTGTTTAAATTTGGTTTCGTCTGCCTGGATTAAATTTTTATCTATGTAACCTTCGGCTAATTTATAGTTCTGGTTTTGAACTGCTTCTAAAAAACTATAAGGTATAAGGCTAGGGTGTGTAGTTGCTTTGTAGTTGTCTAGGTATACTTGATAGTTCTCTATTTCTTTGTTACTTAAATTAAGACTGTAAACTGTACCAGTAAGTAAAGTCAAGTTAGGGCATTTTAATGCTTTAATATAATCCTTGTTTTTTTCTATATTGCTGTATGTATCACTTAATAATATTTTGTTATCAATAGTGTCATAGCATATCAATAATTTTGATTGGTTTGAATCACCAGTGATTATTAATAAGTCCTTATATTTTTCATATTCAAGATTGCATAAATTAGCATATTTGCATGTGTACAAGTTTTTATTATCTAAAAATATTGATAATGTACTTATAGTGTCTACCATGGTGAGTATGGTGTAGTTATCTATCTTTTTAGAAAGTAAAGTTGACTTATTATTAACCATAACCATTTTAAAATCTAATATAACATCATAGTTGTTATTGGGGAATGGTACAATGGTTGTATTGCTTGAACTTGATTGTAAAGTATTGTTAATATAATTTAACTTAAAAGAGTAAGGAAGTAGAATAGTATTATCTTCGCATATAGGTTCACAAGTAATAACCATTTGGTCAGTAAATGATACTATATCGATAAAAAAGTTGCTTTTATTGTCAATAAGTCCCAACATTTCGCCATTAACAAATATGTTGCAGGGATTGTTGGTATAAAAATGTATATTAAATTCTCTCATATTGCTCCATAATATCTTTTTATATAAATATTGAAAATACTACAAAAATATTCATATTATTTGGTTTTTAACTAGCACAATATGGTTACAATTATAGAAAATAATGTAGGTAAAATTATGGTAAAAAAGTTTGTGAAGAAATTAACATATTTAAAGAGAAGTATGAATTATAAAGGAAGCAAGTATAAGGTAAGTCCAGTTAATAAAGTTATTAGATTTAAAAATAGAAATTTTGATATACTCACTGATGACGATATTAAAAATCTGTTTATAGGTTTAATCAATTTGGTTAAGTCCAACACACAAAAAGTAGTTGAAAGAAAATATAAACAACAACTTACGTTGTACCAAAGTCAATTACAATCTACTTCTATACGAGTACTTGATCTTGAGTCACAATTAAGAAAACTTAAAGAAAGAGTATAATTATGGCAGTTGTTTGTTGTAAGACTTTGCTAATTTTGATATACTATGACTAGGATATGTGACTAGTGTTTTTTATAACAATTTTCACATTAATAATGTGTATACAAAGGATAACAAATTGCTTAATATATACTATTCAAAAACAGTTAGTAACTGTAACAATTATATTTTTAATACCTTGAAAGAGAATAAGGGAGCAAAACAAGTTATATTTACTCCTGATCGTATGACTCTTCAAATAGAACAAAAACTTTTTGATGCTTTAGACGAAAAGTGTTTTTTTGATATTGAAGTTACTACATTAACCAGATTCACCAATCGTATTGTAATTAACAACAATATTAATACTCGTGTACTTACCAAACCTGTATGTGTGGCACTTATCAAAAAAATACTTATGGAAAATAAAGATAAGTTTACTACTATTAAAAAAGCGATTAACTATAATGGTTTTGCGTCTACATTGTTTGATACTATCTCTATGTTTAAAAGTTGTAATGTCCCTGTAGACAAAATAAATGTAGATACTAAAAGTCATAATCTTAATCAAAAACTTAACGATTTAAAATTGGTATATGAGTGCTACGAAAACTTTTTAAAGAATGATTATACTGATAGTTTTAATAAATTAGATTTACTTGTTAATCTAATCAAAGGTGAAGATTTTTCTAATACACATTTTTATTTTATTGGGTTTGATGACTTTACTCCGCAGATGTACAACATAATTAGTGCTTTGATTAAAAAATCTGCTAGTGTTAATGTTGCTTGTGCAGTTAATTTTATTGATGAATTAAACAATAAAAATATTTTCCTTAATAATATATATCTTAATCTTTTAGATTTGTGTACTATCAATGGCTATAAATATAATAGAGTGTATTGTAAAGATAATTATCAATCCGAATTTAAAATTATAAGTAATAACTTGTTTGCTATTAATCCTGTACGTACAGATACCCAACCTAACAATATTCAATTGTATAAATTTAACAATCCAGAAGACGAATCTTTGTTTGTAATAAAGAAAATACAAGAATTAATTATTAATCAAAATATAGGTTATAATGATATTAATATAGTTGTACCCAATATTGCTGATTATAGACCGGTACTTGAAAGATTATTTTTAAGTTATAATATTCCTTATTTCTTTGATGAAAGTCAAATGATTACTGATTCTGTGCTAGTTAGATTTTATTCGGATTTATTCGAACTTATTAATGCCAATTTTAATAAAAGGGAATTATTTAATTTCTTTCGTTATTATAGTGGACTTAATACTGAAGTTCTTAATAGTTTTGAGAATATGATTATAAAGACGGGTATTAATTATTCGACTATTCTTTCTCGCCCCCACAATTTTGATA
Organism: Christensenella sp. UBA6345; assembly: GCA_002437945.1. Classification (GTDB taxonomy): domain Bacteria; phylum Bacillota; class Clostridia; order Christensenellales; family UBA1242; genus UBA6345. Next base: position 63,743 of record DJSB01000033.1, on the reverse strand, counting down.
TTACCGGACTAGAAGAAGTGTATCTAGTATTAGATAAATTAACTGCTTTTAAAGAAGATTTGAAGGACTGTAATTCAATTAATGATTATTGTTGTAGATTAGAACAGTTTACAGAAGAATTTGGTTTTAACAACTATCTTAATAATTTAAGTGAAGAATTTAAGTTACATAACAATGTTTTGGAATATAATCGACTTAACAACATTGTTAATAAAGTTAATAAAGGGTTTAAGGAACTTAAAGATGTCTTATGTGATTATGTGGTAGATACCAAAGAAGCGTTTGCTATTATAAAAGCATATTTTGAAAATATTTCAGTTACCATGCCACCTATATTGGCTGATAGTTTGTTTGTTACTGATATTAATAATTATATTACTAAAAAATCTTATACTTTTATGATGGGACTTGAAGATGGCAAAGTACCTATGGTGCAGATAGATTTAGGCATCATTACTGACCAAGATATAGGATTGCTTACCAATAATTATCGTTTATCGCCAACCATTAATATGATTAACAAACGTAGTAAATTTAAAGTATACGAAAATATTCTTAACTGTGAACATATAGTTATGACATATGTCTCTGTAAGTGCGAGTGGCGATAAGAATATGCCTAGCGAAGTAATTAATAATATGTGTAGCATATTTAGTAAAGTAAAGGTCGTTAATGGTAGTGTGCTACAACATGATTATCAAAACGAATTAATTAACAAAGATTGGTTTTTCTTTAACAATCCCAATGCTAAAGTTGCCAAAACGAATTTTATAAAAAATCTAAAAACTATGCAGGCTGATAATTCGGCTGTTATCAAGTCTAATACTTCCAATATTTATTCGGCATTGATTGATGGCGGAGATAATATTGAATCTATTTTTAACAATCTTAACTATATTAACGATGTGTCCAATCTTAATAACGATAAATTATTTTTGACTACTGATAAAGTAAGTGTTAGTGAGATTGAATGTTATTATTCTTGTCCATTTAAACATTTTATTGACCATGGTCTTAAATTGAAAGAGAATGACAAGTCGCAGTTCGATAGTAGAGTATATGGTATCATACTGCATGAATATGTAAAATTGGTGGTTGAATATATAGTTAAAAATGGCGATAATGGTTTAACCGAATTTTCACTTGAATTGTTTGATAAAATTCTGTCTTCTAATAATTATCAGTATTTGTTGTATAATCCCAACAATGCTAATGATATAAAAAGTTTGAGAAAAGAAATATTGCGTATTAATACAGCATTGTTACGTATTCACAATGTATCATCACTTAAACCAGAGTGGTTAGAGAAAAGATGTAATGGATTTGAAATTGGTAATGACCAAGTCAAAATTAAACTTGAAGGTGTTATTGATAGAGTTGATTTTGATAACGATAGTTTTGTAGTTATTGACTATAAAACAGGTGGTAGTGAGTTTAGTGATTATACTGATATAGGAAGTGGTAAAAAACTTCAATTAATGGTTTATGTTTATATAGTTTCTCATTTAACTGGTAAACAACCTATAGGAAGTTTTTATATGCCACTTAAAAATGATTATTCACGTGATAATCAAGAAGAATTGTACAAACTTAAAGGTGTTATTTCTTCTAATTTTGAAGATATATTAAAAATTGATAAGTCGTTAAATCAAGCCGACACTAAAAGTTATGTTGTTAATGTATCAAGAAAGGGTGAAAAGGTTAATGCAAAAATGGCAATAACTCCTGACGATTTTAATTATCTGATTGAATATACTTTAAACAAAGTTCTTGATGCTGTAAAGAATATTAAAGATGGCGATATTCGTCCATACCCATTAAAACTTAATGGTAAAACAACGTGTGAATACTGTAAATATTTAGGTATATGTAAATTTAGTGAAGACTGTGGCAATAAATATAATGACCAGCCAACTATAAAAAATATAGAAGGGTTAAAAAATAATGGATCTATCTAAAGAACAACAATCTTTCGTAGATGCACTTAACCATGATGTGCTTGTATCTGCATCAGCGGGTAGTGGAAAAACAACTACGATGATTGAGAAGTTAACATACTTAATACTTGATAAAAAAGTACCAGTAGACAATTTGCTAGTGGTAACTTATACTGAAGCCGCAGCAAGTGAAATGAAACAAAAATTGTATCTAAAACTTCAAGAAAAGATAAAAGAAAGAAATTATAGTTCTAGCGAACTTGATTATTATTACGAACAACTATTTGGTATTGCTACTGCAGATATTGGTACACTTCACTCGGTGTGCAAAAGACTAGTATCAAAATATTTTTATGAAGTGAATGTTGAACCAAGTTTTTCTATTCTTAATCAAGAAGAAAGTGCCAATTTGTTTAACCTTGCTTTAGATAAAGTTATAGAACAATATATTGTTAGTGGAGATATGAGTTTTTATAATCTTTATGAAAGTGTTAACGATAAACGTAATAGTCAAAAGTTAAAAGATATTATTACAAAAATTTACTATTATCTTACTGAAAAAAGCGACCCAAAACAATATATTAATTTTTGTCTTAAAGATTGTCTTAATGATGATATATATACTAATATATGTGCAAAATATATTATTGACTATTATCATAAATATGTTGTAGACATTGTTAATAAATTGGCGGGTTATAAAAAGATTGTTGTTAGTGAAAAAATCAATGACTTTATAGATGCTTTTATTGCCCAAATTAGTCCACTTGTAGATACTAGAAGTGTTGTTGAATTTAACTTACAACTCGAGAATATTAAATATCCAAGACGATCTGAGCCTAAAGAAATTGAAGACCTAGACGCATATGATAGCATAGGCAAAATTGTTAATGTGTTTAAGACAACGATAAATACTAATTTCAAGAAAAAATATTCTAGTGTAACTAGTGAAAGTTTTAAAACACATACTGCTGGACTTAAACAGTTCTATGAAAAACTTATGGAAGTTGCTTTAAAAGTAAGTGATGAGTTTAAACAACTTAAATTAGATGTTGGTAAATTGGACTTCGCTGATTTACAAAAATATGCTTACTTAATCTTGGATAATCCTGTTATTCAATCCGAACTTCGTGAACATTATAAATACATATTTGTAGATGAATATCAAGATATTAACCAAATACAGGAAGATATATTATTAAGATTAAGTAGTGGCGATAACCTTAATATGATAGGTGATGTTAAACAAAGTATTTATGCTTTTAGGCAGTGTATGCCAGAAATATTCTTGTCTAAATACAATAAATATTTATCACAGAAAAGTAATAACTTAATTCTTCTTAACACTAATTATAGATGCGGAAAAGCCATAGTAGATTTTGTTAATATGTGTTTTGATAAGACTATCACCAATGATACTGTAGGTATAGATTATGAAAAAGATGCAAGACTTGTATGCGGTAGTAATAATAGCGGGAAAGTTGAATTGAGACTTATTAATGTTAATAAGAAAAAAAATACCACATCTAATAATACTACCCCTAATGATAATGAAGATAACGAAGATCAATCGCAAGAATTAGAAAAAGACAGAGCCGAAGCGGTGGTTGCAGCGGGTATTATAAAAGATGTGTATGGTACAGATTATTATGATGGATATAATAAAGTAACTCGACAACTAGATTATAAAGATATTGCTATTTTGGTTAGAGATGCTAAAGGTTATTTAACTACATTATATAAAGTATTAAAAGACCATAATATTCCTGTAAGTACTACTATTAAACAACAGTTGTTTAATACTATAGAAATTAATCTATTGTATAGTGTAATTAAACTTCTAGGTAATAGTGATTCTGATGTTGATATATGCAATGTATTGACTAGTCCTATTATCAATTTAACATATGAACAATTAAGCATAATACGTACCGAAACCAGTTGTTATTCATTTTATGATTGTATTAACGAATATATAGTTTCTGGCAAAAACAGTATAGTTGTTGCCAAATTAAAAGAATATAATGCATTTCTTAACGAGTTAAGATATAATTTGAAATTTAATAGCATTTATCAGACTATTCTTGATATGGTTATAAAATATCAATTATTTGATTATTATTTAAGTCTTCCTAATGGACAAGAAAGAGTGGAAAATATAGACTTATTTTTGCATTTACTTAATAATGACGGATTTAAATATAATGTTTCAAAGTGTCTAGAATTTCTTGATTCGGTATCCAATAAAGACGATTTCTTAATCAATGTAGAATCAGGGGAAAATGCGGTAAAGATATTGACTATGCATAAATCCAAAGGGCTTGAATATCCGTGTGTAATATTAAGTAATTTAGGTAAATCGTTTAATACTAATTCTGCTAGAGATAATGTAGTTTTAACCAATGAATATGGATTAGGTATACATTATAGAGATAGTGACACTCATACCGAACATTTAAGTTTACAGAAACAAGCCAATGTTATGTTTAAGATACACCAAGAACAAGAAGAGCAAATTCGTCTGCTTTATGTTTCATTAACTAGAGCAAAGAATATGTTATATATGACAGGCTGTTATAATTTTGATAATATCTCCAGATTATGTTCACAGCCGGTTATTGAATCCAAGTGTTTCCTTGATTTAATTTTTAAAGGCTTTGATTCTAATGCGTTTAATGGACTTAACAATCGACTTGCCGTATTTGATGTTAATATCAATAAAGATAGTGTTGCGAAAGTAAATATTACCAATATTGCTGATATTGCTGATACGATTACTGTAGTACATAATGATGTTATTATTAATGGAGAAGATAAGTCGGTAGTAAATAAGTTGAGTGATAATTTTAAAAGAGTTGTACCTAAAGTAGAAGATAAACTTGCAACAAAAACCAGTGTTACGGGTTTGATGAAGGAAGATGATTATACTTACGATAGTGAACTTAATTTAAAAGTTACTTTTAATGAAAAAGATAATTTGTCATTAAAAATTGGTAATGCTTATCACAAGATAATGCAGTCACTTAACTATAATGAAAATATCCAACAAATTAATGATATAATTTCTCGTTTGCATGCTGTATCAGATATTGATGATGAAACAATGAAGTATATAGATGTAGAAAAAATTTATCGAGCAAAACAAAATGTAAGTAAGTTAATATCTGATAGTACAAGAATACTTAAAGAACAACAATTTTTATATAAGACTAGATATAGCGATATTGTAGAAGAAAGTGATAATCCACAAGATGTATTAATCCAAGGTGTAGTGGATTTAATATTGATTAATGGTAATGAAGCCATACTTATAGATTTTAAGACCAATCGTACTAAAGATGTAGCCAAATTAATTAATGCCTATAGCCTTCAACTAGAAGTGTACAAGCAAGCCGTTTCTAGTGGTTTAAAAGTCAAGGTCGTTTCTACAAAACTATATTTGTTTGAAAGTAATTCTTTTATTGAAATTGTGTAAGATAATTTTAATTGTCGATTAAAAATAATTTCTGTTTATTTTCACAAAATAAAGATAAGTCGTTAGTTGCTTATCTTTGTTTTTTAATCATATTTAATAAAATTAATCATTATTGTTTAAAAGTGTGAGTGATTGGATTGTTTGTAATCAAAAATCTACAATTTGGTACTTAATTAACGGAATATTTTTAATTTTATCGGTTAAAAAATGACGCTTTTATATATATTTATAAATAAATATTTTTTTAAATTCGTTTAAAAAAGTTAGTTTATTTATTAGTAAATATAATCTCGGTGTGGTATACTACGTGTATAAGTAATAAATTAAACTGGAGAAATGGTATGAACGTTTTTAAATCTATTACATCATTTTTTAAGGAATTAAGTAATTATGTTACTTTTGACTACATTGTCTATGGGGCAGTTGGTTTATTAGTTTTGGTTATGGTTATATCTTTAATCCGTACCAACTATACCTATGAAGTTAAATTGCTTCGTAATGTATCCAAACTTAACAAGTATTTTGCCAAGAATCCATATGTTAATGATGAGAACATTGTCGAACTTAATACTCGTATGAAAAATGTTCCAAAAGCATTACGTTATTGTTGGCAAGAATATATGCTTAACAGAGATAAAGTTCCTAGCGAATATATGAATACTACTGTCTGTGTAGACCAACCTTGTAAAGCAAGTGCTTATGGCAACGTTGCTACTACTGTTGGTATATTCACTATTGTTATTTCTGTATTAGCATTCTTATTGGGTATGGCAAGAATGGCTGTTGATGAAGCAGTAAGATTCAATACTTTCTTATTTGAAGTATTGTTATTACCATTACTAGTACTTGCTTTAGGTTATTTGTTTGTAACATTCTTACGTGCAAGACATACATCAATCAATGCTGACTTGTACTATACTTTCCATGAATTTGAACGTAATATCAACAAGGCTTGTACTACTATGCCGGCATTCATCGACTATGAAGTATTGTTTACTAAAAAGGAGATAAAAGAAGGTATTCCTGTACTACAAGACTATCTTGAAAAACGTGCTATAGAAGAGAAACGTGAACGTGAAGAAGCCGAACTTAATGCTAGTCAATTCGAATATTATGATTTTGACGATTTAGGCGTAGACAACTCGTTGCTTCTTGAACGTGCTATGAAAGAATGTGAAAAATATATTAACGTTAAACGTGACTTGGCATCTAAAGTTCAATCTAAAGAAACCGAGATGTTTAACTATCAAAAGAATTTCGATGAAGTTACAAAAGACTTCGAACGTAAAGCACAAGCAAGTAGAGAATCAATAGCACAGTTGACTGACCAGATTAACCAGACAACAGTTAAGATTGAAGCCAACTATATGAAGAAACGTCTTAATGAAGAACAAACTAAACTTCAACAATTAGAAAAAGACTATGAATTGGCATCTACTCGTTTCCAAAAACAACAAGATGAAATGAATGCTGAAGTTCAAACACTTAATGCTGAAATAGCAAAACGTAAAGCAACAACCGAAGAAGCAATGAAAGCAGAGTGTAAGAATTATGCTAATAAGATTTATGGACAGATTAGTAAAACTGTTCAAGACCAATCTAAACCATATATTGACCAAATTAATGAAGATAAAAATAATCTTGAAGAAACAATTAGTGAATTAAAATCTAATGTTACTTCTACTACTGACGAACTTAACAAGGTAACCAATGAACTTGCTACTCGTACTGAAGAATACAATGTTAAAGTCGCAGAAATTAAAGCACTTAAAGACTTAAAGACTTACTTAACTTCTCCAGAGTTTAAAAAGAGTTTCTTAAGCAAAAAAGAAGTTAAAGAGTATGAAGGTAGAGAGATAGAAATTTCGGACGATGTTGTTAAGCAAATTGCTGATTTAGAAGAAAGAGTTAAGTTGGCTGAAGAGAATAAGTCTTTATATGAAGACAAGATTAACTTACTACAACAAAGTTTAAATAATGCCAATAGAGAAATTGCTGATACTAAACGTGTTAATGAAGAGTTGATTGAAAAGACCAAACAAGCCGAATTGGCTAAACAAAAAGCAGAAGAAGATGCTAAAAAAGCTATAGAAGCAAGTAAAAATGTTGCTCCTAGTGCACCAGAAACTCCTACCGAACCTGCTAAACCTGCACAAGAGACTCCAAAGGCAGAAACAGCAAAGTCTACAACTGTTGAAAAACCAGTTTTACAAAGTATCAAAAAACCTAACAATGATATGAATAGTAAGATTGAAAAACTTAAATTAGAGATACCTAAAAAACAAGCACCAGTTTCGGCATCAACAGTAAGAGCACCAAGAAGTAAGGCATCATTAGACTCATTACTTAACGCTGTTAATAAGATGCAAAAAGACGAGTCAGCAATTAAGACTGAAACTAAACTTGTAGGTCCAAAATTAAGAAAAAAGACAGATAATCAATAATGTATAGTTATACATCTTTACTAGGATAATAATTACTATATTTCTCTGTATTTTATTTCAATTTGATTATATAAAAAACCGCTTAATAAAGCGGTTTTTTGTTTATATTAAATAATTATTTTGTATTATATACTTACTTTAGTTAGTTCTCTAATTTTACCATTAATTCTAGCAATATCTAGTATTTTTGAATTAACGATTTGATTCTCTTTAATTATTATTTCTCCATTAAAATTAAGTATATCTTTTGACACTTTTCTTCCTATTAAAAAGTTATAATTAACAATTGTGCGGTTAGGTAAAATAGTTTGATTTTCCATAACATTTACAGTTTGATTTTTTATTTTTTCACTACTTATAACTATCTTATTTTTACTACGGAAATTTGCCAATTTTTGTGGCTTATTAAGTGTGTTAATTATTATTACTGATTCACTTATATTTACCGCTTTATTTAATGCATAAGATTGTCCATCAACGATAAAATTTTGTATGTTATATTTATCGTCCAACTCTATATCACTTACGTGACCTAGATAGTTGCCGTCTATGGATACAACTATGCTATTAATAGGGCTAAAATACTCTTTTAATCTGTACTCAACACTTTCCATTAATTCTAGCACATCATTATTTTTTATTATAATTGCACCATTGCCAGTTTTATATATTTTTTTAGTTTCTAAAGCCAAAAATTGTTCATCATTTTGGCTTATTATTAGATACTTTGCTTGCTTTTTATCATTAAATAGGATATTGCTTACAATTCCTTCTATTTGACCATTGTATACACTTACTACATAACTAGATATTATATTGCTAACTTTAGACATATTTCCCCCAAAAAACTAGCGATTAGGGACTAGTGTAGTCCCAATCATTTGCTGATTTTAATTAATAATATATATGCGGGTTAATTTAGAAATATTATTATCTTAATGTACGATTATTGTGAATTTTATTATATAGTTTGTATATTATTAATAATTTATTTTGTAAATTTGTTATTATTTGCTATAATCCTATAAAGTATTGTATGGTGATAATATGGGCTTATTAGCAAAGTTAAAAAAATTATTTAATAAAAATATTGAATGTAGCGAAGAAGAACTCGCAGGGCATTTTATTTACCTTTTCCCTAGTTCTAGTCGTGTAGTTAATGTTAATGCAAATATTATTGTAGACGATACTCATTTTGTAGCATTTGTATGCAATGATAAAGTATGTGACATACTACCTAGTGGTAAACACAAGATTAATGGCGCTACATTACCAAAATCATTTAGTCGTTTGCATTTAGATAGACCTAATAAGAATGGTAAATATCCAAAAAAGTTTAAAGCAGATATTTATTATCTTAATAAGTCAGTGATGGAAAAACAACAATTTTGCTCGGCAGGGAAATTTAAGAAAAAATCTACACAATTTGGCAAAGTTAAGGGGTATAGCGAAGGCCTTTGTGATATACAAATATATGACCCAGAAATACTTTTAAAAAACTTACTTTTTGATAGATATGTTGTTAAAAACAAACAAGGTCTACAGTTGACCATGAACCTTGTAGGAGATGTAGTTAATAATGTAATTGAATCTATTGATAAGGAATTTGCAGATATTTTACTAGACCCACAATCTCTTAATACTGCACTTAATCCAGCGGTTAACGATCAATTGGAGTCTTATGGTGTAAGAGTTACCAATGTTGAAATTACTAGTTTTAAACTTGGTAGGAAATTACAAAAACGTGTTGCTGAATTTATGGCCGAACGTAATATGGTAATGTCTGAATTTGAAAAATCTGGTATAAAATATATGCCAGAAAAAATAGTACCAGATAAGGTTGATGTTTCTAATCCTATGGTTACACAAGTCGAAGAAGAAAATTTTGGCGATATACCACCAATAATAAGACGTGGTACTAGTGTTACGGTAGATAACTCTAATACACAATATAAGTCAAATATCGGCACACAAGACGTATTTAATCAAAGTGATAAAAAAGTATGTAAGTTTTGTGGCAAGACTATTGATTCTGATTGTGCATTTTGTCCACATTGTGGATTTAAACAATAAATTAATAATTCAAAAGGATAAATTATGGAAAAGAAAGTTAAATTAGTTGATGACAATAAAAAATATTGCAAAAAGAACGCAAAAAAGTTTAAAAAAGATATGACTATAGGCGAAGCATTACAATTGTGTGATGGCGTTGAAGAAGTGCTTACTGGTTTTGGTATGCATTGTTTTACTTGTCCATTTAGTCTTATGGAGACTTTAGAACAAGCAGCAGCAGTTCATGGTATTGAAGTGGATTTTATGTTGTCTAAACTTAACGAATTGATTAAATAAATATTCGTTTGTATTTGTTGTGTATTATGTAATTACAATTAAATGTAAAATCCTTGATTAAATTTTTAATTTAATTGATTATTTTACACAAACTAAAGAAAAATAAAGGAGTAGTTATGGCTTATATAAGTAAACGAAAAACTTTATATATATGGGTATTTTTGGCAATTGCAGTATTTTGTGCTGCAATAGCATTATTTGTTGTCTTTGTTATGCCAAAAACAGCCATTGTGTCTTTTGCTGACAATGTCGCTGATTCTATTGAAGTAAAGAAAGGTGATGTTTTGCCACTGCTTGATACTCCTAGTAAATATGGACATTATTTTGACAACTGGTACTATTCTCGTAACTTTGATGAGAATACTATAGCAAAGCCGGGTGAAGATATAATTAATGGTGATGTAACAATATATGCACATTTTATAAAAGGTACATTTACTGTTTCGTTTGATGCTAATGATGGTGAAGGTGTTGTGCCAGCCGCAATTACAGATGTTTTTGATAATCCTTTTACTTTTCCTAAAGATGATTGTGGACTTACAAAAACCGATCAAGAATTAAAGGGTTGGGCACTTGATAAAAATTATGTTTATAGTACATTTAATGAAGATATGATGGAATTGGGTAGTGAAGGTAAAATCCCAGGAGAAAACTGTACATATTATGCTGTATGGGGCGAACCTATGAGTACTATTAAATATGTTACTGGAGATGGTGTCGGCTTTATGGCTGACCGTACATTCCCAAGGGGTAGTAAAGTTCCTGAAGATGCTCAAAAATTGGCTGATGGTATCTCAAAAACTGGACATACATTTGGTGGTTGGTATATTAGTGAAGAATTTACTCCAGATAATAAGATAGATTTTGAACATTACACCCTAGATCAAAAAGAAGTTCAATTCTTTGCTTATTGGATACCATATAAATATACAGTTAATTTCTATGTAAATGGTGTGTTGTATGGTTTGCCACAAACAATTAATTATGGCGAAAAGATTACACGTCCTGCTATTGACCCAACTATGGAAAACAAAATGTTTGTTGGTTGGTTTAGAGTAACTGATGGCGGATTTGATTTTGAAATGAATTTTGATAATGCAATTACAGAAATTAGAGATGGTCTTGACACATATGTAATTAATATTCAAGCAAAATTTGGAGATATTCCAACACCTGACAACGAAACCAAGTTAGAAGCATTTGATATGCAAAGTTATAGTGTAACTAAACCTAATGGCGATGTTGTTAATGGATATATTATTACAGGCCTTAAAGACGACTATAAGAGTGAAACAAGTATTATTATACCTAGAAGAAATAATGATAGTGATATTATTGCTATAAAATCTAATTTTACTAATGCAACTTCTTTAACCCAAATTATAATGCAATCTTCTATTTTGGAGATTCAAGATGGTGCTTTCAATAATTGTCCTGCATTATCTACTATAGGATTTTATGAAGGTTTTAATTCATATTTTAAAATAAAAGATGGCGTGTTATTCGGTATGGCCAATTCATCGGATACCGAGTGTACTAAATTAATATGTTATCCTGCAAGTAGGGGTGGAGCAGATTATTCTACACCTGCAGATACAGAAGTAATAGCCAATTATGCTTTTGCTTATACAAAATATTTAGATAATGTTACTTTAAATGCAACTCGTATAGGTGGAAATATATTCAATTATAGTGTGGTTAAGAATGTCGTATTGGGAAGTAAAGTAAGTGATATTGACGATAGTACATTTACTCAATCTAGTATCGTTTCTGGTGTTATATCTTCTATTACATCTAATTCTGCTAATTATGTAGTTGAAAACTTTGCATTATATAATTCCACAAAAACAAAACTATATAAATATTATAATTGTTCATCGGTGGCAGATTTTGTTGCTACAAGCACTCTACAAGAAATTATGCCATTTGCATTCAATGGTACAAAAGTTGGTAGTGTTGAATTAGGTGCAGATTGTTATAAGATAGGTACTGGTGCATTTATGAATTGTATTTCTTTAAAGACAATACGTATTACGACTGCACAAGAAGTGGTTGATGAAAATGGTAAAAGATTTAATAATGAATCAAGCAGATTTAGCAAAGTATTAATACCTACTGTAGAAACAATTTATGTAAATTCATCTAATCCATTATACACAGTATTATCTAATGATGCTTCGTTTAAAGATAAATTGCAACCTTTAGATTAATTTACTATGTATGAGATATTTACTAAAAGTGTTTAAAATTTAAATTGTATATTTATATATATAATAATAAAGAATAAACTTAACATAATTAATTAGTAAATGACGCAGACATAGTATGTGTCAACTAAAAATGCTTTTAATATGGCTACAAGATGCTTTTTGATATGAAAATTTAAAGAAATTTATAGGGCAATCAAGATAAAACTTGGTTGTCCTATATTTTTGTGCAAAATAACCAAAAAACAATATGTACTTTTTTTAAAATATGTGTTGACTTTTGTCGTGTTTTTAGGTAGAATTAGTGTGCTGTATTATGGGGTGGAACGCAAAGTTACTCATAAAACCGCCAATTTTAGGGGATAATTTGCGTTTGACAAGTGTTTGCAACACAGATTGCAAATGACTAAATCCATACATATTTTTTTTGTAGTACAGCACTAAACACACGGAAACGTGTAGTAATTATATATAAAATATGTAATTTTTAGGGTTTAGGTAAGTTAATTTTTCATGGAGGTAAATTAATGGCAACACAAAAAATCAGAGTTAAACTTGCTGCTTTCGATCACAACTTAATCGATCAAGCAAGTAAGAGAATTATTGATACTGCTATCAAGTCTGGTGCTAAAGTAAGTGGTCCAGTTCCACTACCAACAGATAAGGAAGTTGTTACAATAATACGTGCTCCACATAAATATAAGGATTCACGTGAACAATTTGAGATGAGAACTCATAAAAGACTTATTGATATTTATAGCCCATCAGCAAAAGCAGTTGACGCTTTAATGAAGTTAGAATTGCCTGCTGGCGTAGACATCAATATAAAATTATAAAACTGTAAGGAGAATTAAAGAATTATGAAAAAAGCAATTTTAGGCAAAAAACTTGGCATGACTCAGATTTTTTCCGCTAATGGCTTAGTTGTTCCTGTAACAGTTGTTGAAGCAGGTCCTTGCTTTGTAACACAAGTTAAGAGCATGGAAAAAGATGGATACAAGGCTGTACAAGTAGCATTTGACGAAAAGCGTGAAAATTTGGTTAGCAAACCAGAAATGGGCAAGTTTAAAAAAGCCGAAATCACACCAAAGCGTTTTGTTAAAGAATTTACTTTAGATAACGCTGATGAATATCAATTAGGTGCTAAAATCGATTGTTCTATTTTTAGCGAAGGCGACTTAGTTGACGTAGTTGGAACAAGTAAGGGTCATGGTTGGTCTGGTCTTATTAAGAAATGGAACTTCAACCGTATGAGAATGACTCATGGTAACGGTCCAGTTCACCGCCACGCTGGTGGTAACGGAGCCAACACATATCCTGGTAAAGTATTCAAAGGTCACAGGATGAGTGGTAGATGGGGAAATGAAAGAGTAACCATCCAAAACTTAAAAGTTGTTAAAGTTGACCCTGAACGCAACATCCTTTTAATTAAAGGCGCTGTTCCAGGTGTTAAAGGTAGTCTTTTAACAATTAAAGAAGCAGTTAAGGCTAATTAAGGAGAGTTGAATTATGAACGTTAAAGTTTTAAATATTTCAGGTGAAGAAGTAGGAACCTTAAAGTTAAGCGACGAAGTATTTAAGCAAGAATACAACGAAGGTCTTATTCATCAAGTTGTAGTTGCATATTTATCTAATCTTCGTCAAGGTACAAAAAGTACTTTAACTCGTTCCGAAGTTCGCGGACATGCTAAAAAGCCTTGGAGACAAAAACATACTGGTCACGCTCGTCAAGGATCTACTAAAGGTCCACAATGGAGAGGTGGTGGCATAGTATTTGCTCCAAAGCCAAGAGATTTCAGTAAGAAAATCAATAAAGAAGCAAAACGTACCGCATTTAAGAGTGCAATCAGCACAAAATTAAAGAATCAAGAAGTTATTGTTGTTGACAACTTGAATTTAAGTGATGCAAAAACTAAATTGATGGCTAATGTTTTAAAGAATTTAAAAATTGACAAATCTGTTGTTTTTGTAACAAAAGAAAAAGACGAATTGGTAATGCGTGCATCTAACAATTTACCTAACGTTGAAGTAACCAATGCTAGCGTGGTTAACATTTATGACATTGTATCTAATGACAAAGTTGTTTTAACCCAAGATGCTGCTAAATATTTAGAGGAGGCATATAAAGGATAATGAAACAATTTGATATTATTATTAAACCGCTATTAAGCGAAAAAACATATGCAAATATTGCTAACAAAAGATATGCATTTGTTGTTAAGAAAGATGCTAACAAAACTGAAATTAAAAATGCAGTTGAATCATTGTTTGGTGTTAAAGTTGCAAAAGTTAACACAGCAAACGTTGATGGTAAATTAAGAAGACAAGGTAAGACTCAAGGTTACACTTCAGACTATAAGAAAGCGTATGTAACACTTACTCAAGATAGCAAGACAATTGAGTTCTTTGACAGCTTGTCATAAGAGTTAAGGAGGAAAATATTAATATGGCTATTAAAACATATAAACCAACTTCTCCAGCTCGTCGTACTTACACCACAGCAAGTTTTGAAGAAATTACAAAATCAACTCCAGAAAAGAGTTTGCTTGCAGTAAAGAAAAAATATGCTGGACGTAATAACCAAGGTACATTAACCGTAAGACATAAAGGCGGCGGTAACAGAGTTAAATATAGAATTATAGATTTCAAACGTGATAAGGATAATGTTCCTGCACGCGTTGCTTCTATAGAATATGATCCTAACCGTTCTGCATACATTGCTTTACTTAATTATGTAGATGGTGAAAAACGTTACATTTTAGCCCCAATCGGACTTAATGTTGGCGATACAGTTATGAGCGGACAAGATGTAGAAATCAAAGCAGGTAACTGTTTAAAATTAAAAGATATGCCAGTCGGCGCAGTTATCCACAATATCGAACTTCAACCAGGTAAGGGCGGTCAAATCGTTCGTTCTGCTGGTAACGAAGCAAGATTAATGGCTAAAGAAGGCAATTTTGCTACTATTAAATTACCTAGTGGCGAAATGAGAATGGTACCTAATGAGTGTCGTGCTACAATAGGTACAGTAGGTAACCCAGAACACGAAATTGTTTCTCTTGGTAAGGCTGGACGTGTTAGACACATGGGTGTTAGACCAACAGTTCGTGGTTCAGTTATGAACCCAGTAGACCACCCACATGGTGGTGGTGAAGGTAAGTCACCAGTTGGTAGAAAATCACCACTTACTCCTTGGGGTAAACCTGCACTTGGCATGAAGACAAGAAAACATAAAAAACAAAGCAATAAGTTAATTATTAAGCGTGTTAATTAGGAGTGAAGTATGAGTAGGTCATTAAAGAAAAAACCTTATGTAGAGGAAAAATTATTAAAGCGTGTTGTTGAAATGAACGAAAGTGGCAAAAAACAAGTAATTAAGACTTGGAGCCGTTCTTCAACAATATATCCTGAATTTATTGGACATACAATCGCAGTTCACAATGGCTCTAAACATATTCCTGTTTATTGCACAAGTGAAATGATTGGTCATAAATTAGGCGAATTTGCACCAACCAGAACCTTTAAAGGTCATGGTGGGGATAAGAAGTAAGAAGGAGTAAGTTATGGCAAAAAGAATTAGAGAAAAAGCCGCTGCTAGAATTGAAAACAAAGATAATCGCCCATATGCTACTGCTAGATATGTTAGAATGAGTTCTACTAAGGCTAAACGTGTTATCGATTTAGTTATTGGTAAACCATATGCAGAAGCCGTTGCTTTGCTAGAACAAACTCCTAGCACAGCAAGTGATGCTGTTATTAAAGTTTTAAATTCTGCTGCTGCTAATGCAGAGCATAATAAAGGCTTAAACAAAGAAGATTTATTTGTAGCTGAAGGCTACGCTAACCAAGGTCCAACCCTAAAACGTGGAATTTGGAGAGGTAGAGGCGGCCACGATATTATACTAAAAAGGACCTGTCACATCACAATCGTGTTAGACAGTGTTAAGAAGTAGGAGGTTTTCGATGGGTCAAAAAGTTAGTCCTCACGGAATGAGAGTTGGTATCAATAAAGACTGGAGTTCTTCTTGGATTTCTAATAAGAAAGACTTTTCAAAGTTTTTAGTTGAAGATCAACATATTCGTAAACATATCAATACTAAATATGCTACTTGTGGTATTTCAAAAGTTGATATTGAAAGAACTGCTAACCGCGTAGTTGTTGATATTTACACTTCTCGTCCAGGCGTTTTAATTGGTAACAAAGGTGCTGGCGTTGAAGAAATTAAGAAAGAAATTTTAGCCCTTACTGAAAACAAAAATGTAAGTGTTAATATTAAAGAAGTTAAAAAACCTGACCTAGATGCTATGTTAGTTGGACAATCAATCTGCGCTCAACTTGAAAAACGTGTTGCATTCCGTCGTGCTATGAAGCAAGCAATGCAAAAAGTTATGAAAGCAGGCGCTAAAGGTTGTAAGATTATGATTAGTGGTAGATTAGATGGTGCTGAAATTGCTAGAAGTGAACATTACCAAGAAGGTATGCTTCCACTTCAAACATTACGTTCAGACATTGACTATGCTAATTGTATTGCAAAGACAACTTATGGTGTATTAGGTGTTAAGGTTTGGATTTGCAAAGGTGAAATTCTAGGAAAGAAAGCACCTGCAATGGATAAACAAAACGAACAAGGAGGAAATGCAGATGTTATTGCCTAAGAGAGCTAAACACAGAAAACAGTTCCGTGGCAGAATGACAGGTAAGGCTACACGTGGTAACAAAATCGCTTATGGCGAATATGGATTAGTTGCTACCGAACCTTGCTGGATGACAGGTAATCAAATTGAGGCTGCCAGAATTGCAATTTCTCGTTATACAAAACGTGGTGGTAAATTATGGATAAATATTTTCCCACACAAACCAGTAACCAAAAAACCTGCCGAGGTTAGAATGGGTAAAGGTAAAGGTAACACTGAATTTTGGGTTGCTGTTGTTAAACCAGGTAGAGTGTTATTTGAATTAGGTGAAGTAACCGAAGAAACAGCTAGAGAAGCATTAAGACTTGCTGCTCACAAACTTCCTTGCAAAACCAAGTTTGTGTCCAAGGCTGATTTAGAAAATGCTGCTGCACCTAAACAAACTATTGAAGGTGGTGCTGAATAATGAAAGCGAAAGAATTAAGAGAAATGACCAACGAGGAGCTTAATGCTAAATTAAAAAGTCTTAAACAAGAACTTTTTAACCTTCGTTTTTCACATGCAACAGGTCAATTAACAAACCCAATGCAATTAAATAAGTGCAAGAAAGATATTGCCAGAGTTAATACAATTTTGACAGAACGTGCACAAAAATCTGAAGGAAATGCTTAGGCTTAGGAGGATTATATGAGTAACGAAACATTAAATAGAAACGCTCGTAGAACTCGTACAGGTGTTGTTGTAAGTAACAAAATGGACAAAACTGTTGTTATTGCTTGCGTTGAAAACAAAAGACATCCTATCTACGGAAAAGTTTATAAACAAACCACAAAGTTCAAAGCACATGATGAAAAGAACGAATGCGGTATTGGTGATACAGTAGAAATTATGGAAACTCGCCCACTAAGCAAGGATAAATATTTCAGAGTATTAAGAATTATAGAGAGAGCAAAATAAGGAGTAAATTATGGTACAACCACAAACAAGATTAAAAGTTGCTGATAATACAGGCGCTAAACAAATTATGTGTATTCGCGTTTTGGGTGGCTCTTTTAGAAGAAGCGGTAACATTGGTGACATAATTGTTGCTTCTGTTAAATCTGCTACTCCAGGTGGAGTTGTTAAGAAAGGTGATGTTGTTAAAGCAGTTATCGTTAGAACAAGTAAGGGTGTTAGACGTCCTGATGGTACTTACGTTAAATTTGATGACAATGCAGCCGTTATTATTGACAATCAAAAACAACCTAAAGGTACACGTATTTTCGGACCAATAGCAAGAGAATTAAGAGATAAGGGTTACATGAAGATTATTTCCCTTGCTCCAGAAGTATTATAGGAGGGTATTATGGCAAATTTACATGTTAAAAAAGGCGATACAGTTGTTGTAATTGCTGGTAAAGACAAAGGTAAAACTGGTAAAGTTTTAAGTGCAATGCCTTCTGAAAATGCTGTTGTTGTTGAAAAAGTTAATATTATTAACAAACACAAAAAAGCAAGAAATGCACAAGAACAAGGCGGAATCATTAAAAAAGAAGGTAAGATTAACGCTTCTAATGTTCAAGTTGTTTGCCCTGCTTGCAAAAAAGCAACCAGAATTGCAAATAAAGAAGTTGACGGAAAGAAAGTTAGAATTTGTAAACATTGCGGTGCAAGTCTAGATAAGGCCGTAACTATTAAAAAAGAAACTAAAAAAGCAGATAAGAAAGTTGTAGAAGCAACTAAAGCAGAAAAACCTGCTAAAAAGACTGCTCCTAAAAAGACAGCATCTGCTACAAAAACCGCAAAAACCACAACAACAAAGACTGCAGTAAGAAAGACTGCTGAAAAAGTATAAGGAGTTATGTTATGGAAAGAGAACTTAATAGATTACATGAACATTACATCAAAAACGTAATTCCTGCATTAGAAAAGGAATTAGGTTACACTAATGTAAACGCTGTTCCTAAAATTGAAAAAGTAGTTGTAAACCGTGGCTTAGGCGACTGCAAAGACAATACTCAAGCGTTCAATAAAGCGGTTGACGAATTGGCTGCTATCACCGGACAAAAGCCAGTTGTAACAACATCTAGAAAATCTATCGCTAACTTTAAGTTAAGAGAAGGTATGAAGATTGGTGCAAAAGTTACCCTTCGTGGCGAAACAATGTACGAATTCTTGGACAAACTTATTTCTATCGCTCTTCCAAGAGTTAGAGATTTCCAAGGTATTAACCCAAAAGCATTTGATGGTAAGGGTAATTACGCATTGGGATTAACCGAACAATTAGTTTTCCCAGAAATTAGTTTCGAGAAAATTGATAAAGTTAGAGGTTTAGATATCGTAATAGTTACAACAGCAAAAACTGATAAGGAAGCCAAGGCTTTATTAGAAAAAATTGGCTTACCATTCAAGGCTTAGGTTGTTGGGAGGATAATATGGCAAAGAAAGCATTAAAAGAAAAACAAAGCAAAACTCAAAAGTTTTCTACTAGAGAATATACTCGTTGCAAACTTTGTGGCAGACCACATTCAGTGCTTAAAAAATATGGCATTTGCAGAATCTGCTTCAGAGAACTTGCATACAAAGGCGAGATCCCTGGTGTGAAAAAGAGTAGTTGGTAAGAGGAGGTTTTATTATGATTACTACAGATCCAATAGCAGATATGCTTACTCGTATGCGTAATGCTTTAACAGTAAAACATAAAACCGTTACTGTTCCAGCTAGCAAGATGAAATTAGCTATCGCTGATTTACTTAAAAATGAAGGTTACATAGAAAATTATTCAGTAACTGAAGGTGCTAAAAGTTCAATCGTTATTGACTTAAAATATGGCCCTAACAATCAAAAAGTAATTAATGGTTTAAAGAGAATTTCTAAACCAGGTTTAAGAATTTATGCTAGTTACGAAGACCTACCAAGAGTTCTTAATGGACTAGGTATTGCTATCGTTTCTACAAGCAAAGGTTTAATGACAGACAAGCAAGCTCGCGAACAAAAAATCGGTGGCGAAGTACTTGCTTACGTTTGGTAAGGAGGATTAATATGTCAAGAATTGGAAAAAATCCTATTAATTTACCTGCTGGCGTTGAAGTACTAGTTAATGGTACCGAAATTACAGTTAAAGGACCTAAAGGAACTTTAACTCGTAACATTACTAGCGATATTGCTGTTAATGTTGAAAATAACGAAATCAAAGTCGTTAATAATGGTACAGAAAAAGAATCTAATGTTAGACATGGTTTGTATCGTCAATTAATCAATAATATGGTTATTGGTGTATCACAAGGTTTTTCAAAAACTTTAAAAATCAACGGTGTTGGTTACAAAGCAGTTATGAAAGGCAACGATGTTGAATTAGGTTTGGGTTATTCACATCCTATACTAGTTAAAGCCGAAGAAGGTATTACATTATCTTGCGATAAAGACTCTGTTACCGTTAATGGAATAGATAAAGAAAAGGTTGGACAATTCGCTGCTCGTATCCGTGATTTAAGACCAGTTGAACCATACCATGCTTATGGTGTATATTATGCTGATGAAACCGTAAGACGTAAAGAAATCAAGAGCGGTAAGAAGTAAGAGGTATAAGTTATGATTAATAAAGATAATAAAAACGAACTTAGAAAAAAACGTAGTCTACGTGTTAGAAAGAATATTCACGGTACAGAAGCACGTCCAAGATTAAGCGTTTATAGAAGTTTAAATCACATCTATGCACAAGTTATCAATGATGACAATGGTACTACTATTGCAAGTGCTAACACAATGCAAAAAGATGTTGTTAAACTAATTGAAGGAAAATCTAAAAAAGAAGCTGCTTTCATCGTTGGTGAATGTGTTGCTAAAGCTGCTATGAAGAAAGGTGTTAAGGCTGTTGTATTTGACAGAGCAGGATACCTTTATACTGGCCGTGTTAGTGCACTTGCTGATGGTGCTAGAAATGCAGGTTTAGAGTTTTAAAAGAGGTGTGTTATGCAACAAAATAACGAAAAGAAAGAGAGAAAGTTAAATCCACGCCGTCAACCTAAAGTAGTAGAAAATGATGGACTTGACAAAAAACTTGTTAATGTTAATCGTGTAACTAAGGTTGTTAAGGGTGGTAGAACAATGCGTTTTGCTGCACTTATTGTTGTTGGTGATAAGAATGGTAAAGTAGGAGTTGGTACAGGTAAGGCTGCTGAAGTTCCTAATGCTATTGAAAAAGCAACAGCACGTGCAAAGAAAAATATGGTTAAGATTGCTACTGAAGGAACAACAATTCCACACGAAGTAATCGGTAAATTTGGTAAATGTAGAGTAGTTTTACTTCCATCTAAGGAAGGTTCTGGTGTTATTGCTGGTGGTTCAGTTCGTCCAGTTGTTGAACTTTGTGGTATTAAGGATATTACTGCAAAAATTTATGGTTCTAGAAACAAAATTAACTGCGTAAGAGCAACATTAGATGGTTTAATGCAACTTCGTTCTAAAGAAGACATTGCTGCTTTACGTGGAAAAACTGTAGAAGAAATACTATAGGAGAATTATAATGGCAGAAACAAAGACAACTAAAAAAGTAACAGAAGAAAAAGTTACAAAAACAACCAAAACTGCTACTAAAACAGCAGCAAAAACTACAACAACTAAAAAATCTACAACAACCAAAGCAACTGCTGCTAAAAAAGTAGTTGAACCAAAAACTGAAGTAGTTACTGAAGTTAAAAACGCACCTAAAAAAGTTACTAAAAAAGAAAGTAACAAAAAATTAAGAGTTACATTGATTAGATCTGCAATCGCTTGCAAACCTAACCAAGTAAAAACAGTAAAGGCCCTAGGTCTAAATAAAGTAAATTCTCACAACGACTTGGTTGATAACGAGGCTATCAGAGGTATGATATTCACAGTTAAACACCTAGTTAAAGTTGAAGAGATTTAAGGAGGAAAAGAGTTATGAAACTTAATCAAATGTCTCCTGCTCTAAATTCTACAACAACCAGAAGAAGAATTGGTCGTGGAATAGGTTCTGGGCTTGGTAAAACCAGCGGAAAAGGTCATAAAGGACAAAACGCACGTAGTGGCGGTGGTGTTAGACCTGGGTTTGAAGGTGGTCAAATGCCACTTATCCGTCGTCTTCCAAAAAGAGGCTTTAATAATAAGAGATTCGCTGCAGAATATACAATTATTAATGTTAGCGATTTGAATGTATTCGAAGATAAAACTGTTGTTACAGTTGAATTACTACAAGAAAAAAATATTATTAATAAACTTGCCCCTTATGGATTGAAAGTATTAGGAAATGGAAAATTGGAAAAGGCTTTAACTGTTAAAGCAAATAAATTTACAGAATCTGCAATACAAAAAATCAATAAGGCTGGTGGAAAAGCTGAGGTTCTATAATGTTTAAAACCATAGTAAACGCCTTTAAGGTTAAAGAAATCAGAAATAAGATTCTTATTACTTTAGGACTTTTACTCATTTATAGAGTTGGATGCTGGCTACCAGTTCCAGGATTAATGTTATCCGAATTTTCTAAAGCAATAGGTTCACAAGATTTCTTGTCCCTTATTAGTTCGATTAGTGGTGGAGCATTATCACAAGGTGCTATCCTAGCATTAGGTATATCACCATATATTAGTGCTTCAATCATTATCCAACTATTAACTATTGCAATCCCAAGTCTAGAAAGATTGTCTAAACAGGGAGAAGAAGGTAGAAAACGTATTAGTTTCTACACAAAAATTTGTGCTTTAGTTTTGGCTATTGCACAAGCAGTTGCGATTGTTATATCTTATAAAGACTGTCTTAATACACATATGTTCGGTTATGATACTCCAACTTGGATTATTGGTACATTGGTTTCAATTATATTAATTGCTGGCTCAATGTTCACATATTGGTTGGGTGACCGTATTACCGAATTAGGTATTAGTAATGGTCTATCATTATTAATTTTTGTTGGTATTCTATCATCAGCAGGTACATCAATATTTGCTACTATTAGCGAGATATTTAAAGGTACTTATTCTAATATTATTCAATTAGTAGTATTCTTAATCGCTTTAGTATTAATCTTCGGATTTATAGTATTTATGGATACCGCTGAAAGAAAGATACCTGTTCAGTATGCAAAACAAATTAAAGGTAGAAAAATGTATGGCGGTCAAAGCACATATATTCCTATTAGAGTTAACTCTACTGGGGTTATGCCAATAATTTTTGCAATGAGTTTACTAACATTCCCACAATTACTTATGAGTATATTCTGGCCTAATAGTAAAGCATACGTTTGGTATTCTCAATGGTTAGGTGCAGGTAGTTGGGTATATATTGTGGCTGTTGGTTTATTGATTTTATTCTTTGCATATTTCTGGACACAAGTAACATTTAATCCAGACGATATCGCAAGAAATATTCAGCAAAACGGTGGATTTATTCCAACTGTTAGGGCTGGAAAGCCAACCGCTGATTATTTAAGAAGAATTTCTAATAGAATCACACTATTTGGTGCTGTATTCCTTGCTATTATTGCTATCATTCCAAGTTTGATATTCAAAGGTATTGGTAATGGTGGTTTAGTATCAGCATTTAGTGCTACTGGACTACTTATCGTAGTATCAGTTGCTATTGAAATTAACAATGCACTAGATGTACAGATGAAAGCACGTAATTATAGAGGATTTTTAAAATAGTAAGTTTCAATCAACTCGCCCATTATGGGGTGAGTTGAAAGAAGTGCTATTAAACTAAAATTCAAGGAGAAACTAT
This sequence comes from Christensenella sp. UBA6345, assembly GCA_002437945.1. GTDB lineage: Bacteria > Bacillota > Clostridia > Christensenellales > UBA1242 > UBA6345. The sequence continues at coordinate 39,976 of DJSB01000033.1, read as the reverse complement.
GAAACTACTTCTTATGGGTCCAGTTGGTAGCGGTAAAGGTACACAAGCCGCACTTATAAGTGAAAAATACAATATTCCACATATATCTACTGGTGAGATATTTAGATGGAACATAAAAAACAATACACAATTAGGACAACTTGTTAAGCCATATATTGAAAAAGGCGAACTAGTTCCTGAAGATATTACATTTGAAATGGTCGAAGATAGATTAAGTAAAGACGATTGTCGTAACGGATTTATTCTAGATGGCTATCCACGTAATATTCAACAAGCCCATGCACTTGATACAATTACTACATTAGATAAAGTTATTATGATTAACATAAGTGAAGATATCATTATTGCTAGATTGTCTAATAGAAGAATGTGTTCACAATGTAATCAACCTACAAGAGTAGAGTGGTTAGTTGATGGAAAATGCGAAAAGTGTGGAGGCGAGGTTTATCAAAGAGATGATGATAAACCAGAAATTATAAAAAATCGTTTAGAAAAACAAGACATTTCTAAAGAAATGATTGAGTTTTACGAAAACAAAGGCATTTTCTATAGTATAGAGTCTACTAATGTTGTTGAAAAAACTTTTGCATTAATAGACGAAGTAATTAAAAAATAGAAGGCAAAATATGATTAAAATAAAAACTGATGCAGAACTTGAAATCCAAAGAGTTGCCTGCAGAATGACAAGAGATACATTATTGGAAGTTGAAAAACATATTAAACCAGGTGTATCAACCAAACAACTAGATAAAATAGCCTATGATTACATAGTAAGTTTAGGCGCTAAACCATCATTTAAAGGTTATGAAGGTTATCCTGCTACAATTTGTGCTTCAATTAATGACGAAATTGTACACGGTATTCCTAGTAAACATCGTATTCTACAAGAAGGCGACATAATCAGTATTGATGTAGGTGCTTGTTACAAAGGTTATCATGGTGATGCTGCTCGAACTTTCCCAGTAGGAAAGATAGATGCAAAGTTAAAGAAACTTATTGATGTTACCAAAGAAAGTTTTTTTGAAGGTATTAAGAATATTCGTGCTGGTAATTTTGTAGGTGATATATCTCACCAAGTACAAACTTATGTAGAAAAGAATGGTTTTTCTATAGTAAGAGAACTTACCGGACATGGTGTTGGAACTGATATGCATGAAGATCCATATGTTCCTAATTATGGAAAAGCAGGATCTGGAGCAAAATTGGTTAAAAATATGGTTATTGCCGTTGAACCTATGGTTAACATGGGAAGTAGGTATGTACAATTTATGCCTGATGGCTGGACTTGTAAAACCCAAGATGGTATGCCTGCAGCACATTACGAAAACACTATTTTGATTACTGAAGATGGTGTTGAAATTTTAACCCTATAATCGGAGGAATATTTAATGTCAAAGTCAGACGTAATTGAAATTGAGGGTGAAGTAGTTGAAGTATTAAGAAATGCTGTATTTAAAGTTAAATTAAGTAACGGATTCATAATTACAGCATACTTAAGCGGTAAATTACATCTTAACAATATAAGAATTTTGGTTGGTGACCAAGTAAAAGTTGAAATGTCGCCATACGACCTAACAAAGGGCCGAATTGTTTGGCGTTTAAAAACTAAAAACTAGGAGGAAAACATGAAAGTAAGACCATCTGTTAAAAAAATGTGTGATAGTTGTAAAGTTATTAAAAGAAATGGAAAAGTTATGGTTATTTGCTCAAAGTATCCTAAACATAAACAAGTTCAAGGCTAGTCACATACTTTAACTTTCAAATTCAAATTTGAAAATAATTGTAAAAGGGGCGGCTGCGCTTAAAAGTATTTAAGTGTTCCCTTTTGCGTTAAATATATAAAGTCCCAATAACAATTGGGCAAAATTAAGATATAACATTATAAATTTAATGGAGGAATAAAATGGCACGTATTGCTGGTGTTGATTTACCAAAAGATAAACGAGTAGAAATTGGTTTAACTTATGTTTATGGTATTGGTAGACAAACTTCTAACAAAATTTTACAATCTACAGGTGTTAACCCTGATACTCGTGTTAAAGATTTAACCGAAGATGAAGTTAACGCGATTAGAACTTACATCGAAAAGAATTGCCAAGTTGAAGGCGATTTACAACGTGAAGTTTCATTAAACATCAAACGTTTACAAGAAATTGGTTGCTATCGTGGTGTTAGACATAGAAAAGGATTACCTGTTCGTGGTCAAAACACAAAACAAAACGCTAGAACCAGAAAAGGTCCAAAGAAAACTGTTTCTAAGGGCAAAACCGCTACTAAAAAGTAAAGGAGATAAATAATGGCTGCTGTTAATAAGAAAACAACTAAAAAAAGAAAAGTTACTAAAAACTTAAATAAAGGTCAAGCACATATCCAAGCATCTTTCAATAACACAATCATTACAATTACTGATGATGCTGGTAATACAGTATCTTGGTGTAGCGCTGGTTCCCTAGGATTAAGTGGATCAAGAAAGAGCACACCATATGCTGCTCAACAAGCAAGTGAAAATGCTGCAAAGGCTGCTAAAGACCAAGGTCTTAACAGTGTTGAAGTATTTGTTAAAGGACCAGGTAATGGCCGTGAAACCGCTATCAGAGCATTACAGGCTGCTGGTCTAGAAGTTACTTCAATTAAGGACGTTTCACCTATTCCACATAATGGATGTCGTCCACCTAAACGTAGAAGAGTATAGTCGATAATACATATTAACGATACATTCTATAAGTTAGAATTAAATTTTAAATTAATAAAATTAAGGAGAGAAATTATTTATGGCAAAATATACAGGTGCAGATTGCAAAATTTGTCGTAGAGAAGGCTGTAAACTATTTTTAAAGGGTGAACGTTGCTTAACTAAAAAATGTTCATTTGAACGCAGACCTAATGTACCAGGTGTACACGGTGCTGCTAGAAAGAAATTAACTGAATATGGTTTACAATTAAGAGAAAAACAAAAAGTTAAACGTGCTTACGGTTTACAAGAAAAACAATTCCGTGGATATTATGATAAAGCATCTACTATGCGTGGTAAAGTTGGTGAAAATATGCTTTCTTTACTAGAACGTAGATTAGACAATGTAGTATACAGAATGGGTATCGGTGCTTCACGTGCTGAAAGCCGTCAAATCGTTAACCATGGTCACATTACTGTTAATGGTAAGAATGTTAATATACCTTCATATCTAGTAAATGTTGACGACGTTATTGCAATTAAAGAAAACAAACGTGAATTAGCAATGTTCAAAGAACTTAAAGATGTTAAAGTTGTTATGCCAAAATGGTTAGAATTTGATAATACAAAACTAACTGGTAAGATTAACGCTTTACCACAAAGAGATGATATTGACTTGAACGTTCAAGAACACTTAATTATTGAGTTGTACTCTAAATAATCCATTAATTAAATGTTTGACACAACTGTTTTTTAAATTAAAAATAATCAAAGTGAGGAAATTTTCGTATGATAGAAATCGAAAAGCCAAAAATTACTTGTGAAGAAACCAATAACGGATGTTTTGCACGTTTTATTGTTGAACCACTAGATCGTGGTTTTGGTATCACTTTAGGTAACTGCTTAAGAAGAGTTCTTCTTTCTGCTTTACCAGGTGCTGCTGCAGTTGGTATTAAAATTAATGGTGTACAACATGAATTTTCAAGCATCAAAGGTGTTATGGAAGATGTAGTTGATATCGTTCTTAATATTAAACAATTAGCAGTAAAAACTACTGACACAAGTCTAGATTTTAAGACAGTATTACGTATAAACAAATATGGTGCTGGCGAAGTTACCGCCGCAGATTTTGAACCAAATGACCAAGTAGAAATACTTAACCCAGATTTACACATTGCTACTCTAGACAATGGTGCTAAATTCGAAATGGAAGTATTCATTGGACGTGGCAGAGGATATGTTCCTGCTGACCAAAACAAAGTTGAAGATGCTCCAATTGGATATATCGCAGTTGATAGTATCTTTACACCTATTAAAAAGGTTAACTACTACGTTAATAATACACGTGTAGGACAAAATATAGACTATGATAAATTAACAATTGAAGTTGAAACTAACGGAACTTTAACTGCAAGAGAAGTTATTTCACTTTCTGCTAAACTTGTTAATGATCATATTGGACTATTTGTAGAACTTGTAGATTCTATGGCTCAAATGGAAACATTGGTTAGTCGTGAAGAAGACAAGCAAACAAAAGTATTAGAAATGACTATAGAAGATATGGACCTTTCCGTAAGAAGTTATAACTGTTTAAAACGTGCAGGTATTTGCACAGTTGAAGACTTAACTAAAAAGTCTGAAAGTGATCTTGCAAAAGTTAAAAACTTAGGAAAACGTTCACTAGAAGAGGTAGCCGAAAAATTACAAAGTTACGGACTATCTTTACGAAATGATGAAGAATAGGAGGAAATATGAGAAAGTTACAAAGACCTACTGATCAACGTACAGCATTATTAAAGAATTTGGCAACTAATCTTCTTTGGTATGGTAGAATTGAAACTACATTTGAAAAAGCCAAAGATGTTCAATCTTATGCTGAAAAGATTTTAACTTCTGCAATCAACAGTTATGAAGATACTGTTAAGACAACTAAAAAAGTTGTTAATGATAAGGGTGTTACTTCTAATCGTGAAGTAATCAATGATGGCCCTAAAAAACTTGCTGCTCGCAGAAGAATTATGGCTAAATTAACTGATATCCAAGAAGTTAGAGCACCTAAAGAATCAAAGAGTGCATTCGTTGCTCGTACACAAGATATCAAGAATCCACTTATTGAAAAGATCTTCAACGTTTATGCTCCAAAATATGCTAAACGTAAAGAAGAATTAGGCAATGGTGGTGGTTATACAAGAGTTATTAAACTTGGAACACGTAATGGTGACAATGCTTTAATGGCTATTGTTGAATTGGTTTAATATCTTAAATATACTTTTAAAATATTATTACAAAGAATTAAATTATAAGAAGGGGTAAGATGCTTTTCTTACTCCTTTTTTTGCGAAATAAAATAGGGGATAAATAATAATTCTATTGTACTAATAGACTTATTAATAGGAAAATGAGATATTTTAAATATTTATTTATAGTTTGTGCAATATTTCTTTTGACCGGTTGTGGTTCATCTAACAAAGGAGATAATTCGTCAGGACTTGCCTTGGCTGAATCAAATATCGTTTATGCTAGTGATATTAAATTTGATAATGATAAGCATAATTATTTCGTTGGCGAAGAAATAGCACTTAATAATATTAATATTACAGTGTTGCCAAGTAATGCCACTGTTCGACCAACATATAGTATAGATGATACTAGTGTTGCGACAATAATTAATGATAAGATTGTATTTAATAAAACAGGTTCGTTCAAATTAACCGCATCTATTATGATTGGTAATAATACATTTAAAACTACAACCACAACTTTTACAGTAAGTGTAAAGCCAATATTTGCTACAGATTTAAGTTTTGTTAAAGATAATATTATTGTAGATTTAAAAGAAAATGCTTACAATAATCTAACTATATTACCTTTGGATTATAATTGTGACATTACTGTTACAAGTGTTAATGATTGTGTTGAATATAACTATATAACTGGCGAAATTGTACCTATAAAAGTAGGCCAAGATACTGTTAGTGTAGAAGTATCAACTGCTGACCACGTGCATATTAGTAAAAGTTTTTCAGTTACAGTAGTTGATAATCATTATGCTGAAGATATTACTAATATTAAATTTAATAATTTTAAAGTTAATGATAGTGTAACTATGTTTGTAGGCGATACTGGCAATTTTACTTATGATGTTGTTCCGAGTGATTATAATTTATCTAGAGATATAACTATATCTAACGATACACTTTCTATTGTTGATGGCACTTTTACTGCAATTAAATCAGGCGAATGTAATGTTACTATAAAAGTGTTATCCAAAACAGGCGAATTAACAAAATCAATTAATGTAATAGTAAAAGAACCTATTAATACAATAGATTTTGAGTTAAGCCTAGATAACAATAATTGTGAAGAATATTATACAAAAACAACATATATCGCTACAATAAATACTTCATTAAATGATTATTCATTGATTACATTTAATAATTGCAATTATAAATATATTAGTGATAATAAATTTGAAATTACTTTTAATACAACTGGTAATTATAATATTACTGCTACTTATAATAATATCTGTGATATTTCTAATAAAAATGCAACTAGTGATTTTACTGTCAATGTCTATAATACAATAACAGGTATTAATTTTTCATTGTTTAATGAACAGGAATTATTACCAAAAGATAATGTCTATACTTTATATTTGCCATCAGAAGATTATTATAATCTTGATATCAGCGAAAATGAGTTGGTATATGCCGATATTAATTTAAGTCATAAAGGTGTTGATGTTAAACCTAATTGCCTTAAATATACTATTGTTGGCGATAGTGTAGAAGTAAAAGAAAATAAACTATATGCAAAGAAATTGGGTATTAGTACATTAAATATAGTAAGTAATGATATTACAAACTATAGTATTTCATATAAAATTAATGTCGAACCAATTAAGGTATCTTCAATTAATGTTGATAATGAAACCATTGACCTATATATCAATGGGGATAAAGGATTAGATACGTATCAACTTAATTATGATGTTGAGCCTATCTATGCAATAGATAAGAATGTAGAAATTGTTTGCGATAGTGACATAATAGAAATTACTGATAACACAATCATTGCTAAATGCAAGGGTATTGCAATAATTAGTTTAAAATGTGGTGAAGTTATCAAGAATTTAACAGTTAATGTTAAGTATGTTCCTACTCACATCTGCGCATATTTTGATGATAAAATAGTATCAGATAATCAAGAGTTAACTTGTGAATTAAATTCAAGTATTTATTTAACAGGTAGTGTATTCAGCAATCAAATTGAATTAAATGACTACGAAACTATTATATTTGTTAATGATAAAGCAATTGTTAACAATTCTAAATATATATTTGATTCACTAGGTAAATATACTATCAAAGTACAATATTGTGATATGTCTATCACATATGTTGTGAACATTGTTGTGACTAATCCAATAGTTGATTTTGACTTTTTAAATGAAGATGCTACAATTAATTATTTCTTTATATCTAATATATTACTTGATTATAAGATAACTCTTAAATATGATCAATATAAATGTACAGATACATTTACAATTGTTAGTAGTAATACAGAAATCGCATATGTACAAGATAGTGTAGTTAATTTTGTAGGCTGTGGTAATGTTACCATCAGTGCTATATGTAATGATAAAATACTTGATAGTGTAGTATATACTGTAGAATATAAAGAAATTTATTCAATTTCTTCTGTTAATGATTTAATCAATATTGAACCTGATAAAAATTATATTGTCACTGCAGATTTGGATTTTAATAATGTAACCAATGATTATCTTGTAGATAATTATAATGGTGAAATTGATTTTAATAATAAAAAATTAATTAATCTTAAACGTACTATTTTTAATAAATTAGGTATTAATGCAGTTGTGAAAAATATGATGATATCGGGAAGTACATCAATTACTGAAAATACATATGCCAATAATGATTTTACATTAATAGTAAATGATAACTATGGAACAATAGATAATGTTATATTTGATAATTACAATATGACGGTACTTTTGGAAGATATTAATACGGGATATAATTCTTCATTATTATGTATAACTAATAATGGTAATATTAAAAATGTAACATTTAATAATACAGAAATAATCTTTAATAATAAATCTGATAATTTTAAAATTTGTTTTTCATCAATTGCGTCTACCAATAATAATACTATAAGCAATATTACAGGTACGCTTATATCTAGCGGATTTAATAAGTTTGCTGGTATAGTTTTTGATAATAATAAGATTACAAACGACGTAGATATTACTTTGAATCTAACTTGTTGTCAAAGTAGACAACATATTGGTGGAATTGTATATTCTGGAAGAAAAGACTCTACGATTTCTAATATTGATTTAGATATTAATATTACTAAAGATAGTGAAGTTAATGTCAATAAGTTGGAAGTTGGTGGCATTATGTACAGAAACTATGGCACAATTATTGACAATATTACTATTAAAAATATTAATTTATTTGGTGATATTAATTATAGTGTTATAGGTATTTATTGTTGTAAAGGGATAGTATCTGATGATGAAAAATCAAAAATTAATTATGATAATACTTTAGATTTACAATATACAACTGGAGAATAATTATTTAACAATTAATATAATAATTGTTTATATTGAAAAAATTAATGTATTGAAATTCCATATAATGTATGCTATAATATTTATAATTAATATAATTGGTGGAGGATAAATATTTATGGATTTAGGACAAATTAAACCAAAGCACACATTAGATGAAACTGTAGAATGTTTAATAGATTTACGTGCTAAAGGAATTAAAGCAACTTGTGAGTTTAATGGACAAAAGTTGGATTCTGAAACAGTAACAATGGATTCTGCTTATCAAGCAGTAATGGGTTGTACTAAAGCAGAATATGATAAACAAGTTGAAGAAATGATACAAGAAAGAGAAAAAGAGAATAAAGATGCTTTGGATAAAATACCACAATGGATTGAACGTGGTAATAAGATTATTTATCCTGAAAGACAAAAAGATTGGGCAAAATGTGTAGAAGCAAGAGCGAAAGGAATGTATCATGGACAAGACCTTGAAGATGCTTTAAAAATTATGGAATCTTTAGATAGTAATCCAGATTTTAAAGAAGCAAAGAAAATTTTCTGTAGTCAGGATCATAGCGGTATTTCTTTTGGTATTGTAAGTCGTATACTTTTTGAATTTTCTAAAAAAGGACCAGAATTTTATGAGATGATAGTTCCAAAAATGGAAATAGATGAAGAGTCTCAAAAAATTATCAATCAAAAGAAAATCGAAAATAAAATCTTAATGGAAAAATATAATAGATTAGAAAAAACTAGATAAATTTGTTAAAGTTTTAAAGTAAAATATTTGCTTTAAAACTTTTTTTATTTTTTGGTTTTTTTCTAAACTATTTTTATATGTAAATTGTGATAAATATTATATATATTATCTTATTACAAAAACTTTTATATATGGCTATATATTATGTTTTAAGTTTGACAATTATTATGGAGAAAAGTATAATTTAAGTATGATAGACTACGTCTATTGTGTCCATACGGACACAGCATTTCGTTCCGAAATGCCATACTTAAATTTGATAGCCATCAGTTATCCGAAAATATTGCTACGCACTGCTTTCGTCTAACTTCCGGCAATATAATTTAAGAAGATGTCAAAAAAGGATATATTTATTAGTGTATCATCTTTAAATCCATACTTAAATTTGATTCTGCGTCAGTTTATATCAAATGACACTGCGTGTCGCTTGTATAAACTTCTTTGGTATAAACAATATGATGTTGCTTTATTCACTATGTTCATAAATCAAATTGCAAATTGCAATTCCACGATAACTCGTGGCATCATAGTTTGAATAAACATCAGTTGCTGGCAAATATTCCTTCGGACTGCTTGCCGACAACTTCAGATAATATAATTTAAGTGATTAAAAAGTTATGACTACGTCTATTGTGTCCATACGGACACAGCATTTCGTTCCGAAATGCCATACTTAAATTTGATAGCCATCAGTTATCCGAAAATATTGCTACGCTCGCTTTTAGTTGATTTATGATGGTCTATTACAAGTATATAGATATAGTTAGATATTTGATAACCGAAAAATTTGGTTGTGCTATTAATAATATTCTGTTAGTAGCACATATTAAATTAAATAATAATTTACTTTAGTTTGTTTAATAAATAAGTGGAGAAACAAATGAAAAAAGCATTAAAAATTATTGGTATTGTACTCGGTAGTTTGATTGCCTTAATAGGTGTCGCTGCGGGTATAGCGGCTATTACTGGTGTGTTCAGTAATAAAAAAATTAATATTACCGCACTTTCTTGGGAAACTGATAAAGTCAGAGTGGTTGATGATTATACTACAACCATTAACTTTTTGCCTGCCAACGCCAATCAGTTAGATGTCGAACTTAAATTGGTTTATGCAGATGGTAGCAATATAGTTGAAATTCCTAGCACAGTTAAGGCTGGTGAACCATTTACTATTAAACTTAAAAAAGATGCCAATGGCAATAATATTGGCGGTGAAGTTGTTATCCAAGCAAAAACACAACTTGTTGTTTCGTCCACTAACTTGAAGATTTTAGTTGATGTTCCTATTCCTAACAATGGATTAGTACTTGCATCTGACTATGATGGTGCTGATGAAGAAAAATTGATTAATGCTGGTTCTAATAGTTTTGGGTTATATGTATTTACCAATCCTAATTTAGCATTAAATCCTAACACTGGTAATGAAACTAGTTTGTTAGAATCTTATAAAGACATAACCATAAAAAGTGGAGACCCTAATGCTTTACAGATATTAACTGCAGGCACTCCAAAAGAAGAATTCTATTGTCCGGATTACATTGCACACGGACACAAAGGACCATTCAAAGATGCCAATGGTAATTATTTAGGTTCTACTTGCCATGGTAAAAGATTAAGCAAACATAAATTTATTGAATATACAGCCAAAGCAGTAACAAGTGCTAGAGCACCAGTAATAATTTCTGCTAAAGCATTACGTACATACTCAATGCAAGATGAGTACGTAGATGAAAATGATACAAAATATTATGATGCTGAAAACAATTTTAAACGTGAAGAGTATTATACTGATTTAAGCAATTATATTTCAGAATATCAAGATTATATTAAAGCAGATACTCGTCCTTACTATAATACTATTAATGGCACATTAGAGTATGAAAATGGTGCAGCGTTCATTACCGCAATTACACAGACTAATTCGGCTGGAGAAAATTATATCAAGATTAATGATACAATTAGTGCACAAAAGAATGCTGCATACTTCTATATGTATGTTGAAAGTAAATCTATTTTCAATATTGAAGAGATAGATATTAAAGAAGTTAAGTCGACAGTTACTTCAAAAGTTGAATTTGAACCACATGGTGATTTGAATCAATATAATGTAAATGAATTACAGAGTACTTTTGGATTATCATTAATTCCTACCAATCAAGAAGATTTCACACCAGAAAATTTAAAATATAGACTTAACGAAATTCGTATTTTACCTATCAAGAATAAGAGTGAAACAAGTACAAGTACTTTTGATTTTGATTTATCTAATATATTTGAAATTGAAAATCCTACATCTATAGATAATCCAGTATGGAAAATAAGATGTATTAATCCTATTTCTAATGAAGATAGATTAAAAGGTAATTATAGATTACGTTTCTATATACCTTCGTCAAAAGTAAAAACTGAATTAGATTATTATACACCAGGCGATAAATTTGTAGATATTGGTGTAGAAGCAACTGAAGTTATTGTTTCAGATTTAAGATTGTTTACTTCTCAAACCAATCCACAAAATGCTCTTGATACTACTATGATTACTAATACCACTAATGTTGGCGGACGTAGTTATAGACAAGAGTTAGATTCTACAAGATACGAGTTAACAGGACCTGATGGAAAAACTCCTACATATACTTTAGTTAAGTTCTTTGTTACAGATACTAGTGCAAAAACTAAAGATGGTGCTACAGATACCAGTTTCTTTAAAGTTAAACTTTGTGCTGATGGCGGTACTCCAATTCTAAAACAAATGCCATATAATACTACCAAGATTAATGCTTACGAGATAGATTATTATGTTGGCGGAAAATGTACACTAGAAGCGATTAACAGTACTAATGGGGATTCACTTGAAGTGTTTGCCGCTGTTGTCAAAACAGACTATTTAGGCAGACCTATTGATGTTAATGGTGTTAGTGAAGGGGAAGAAGGCTATAACGGAGTATATCAAATAGCCGCACAATCCAACAAAATATCAATCAATATTTATACTCATCTAGAAAAACTAAATTTCTATACTGTTAACACAATAGATGGCGAAGAACAATATACATTGCGTAACGTAAGTGATACAGGCGATGCTTCTACTACTGACACTATTCAATTGTTAGCAGGTGAAGAGTATAAGATGGTTGCTACACCATTCTACTTAAATACTAGCGGAACTTTTGATGCTGGTAATAAGAATTATGTTAATGGTACTGTTATTGATTATAAAACCAATTTAACCGAAGCCATGAAACTTGCTCAATCTGGATTACAAATTACTCCTAATTCATTTGTGGCTAATTCTACAGATATTAGTTTAAAAATTAGTTATATGGAAGAAAAAGTATGGTTTGACTTGGGGGTTACTGCTAAAGTTAATAAATCTGCTCCTGCCAACTATACTCCAGTCGGCTTTGACTTAAAAGCAATTGCTAGTTCTAATAGCGAACTTACTTCTGTATTCAACTCAAGCCGTTCTTCAGTAAATATGATAGTTAACTACGCTGCAATTGATTCATTCGTGCTAGAAACTGAAGTTAATACTCCAGAACACAAGATTGCTCCTAGAGTAGGATCACTAGAAGTGGGTGGTCAGTCACATACTATTATATGGAAAGAACAATTCGAAAATGGAAGATATTCAGATAATCAATTCTATATTAATGTTAACTATGATTTTGATATACAAAAAGGTGTTGACGATAATCAATTTAATGCAAAAATTGATAAGGCTTATAGAAATGCTGAATATATCCAAAATTATTTAAAACCATTTACAGATAAACGATCTCTTGATACAGAATTGATTTCTATTAATTGGACAGTGGACTTTGAAGGTAATCCACCTAGTCCTACGGATAAACCAACTGATTATTTGGATGTTGTAACCAATTCGTCAGTTAATGACGGAACTTTAATTGCGGGTGTATTAAAACCTATTAAAGGTACTAAAGATGGTGTTAAATTAAGAGCAACTTGTACTCTTGGTGTATACAAAACCAATTCTGGTTTTATATATAAACATACACTTTCTACCGTAATAGTTCTATATCAAAATGATGTTGTATTTAGTTCTTATTCTGAAGTAAATATCAATGAAAGCACTAAAGGTTATGTACTTAACAATAGTAACAATGAAAATATTCAAGAATTAACTGCTGGTACACCAATTGATTTATTTGAAGAATTCAAACTAAAAGATGGTAATAATAGCAATTATTATATTTACAATGATATTGCTAAAACCTATGAAACTGCTAATGCTCCTAATAATATTACTACTACAAAGCGAATCACTGCTACATTGGCAGGTTATGATGAAATTCAAGCATATTGTACATACGAAATTGATAATGTTAATGCACTATCATTTATAGGTGCAGATGGTAATTTATTAAGTGCTAAAAAGACTCAAACTATTAATGGTAAATTAAGAGTACAAGCATCGTACTTAACCGCAGATACTAGAGTTAAGATTACTATTACTTCTCCATTTGGCGACACTCAAGGATTCTATTATATTAATGTAAAGAGTTCGGTAACTATTGATAAACCTGCTGGTAATATAGTAACATCTACTACAAGTGAACATGAAGGTGTGATAGATTTAAGTAAAATTATTACAGTTAAACAAGCAAAACAAACAGATAATGGCGATGGTACTGTTACAAAAGAAACTATTGACTTAAAAACAAGTTTTGAAATAGATGCTTCTACTAGTGGATTTGCAGATATGTTGGTTGATGACGTAGAAACCATTAATGTATATGACCCTAACGAGTTTACACACGATGAAAATGATACTACTACTTATCCAAAAACTGTTAAATTAACTACAGAAATTAAACCAAGGGAAGTATTAAATAGCAAACCTGTAAATTTGAAATTGAAATATTATATACCTTATGAAGTAAAAACCACTGATTCAGATGGTAATGAACAAATCATTTTAAGATATAAAGAAGAAGTTATAGAAAAAATAGATAATACAGTTATTGCTATGGTGGTAGAACCAGGTTATGAATTAACTCTTAATACTGCTATTAAAGATAAAACTTCTACTCCATTAAAATTATCATCTGGTTTGGATTATAATTTCTTTAAAAATGAAACATATCAAGATGAAACTAAATTTAGTGGTGGTAATGGTAATATAGTAGATAGTTTCATTAAGATTAAAAATAAAACAACCAATGAAACCTTATCTATAGAAGATACTGTTAAAGTAATTGGTAAATTAGTAACAATGCAATATGATTATCCTACTGATGATAAAAACTATACAGCATTGTTCCCAGGAGATGCTGATACTGCTATAAAGAGTGGTATTATGCGTACTCGTAGTATTTCTAGCAACTTAAATATACCTATTGTAGTTAAATTCAACAGTGTAGCATCTGATGACTATATTGCTGGAGATAAAAATAGTAGTACTATATATGTTAATGTAAGTGCTAGTGTAGAATATCATATTAACGCTTATGAAAATGAGTATTTTAATGAAGAAAGTAAAATACAGTATTTCCAGAATTACAATTGTGATAGAAAAATCGGCGAGAGTGGCTATGATGGCATAATTGAATTAGGTAATTATGATATAACTTTGTTTGATAGTACTTCTCCATTAGATAATATAATCTCATTGCGTGGTGTTGATAATAACGAACTATTGGGACAATTGTTTAATCAATATGTTTTAACAAGATATGATGGCGATGGATATTTCTCTGTAACCGATGATGATAATTGTGAGATTATAATTACAAAGAATAAAGATGGTTCATTACAAAAGTTGGTATTAAGAATAAAGAATTCGGTTAATGACGATGTAAGATATAAGTTATTAATTGATACCGAGATTAACCCAGTTAATGCTCCATATGAATATGCGTTTATTCTTAAACCTAACTATAAATTAGTAACTAATTATCCATTAGTAGATTCTTCTGAAAAAGTAATGAATAATTCTAGAGTGGATTTATTAAGTAACTATATTAATGACAATAACAGAATCCAAACATATATTGGAAATTCATTAGTTACAATTACTAAAGTAGACGGAAGTTCTACACAATATCAATTAACATATAAAGACGAAAATAACGAAGACTTGGATATTACAAAGTTAGTTGATATAACTAATGGAAAATATATTACCTTTAGTATTATTACAGGCTCTGAATTTGGTACTATTGAAAACAATAGAACATTAGTAATAACAAAAGCACCAGAAAAAACAACTGATTCTTTAGTTGTTAGAGCAACATTATTTAATGGTGCATATATTGATTATAATTTTGAAATTTATAAAAACTTACCAACTGTATCAGTTAATACTCCTAGTGAAGTGATTGAAGTATATGGTAATAATACTTACAATTTATTAGACTATGTAAGTTTAAGTGACGATAACATTGATGGACTTAAATATGTATTCAAATATAACAATACTGATAATTTAGGATTGACTGTTTTAGATAATAGAAGCAGTTATAGAGTTTCTTCTAATAATGAGATAATCTATAATACAGGCAATCAATTGAATGTTAAATTTGATGATACCAGTGAAGAAAAAGGTGTTCTAGTTTCATTTAGAATATGGACAAACCAACATGTTAGTGGAGAAAGTTATAGTACATTAAAAATTAAAGTATTCCCTGACTTAAGGATTACTGTTAATGAAAATGTTGATCGTATCGTTTCTGGCAATGAAACAACAATTTTAAGTCACTCTGATAGTTCTGCATGGCTACAATTAGCGAACGAGAATATGTCAGACATTAAAGTTGGTATTAAAGAAATTGCTTATTCTGAAAAAGTATTAGATGGCAATGAAGTAAAAACAGTAGCAAAAACTTATAGTATTGATGATCCAAAAACTGATAGTTATAGTACATATAACATTGACATTAATACCGTACTTTACGAACAGGATTCTGATACAAAATTATATAGGTATGTTAATAAAAGTAGAAAATTAAATTTAATTTTTGATACTACAAATGATAGTGTAACATTAAAATCTAATAATGTAGGTTCGGTATATAAATTAACATTCTATGTAAGAAAATCTTATAATGGCGAAAATTATTATTATACTTATACTATTAATTTAGTTCCTGATATTGATTTACATAGTAACTATTTGGGTAAGGGTGGTAGTGCATACAATTTGACTTCTGCATCTGCTCAAGAAAATACTATTGGCTATCGAACCATAACATTAAATGGCTATGGTAGAGAAGGTGATAAAATTATTGATCCTACAGATTATAGTGGTACTGCACTTAATTATAGTGATACAGGAAGTAAGCATGTTACTGTACGTGGCTATGCATATGAACTTAACTCAAGTAATACAAAACAAAATAGTGAAATTATTACTACTAACGTTGATAAAGGACAATTTAACGTAACTGTAAAAGCAATTAACCAATCTACAAAGATATTCGCTAATTATTATGCTGATTGGGGAAATGATAGTGCTGATCCATATGAAGAAATTATTAATTTAGTTATTAATCCTAATATTTCTAATGATGGATTTAAGTATGATAATAATAACACTGTAGTAAATGAATTTACAGCATATGCTGGTTCGGTAATAGAAATAGATACTACAAGTGGATTAAAGTTAATCGAAAATGGATATACTGCTTTGTCACAAGGTCAACAAACCAATGCTAGTGGAAGTTATAGCAATATGGCTAATGTATTATTAAATACTAAAGCAGGCGGAGAAGAAGAGTTATATTATCAATATCAATCTATTGTTACTAGTGCTGGTACAATTGATTGTATAATTCTAAAAAGTGTGCCAGAAGCCACAACAATAGAAATTCCTTATTACTATGACTTAACAGGTAAACGTAGCGGATTAGTTAATATGGAAGATAGTAATAATAGACTGTATGAAGGTGTTGATTATTATAATCCAAATAACAAGATTAAAATCAAAATTTTACCTGGATTATCTTCTATTGAATATAATGTAAATGGTAGTACTCCAACACCAAACAAACCAGAAAATTCAATTGATTTAACTGAATATTTTGCACAATTATTTAATACCGATAATATTAGTTCAGGTTCAAGTTTTAATATTGATAACATTAAAAATGTTAGTGATATAGGTAATTTTGGTAATGGACTAACTGCTCCTAATGGAGTTAAAATTATTGACCTATTTAACCTAGGATACTTTACTGGCAATGGTAGTGATATGGGTAATACAAAAGATTGGATTACTAGTAACACATTACTAAAACCTCAACTTGTTAAAGGTATTCAATACACTGTAGAGATTTCTTTAGGTGATACCAAGAATGGTCAAGTTGAATATAACAACTTCAAATCTGTAGAAAATGCAAGCAATTATTATTACTTAAGTGATGATAATAGTACTATTTATTTCATACCACCAACAATCTCTAATAATAATACATTACTTGCAAAAATAACAGTTAAATTACCGGGTGTAAATGCTTCTCAAGTTGTTTATATTAGATACCAATTCTCTGGTAACTACTATATTCCTAATACAGACCAAAAGAACTTTGCGATAGGTAATGGCGGTACTATTATAGTTACTCCAAAAGGTTTTGATGTAACTAACAATAATGGTATTGTTTATGATACAGCCAATAATCAAATTGTACTAGATTTTACTAAAACTAGTTCAACTTCATATGATGGATTGTTTACTTATGGATATCAATTAGGAACTATGAGAGATGATTCACAATCATTAAATAAGGCTGAATATTTAAATGATAAGAATGTAATTTCTATTCAAAAGGGCAACGACATTTATTATTATTACATACTTGACGGTGTACAACTTCAATATGAATTGTTAACATCAAGTAAATATGTATCAATAAAAGAAGGTAAATTAATTATTGACCCATGTTATGCTCTTGAAACTTATGATGCTAGTAAGTATGAATTTACTTTAAGAGTGTCAGTAGGTTCTATTACTCAAAACTATACTATTAAACTTGTTCCTATTATTCTTTCGGTTAGAGCAACAATAACAGATAATGTTATGGAAGTGTTCTTTGTAGATAAAAATGCTTCACTTACTACTCCTATACAAGTTGATAATGCCAATATTACAGTTGAAAGTGTATCTTCTTCTGATGTTTCAACAAATATTAGTGAAGAAGAAAAAGCAATTGTAAATCAATGGATTCAATCTGCTCAATATAATACTGGTAGTTATAGATTTGTTGTAAAAATTGTACCTGATTGTAAACAATTATATAGAAGTATTACTACTGCATTTAATATCAAAGTTATTGTTGGAAAGGATTCTGATAATTGGCAATTAGAAGAATCTACAAAAGCAATATCTTCAGAAGGGACTGTATTAACTTCGTCATATGATCCTGAATTTGGATTATATGAAAATAAAGTATCGTACAATCCAAATACTTCTAGTAGTGTTATTAGTGTTAACTTAACCAACAATTTTGGCGATACAACTATGGATAACTTGCTATTTACTAACGCGTTTAGTAGTAGTGAATATAATACTAAACTATATTTATACGAAAATAATTCTGGAATTGACTATTCAAAATATATTAAATTAACAAAAGATGGTGTTGATATACAACTAGAAGGTGTTGTTCTTAACAATGGAACAGTACTAAAATATGAAGAAAGTTTTGCATTAACTTATGTTAAATATAGTGAATTAAAACAAAATGATTCGACTATAATAGACCCTTCATATGTGGTACTTTCTGATAGTACAGTAATGGGCTATGAAGAATATTCTAGATTGCAGACAGAAAGTTCTGTAGAAGACCCACTATATGTGATTATGGTTAATAAGGATATGAAAAATAATGGCTCATATTCTAATGACATAATTGATTTAAGAACTATAGGTGCGGTTGAAAGTCAATACTATAGCATTGATTCTTCAACATATAAATATGTTGTTAAGGGTAATCAAGTACTTAATGATATAATTTTGGATTATACCGCTAAACTTGTTGTTATATCAAAAACAGATCCTGCTATTAGTTATACATTAATTAGAGAATTTAGTGTAAAACTAGTAAAGAATGCTGGTGTAAGCAATATTAAAGATAGTTATTCTGCTAATGTTGTAGACAATAAATTTACAATTAACCTAACTGGTGATGATAGAATAACCGTTACTGGCAATACAAATATTGTATTTAAGCCTATATCAGATGGCTTGTATGCAGATAAAGATACAAGTACTACTGATGTAGAAAATACTATAGTATTTAGTGAAATTCAAACTAATGCCGGATTTATCTCAACAATTTCTTGTGATATTTCTGGATTTAATAGTTTAGTTCATGATTTACATTTGATTAGTTTCAAAGCCCATGTTTATTACAAAGCAGAAAATGGCTATGTTTATACTGGAACTAGTGATCCTAACTATGTTACAACTGTAACTTTCACGTTAACATATAATAGTTAAATTTGTAATAAAATACATAAGCATTTTGGTTAAGATGTGGTAAATCGCCACATCTTAACTATAAATTGCTTTATAATACTAAAAATAGTTTGAATATTTTTGTAATTGTTATATAATAATTATAATAATAAATGGGGGTCTATTTTATGGAAAATCAAAGCAAAAATGGGCTTGACCTAATTAGGATTTCAGCATCAAAATTAAAAGGTGCATGGGGAAGAGTATTCCTTGCTTCATTAATTTATATTGCACCACTAGTTTTATTCTGTTTGATTCCTTATGCTGGTTGGGCAATTTCAGTTGCATTATTTGGCTATTTAACATTAGGTTATCTTAACTTTATGCAACAAACATTAAAGGGTAATAATCCAAGTTTTAAAGTTCTTTTCGTTCAACCAGAATATTTCCCTGCAATTATGCTAGGTATCATTATGGCGGTAGGTACATTACTAGGATTAGTATTGTTCATTGTTCCGGGCGTGTTAATGATTGGTTATTATTCAATGAGTTTATTTGTACTTAACGAAGAGAGAATCAGTAATGTTACTGATACACTTAATGTTACTGCTAGACAGATGAATGGTAACAAGACTGCATTATTTGCATATAAAGTTGTATTCTATTTGTTCTATGTTTTAGTTGCTGCAGTTGCTGCAATATGTGCATTATTTATTAGTGGACTATATGCATCACATCTTGCTTTAGGTGTTGTATTAACTATTGTATTAGTTCTTGCAGTTATTATATTATTTGCAATTATTACTATGTATTTCTATTCTGCTAACTGTATGTTCTATGAAGAAGTAGTAAGTAAAGTAGATTATAGTGATTATCAATTAAAAACTGAAAAAACTGTAAATGCTGAAACAACTGAATCTACAGAAAAAGTTGTAGAAACAACTGAACCTAAAGTAGAAGAAGTAAAAGAAAACACAGAAGTTGAAGCAGAGCCAAAAGAAGAAGTGGTTGAAGAAAAAGCAGAAGAAAAGGTTGAAGAAAAACCTAAAACTGCAAAGAAAACTACTGCTAAAAAGCCTACAACTAAAAAGATCACAAAAGAATAATTGTGTTTTAGTTTAAACAATTAAATTATAAAAAAGCACTTATATTTAAGTGCTTTTTTTGTATATTAATTGCGATATTTCAAATAATATTGGTATACAATATATTCTTTAAGTGGGGGATTATAATGAAAGACACGGGGATTGTGAGAAGAATAGATGAATTGGGTAGGATTGTTATTCCCAAGGAAATACGTAGAAGTTTAAGACTAAAAGAAGGAACTCCAGTTCAAATATACATAAATAAATTTGGTGAATTAACACTTACCAAATATTCACCTATTGTAGACATAACCGAATTTGCACAAACATTTTGTGATGTAGTATCAGATATATTGGGTTACAATATTATTGTACTGGATAAAGATAATGTTATTGCGACAAGTCATAAAGTTAAAAATTATCTTAATAGACAAGTAAGTTCTCAATTGGAAGAAATACTTGAAGATAGAAAAAGTTATCTATACAATCATTCAGATGGCGCAAAAATGTTGGATTTGTTTGTAGATGATGATAATACATATTATAGTCAAATAATTGTACCAATATTGGCTAATTCGGACATTGTTGGTGGGATTGTGGCATTTACTAATACAATAGAAAGTGTTAATTATACTATGGCGGACGTAAAGACATTACAAACTATTGCATGCTTTATGGCAAAGCAAGTGGAATAATATGAAAAGACAATCGGTTTTGGTAGGAGCATTAGTCCTTGCATTGGGTGGGATAATTGCTAAACTTGTAGGTGCATTATACAAGATACCACTCACCAATATTTTAGGTAGTAATGGTATGGGATTATACTATTTAGTTTTTCCATTATATAGTTTGTTGCTTGTTCTCATAAGTTCTGGTACAAGTATTGCTGTATCTAGACTTGTAAGTACCGAACGAATCAATAATAACAAACACAACGAACTAATGATTTTCAAAACATCTTTAATATTTGTTTTTGCATTAAGTGTAATATTTACTTGTGTATTAATTGCTTTTAGTGAGAATATTGCTATTTTACAAGGCAATGCTAATGCAAAAGTAGGGTACATTGCTATTGCACCATCAATTATATGCGCATCATTAATTTCGGTAATTAGGGGGTATTTTCAAGGTCAAGAAAATATGGTTCCTACGTTACTTAATAACATAGCTGAACAAGCAGTTAAACTTGTATCAGGTTTAATTTTGGCCAATTATTTTATGCGTAAAGGTGTAATATTTGCTGTTTTTGGTGCTATTTTGGGTGTGACTATATCCGAATTTTTTGCATTTATATTTATAATGATTAATTATGTATCATACAAAAGAAAAGTGGTATATAAAATTGAAACTCCAAAAACGCCCAATTTAACATATGCACAAACGTTCAAAAAAATAGTGTCATATGCATATCCAGCGACATTAAGTGCAATAGTGATACCTATTACTACTTTTTTAGATAGTTTTTTAATTATTAATATATTAACTAAATCCGGATTTTCTAGTTTACAGGCAACTAATTTATATGGCATAAGTAATGGTATAGTTAGTGCATTGATTAATCTTCCAGTGCTACTCTGTGGAGCATTGGCAACAGCAATAGTACCCAACTTAAGTGGTTTGTACGCACAAAACAATGAAAAAGAAGTAATCTTTAAAACATCATTTTTTATTAAAATTACATGGATTATTTCTTTATTTTTCTTTATTGTATTTTTAATTTTTGCACCAGATATTATATCTATTCTATATCAAAAAGGACTTACAGATATAGTTATTGATGAGTATACTTTTGCTTATAAACTGCTTATGATAAGTTCGGTGTCTATTATTTATTATGCATTTTTGCAGACATTTACGTCTATATTACAAAGCATTAATCGTCCTATTGTTCCGTTTATCAGCCTTATAATTTCATTAATTGTTAGGGAAATATCTATATTTTTATTTGTATCTAATCCCAAATTAAATATTTTTGGTGTAGCGATAAGTAATTTAATATTTTTAAGTATGGCTACATTAATTAATTTAAAATATATCAAGTTATATGTTCAACTTAATTATTCATTTACAAAACTTATTGTTTCTCCCATTGCTAGTGCTATAGTTGCTGGTGTGTCAATGTATTTCTTAAAAATATTATTAAGCGGATTAAATGTTTTTGTGTATACGCTAATATCGGGTGGTGTAGGTACATTAATTTACTTTGCATTAATATTTGCGTTTAGAAGTTTTAATTATGCTGAATTAAAATATTTTAGGCGTAAGAAAATTGTTAATGCTAAATATGTAAAAAATTGATAATTATAATATTTATAAAAGTTACTATAATACATTTAATATTTTTATCTTATAACAAATAATGTTAATAACTGTTTAAAAATTCTACACTTGTACAATAATTAGTAAAAAGGAGAATTTTTATGAATAAAACTGAATTTGTAAAAGAAATATCAAAAAAGAGTAAAATGACACAAAAAGATTGTAACAACTGCCTTAATGCTATAACTCAAATAATTCAAAAATCACTTAAGAATGGAGACAATATTAACCTTGTTGGTTTTGGTAAATTTGAAGTAAAGCATAGAATGGCAAGAAGAAGTTATAATCCCCAAACTAGAAAAGTTAGTATGTTACCAGCAAGCAAAGTTCCAAGTTTTAAGCCAGGTAAACAGTTGAAAAATGTGGTCGGCTAATCATTAAAAAATGGCTAAATAAAGTATTTTTTATTTGATTAAAAAATATAAAATTTGTTAATTTTGTTTTGACTATTTTGCTATATATGGTATAATATCCATAGAAAACATAAAGGAGAAAATGTTTATGAATAAAGTTGAATTAGTAAAAGTTGTTGCTGATAAGACAGGTTTAACACAAAAAGAAGTTAATGCAGTTGTTGATACTATGTTTGATACAGTTATTGCTGACTTGGCAAAAGGTAACGAAGTTGCTCTAGCAGGTTTTGGTAAATTTGTAGTTAAGACAAGAGCAGCAAGAGAAAGTATCAATCCTAGAAGCAAGGAAGTTGTTAAAGTTCCTGCATGCAAGGCTGTTACTTATAAACCAAGTAAGTCAATTAAAGAAGCGGTTAATAAGTAATTAATTATTAATTTAATAAACATTTAATAATAAGAAGTTTCATTTTATATGAAACTTTTTTTATATACTCAATTCCGTCATAAATATATTTTAGTGATTATTATCTTAATTTAATTTTATAATATTTAAACAATCTATGCTTTTTAGTTGAAAAAACATAGATACTATTTTTTACAATATTAGACATATAAAAGTGGTTTACTTTATGCCTTATTTATACTAAAATATTGTTATGAAAATAGGAAATATCGAATTAAAAAATAATTTAATACTAGGGCCTATGGCTGGTGTTACTGATGTTGGTTTTAGGTCACTTGCTATTAAATATGGTGCTGATTATGCAGTGTGTGAGATGGTAAGTGCAAAGGCCTTAAAATATAACAATAAAAACACTCAAGATCTACTTATAACTGCAGATTGTGAACATATAAAAGTGGCTCAAATATTTGGTTCTGACCCAAAAGTTATGGCTAGTATAGTTAAAAGTAAGTATCTTGAAAAGTTTGATATAATAGACATTAATATGGGCTGTCCAGCACCGAAAATTGTAAAAAATGGCGATGGTAGTGCATTAATGTTGGATATTGGGTTAGCACGTGAAATAATTACTGCTTGTGTTAATGCTACTTCAAAACCTATTACTGTAAAATTTAGGGCAGGTTGGGATAATAATATTAATGCTGTAGAATTTGCAAAAATGTGCGAAAGTGCAGGTGCAAAAGCAATTACTATACACCCAAGGACTAGAGAGCAATATTATTCTGGTAAAGCCGATTATCAACTTATAAGACAAGTTAAAAATGCAGTTAATATACCAGTTATTGGCAATGGAGATGTTGTAGATCAATCATCTTACCGTGCTATGCTTGATACAGGTGTTGATGCTGTAATGATTGCTAGGGGAGCATTGGGTAATCCCGAAATATTTGCTCAATTATTAGGTAAAACTCCCAATGTCGATAAATTGGCTGATATTAAGGAACATATTGCCATACTTCGTAGTTATTATCCAGAAGTTTTTGTGGTTAAAACTATGCGAAAACATATTTTATGGTATCTAAAAGGATATCATGGTTGTACCGAAATTAAAAATAAAATTGTGGTAGAAAAAGACTTAAATAAAGTTATTGATATACTTGAAGAGTATTTTTCAAACATTAAAAAAAGAGAAAGTGTTTAAACTAATAGTACCGAATAAACATCTTTCTCTTTATATCAAGTAAAGAAGTTATAATATTAATATGCTTATGGCTTTCAATCCATAATCCTATTATGGAAAGCATACTATCAACAAATTTAACAATATTATTGATAAAAGTTATTTAACTTTCTTTACTAATTATATTGTGTGTACTTTATTATTAATTATGCATAGTTTTTTATGATTTTTTAAAAAAATATATAGATAAGTTAAAAAAAGTTTAATTACATAGTTGTAATTAAACTTTTTTGTAGTTTATTCTTCACTTAATTTTTTAATAGTTGCACGATTGATTGTTGCATCTTCTTTAGATTTTTCAAACAACTTTTCAGCAACTTCAGGTCTCTTTTTCATTAATGAGAAGTATCTGCTTTCGCCATTAAGGAATTCCATATAATCTTTTGTAGGATCGCCACTATCAAGTATATATGGATTTTTACCTTCTTTAAGCAAGTCAGGATTGTATCTCCATAATGTCCAATATCCACATTCTACGGCTTTCTTTTCTTCAAGTTGACTATTTGACATATTAATGCCGTGGTTAATGCATGGGGCATAAGCAATAATCAAACTTACACCATCATACGCTTCGGCTTCTCTTACTGCTTTCAAAAATTGATTCATATCAGCACCCATACTTACTTTAGCGACATATACGTCTTTGTAACAACTTGCTATTAAACCTAGATCTTTTTTAGGTCTCATCTTTCCACCAGCCGCGAACTTTGCTACTGCACCAGTTGGGGTAGACTTACTTGCTTGACCACCAGTATTACTATATACTTCAGTATCTAGTACAAGTATGTTAACATTTTCGCCACTTGCAAGTACATGATCCAATCCACCATAGCCTATATCATATGCCCAACCATCTCCACCTATAATCCATAAACTATGATTAATAAATGCGTCTTGTAGGGTATTAATATCTTCTACTAGTTGACTATCTATATTTTTTTGATTGTTAAGTTCTGTAAGTATTTGTGTTCTTAATGTTCTTTGACTATCTACATCTTTTGTTGTTAGATAGGAATCTATTAATTCAATTGTTTTGGCATTAAACTTGCTTTCTTTTACTTTGTTTAACAATTCAATCAATCTATTATGTTTGATTTTTAAACCTAGTTTGATGCCATATCCAAATTCAGCATTGTCTTCAAATAAACTATTTGCCCAAGCAGGACCGCCTTTTTCATCAAATGTGTAAGGACAGGTAGGAGCACTTCCGCCATATATACTTGAACAACCAGTTGCATTGGCAATTACCATATGATCTCCATATAATTGACTAATTACTTTAATGTATGGAGTTTCTCCACAGCCAGCACATGCACCACTAAATTCAAAATATGGTTTGTCGAATCCTACTCCCTTAACAGTATTATTCTTGAATATATTACTCTTTACTGATTTTACTGTTTCTAAATAACTATAGTTTTTGGTTTCTTTATCTAATATTTCTTCACTATCAACCATAGTTAATGCTTTTTCTTTAGCAGGGCATACACTAGCACATACACCACAGCCAGTACAATCAAGTGGACTTAATTGCATTACATATTGTTTTGTTGGTTCTGCTGTTGCATTAATAGTTTTTAGAGTGTCTGGTTTGTCTTTTATTTCGCCTTCAAGTAAATGTGGTCTTATTGCTGCATGTGGACATACAAATGCACACATATTACATTGAATACATTTTTCACTATTCCAACATGGTAAACTTGTAGCGATACCACGTTTTTCATATTGGGTTGTGCCAGTAGGTACAATTCCTGATGGGTTGAATGCACTTACAGGAAGACTGTCTCCATCTAATTTTTCTATAGGTTTTATAAATTCTTCATAATATTTACTGCAAGATTTATTTTCGCAAGTAGTGCAGTTAATATTGGCAGTTGCCCAAGAATCTGGGTATTTAACTTCATGTAAACTGTTTTCTGCACTCTCTATAGCATTATAGTTGGCTTGAATAACTTTTTCGCCCTTACTACCATAATTTTTGTAAGCCATTTTCTTCATTTCTTCCTTGGCTACTTCAAATGGTAAAATGTTAATTAATTTAAAGAATGCACTTTGCATTATCAAATTAATCTTGTTACCTAGTCCCAATTCTTTTGCTATTGAATAAGCATCAACAGTAAAGAATTTAATATGTTTTTGTGCTATCTCACGTTTAACACTGCTTGGCAACATTGTTTCCAATTCATCAAGTGTCCAGTTGGTGTTAAGTAGGAGAGTACCATTGTTTTTAATACCTTTAAGTATATTGTATTTTTTTACGTATGTTTGATTGTGTACTGCTACAAAATCAATGTTATCAAGTAGATAACTTTCATCAATTTTATCTTTACCAAAACGTAGATGAGATATAGTTGCATTACCACTTTTCTTTGAGTCATATTCAAAATATGCTTGACCATTTAAGTTGGTATTATTGCCTATAATTTTTATACTGCTCTTGTTGGCTGATACTGTACCATCTCCACCATAGCCATAGAATTTGCAAGAAGTAACGCTATGTGTACTTGGGTGAATGATTGTTTTTACTTCAAGACTAGTATTGGTTACGTCATCAGTAATACCTATTGTAAAATGATTTTTAGGTTGATTTGATTCGAGATTTTCAAATACAGCATTAACCATACTTGGAGTAAATTCTTTACTACCAAGACCATATCTTCCACCAATTACTTTGATGTTTCGTCCCATTTCGTTAAGGGCAGTTACTACATCAAGATATAGTGGTTCGCCTAGTGAACCAGGTTCTTTAGTACGGTCTAATACTGCAATATGCTTAACTGTTTTTGGTAGTGATTCTACCATTGATTTAGCATCAAATGGTCTATATAATCTTACTTTTAATACACCATATTTTTTGCCGTGCTCTTTATTTAGATAATTAACTGTAGTTTCGGCAGTACTTGTTCCGCTTCCCATAAGAATAATAACATCTGTAGCATCTTCTGCACCACAATAGTCAAAAAGTCCATACTTTCTGCCAAAAAGTTGTTTAAACTGTTTCATAACTGATTTTACAATTTCAGGAACTTTATTGTAGTGAGTATTACTTGCTTCACGATTTTGGAAGTATATATCTGGGTTTTGTGCAGTGCCTTGTTGATGTGGCGTTGTTGAATTAAGTGCACGTTTCTTAAACTCGGCTACTTTATCAAAAGGGTATATGTCTTTTATTTTTTCTAAATCTAATTCATCAATTGTATTAATTTCGTGACTGGTTCTAAATCCATCAAAGAAATGTAAAAATGGAACTGAAGAATGAAGTGTAGATAAGTGTGCTATTAATGCTAAATCATGTGCTTCTTGTACAGAACCTGAACTTAACATTGCAAAGCCAGTTTGTCTACAAGCCATTACGTCAGAGTGATCGCCGAAGATTGATAAAGCATGTGTGGCTAAAGCCCTAGCACTTACATGCATAACACATGGCAATAATTCACCAGCAATCTTATACATATTAGGTATCATTAGTAGTAGCCCTTGACTGGCTGTAAATGTGGTAGTTAAAGCACCAGCACTTAACGAACCATGTAAAGCACCAGCGGCTCCACCTTCAGATTGCATTTCTACAACTTTTACAGTGTTACCAAAAATATTTTTTACTCCGTCATTTGCCATACTATCAGCAAGTTCTGCCATAGTACTAGATGGGGTAATAGGATATATCGTCGCTGCTTCGCTTAAATGATATGCGACTAGTGTTGTGGCGGTATTTCCGTCAACTGTTATTTTAGGCATCGTCTCCCTCCAATTAATTATTTTGATAAAGAATATTGTTTATCCTAACATCAATTTTAAGTATATTACTTATTAAAATTTTAGTCAAATCATAGGATTTATATTCGTAATGTTGTATACTATTTATGTAATAATATGATTAGGAGTGATGATGTGAATTATCTTTTAACTTTATGTTATGATGGTAGTAACTATAAAGGGTGGCAAGTTCAACCCAATATGATTACTGTTCAAGGCGAACTTGAAAAAGCACTTAAACAAGTGTTTAAAACCGATATAAAAACTATTGCTAGTGGTAGGACTGATACTGGTGTAAGTGCATTAGGGCAAACTGTTAATTTCTATAGCGATGTTGTTTATAAGGAATATCCTTTGTTGACTTATCTTAATACTATATTGCCTAGTGATATTAGAGTAATGAAAGTACAATACGTACCAGATGATTTTAATGCACGCTTTAGTTCTAAAAGAAAGACTTATGTGTACAATTTCTATCTGTCAAAATTACCTAATCCGTACTATGATAAATTTGCTACTCG
Organism: Christensenella sp. UBA6345; assembly: GCA_002437945.1. Classification (GTDB taxonomy): domain Bacteria; phylum Bacillota; class Clostridia; order Christensenellales; family UBA1242; genus UBA6345. The sequence goes on along the minus strand of DJSB01000033.1, from coordinate 10,855 downwards.
TGTGTGGTATCAATTAGATATGGAACTATTAGAGAAAGAACTTCAATCTTTGATAGGTGTGCATGATTTTACTACTTTAAGTAGTGTTGACACTCAAGCAGACAGTAAAGTAAGAGAGATTTTTGATATAAAACTTGTACAATCAGGTGATGTGTATACGGTATACTTTACGGGTAATGGCTTTTTAAAAAATATGATTAGAATAATTATGGGTACTGCTTTTGATATCGCAAGGGGTAAGATTAAAGCAAATATGCTTGAACTTTTAGATAAGAAAGATCGAAGATTAGGCGGTAAAACGGCTTCTCCAATAGGACTAGTTTTAGTTGAAGTAAATTATGTATAATTTGAAATATATATTGACACTATGGGTTGAAATGTTATATTATTAAGTAAATATATAATAGTATTTTGTCTAGAAAGGGGGATAAAATGAAAACAAAGATTATATTAAGATTTGTTGTTACTATAGTTATTTTGGGTTTGTTGTTCCTAGGTGCATGGTTGATATGGTTTAAACCTACCAATGAACTTGAAGTTTTCAATACTTTAACCAAACTTCAAAATACAGACAGTACAGAAAAAGGACTTGGCGGTTTTGAATATGTTCTTTATGGCACAGATGAAGATTCTAAAGGCATAGGATTATTTAATGACGATAGCAAAAAATATTATAAAGGTATGTCTAATTTCTCTGCTACTAATACCAATGTTAATGAAATGGGTAATAGATACTATCGTTTGTTTATGTTTGGCGAGAATGGTACTGCCGATACCACTAAACCTTATGGCGCATTAACTCTTAATAATGGTTCAAATATTAGTCTAACTTCAATGTATGCTGAAGTTGATAAAGCATTCGATTATTATTATGCTTATGTACAATTGGCTAACAAAGTTGAAAAAGACGATGTTAAACAAATAAAGAAATTAACCAATGACTTGAATAATAGTTACAACACTTTCACTTCTTTAAAAGTAGATTTAGATGCTTTGCTTACCAAGAAAGGCGGAGAGAATGTTGACAATGCAACAATTGATGATGAAGTAACCAATTTGTTTGAATCATTGTTTAATGAATATTTCAACATTGTTAAAAAATACAACGTTTTAACTATGGAAGTTAGAGATTTCGTTGTTAAATATGTATTTGACAACAATTTTGCTTATAGCACAGAGTCAGTATATTATGAAGTAGTTCTTAACTCTGTTAATGAATTTACAAAAACCAGTACAGATATTTTAGTTGTAGAAGATAGCAAAACTTCAGTTAAGACAGATTCTCAATATATTGATCTATCAGCAGATATTTGCAGAGTTATAAATTCTGGTAAAAAAGAAGTTGTTGAACAATATGTTAAACTAAATAGTAATTATAAAGAAGCATTAACTGGTGCAAAGAGTATATTTGCATTATCTCATAATGACAAAGTTAAATTTGTAAAGAATGGCGAAACAGTTGGTGAAGAAGTAATAGATGGTTCTGAAGTTATAGCAAAATACAATAGCGATTATTATGACGAAATTAAATCTATTCTTGAAGCATACTATGTAGGTTAATAAGGGGGATTAAAATTATGAAAAAAGGTTATTATGCATTATTAGCATTACCATTGGCGGCTACAATGTGTATGGCTGGGTGTGGTAAAACATCAAGGAATGCTCAAGAACTATTAACTCTTCATACTGATACACTTGATATGCATTCAGAATATTTTACTGATGTCCAAGATCGTGGCACATATCTATATGTTACTTATGGTGATGATGTAGATGTAAAAGTATGTACAGTTGCAACTAAAGATAGCCCAGATTTATTGAAGAGATACAATTTCCTTAACACTGTATATTCTCGTACATTAACTTTGGCATATACATATTATGCTGATTTTAATGGCATTTTCTATGAAAATATTAAAGATAAAAAGCCTGATGCTAAAGAATTAACCAAACTTTATGATAAATTAAAAAGTTTCCAACGTGAACTAACAAGTTTTAATACAGCAAAGGCTGATTTCCAAAGAGAAATTGATTTATTTGGTGTAGAAAGTCAGATTATTGGTTCAAGTATTGATAAGTTTGATTATTATTACAATAGTTTGATTGGTACAACTTTGGATTTTGTTAATTACTTCAAAGATTTACATGTTAAGTATTTCTATGGTGAAGATAAGACAATTGATGCATCATATGCACAACGTGTTTATGATGAAGGCTTGTTAGCAATGGCTAATTATTTATATAAAGATTACCTAGTATCTATGGCTAAAAATGGTACAGTTAAATTAACTGATATGTGGAACACCAATGAGAAAGGTGAGTTAGTAGTTAAAGATGAAATGTTTACTTCTAATGAATTAGACTGCATTGTTAAGAAGAGTGTTTATAATGAATCTAAAAATAAAATAGAACCTTCTGCCGCAAGTGTAAGTATTGATTCTAAAATATTAACAAGTTTAGACAATGGCTCTGAAGAAGAAATGAAAAATGCTAAAGATCGTATAAGAGAATATGATACTCAATTAAATACTTTCTATCAATATTTCAAACTATATGATAAAGTATATAAGAAAGTTGATATGGATAAGTATAATAATTATCGTTTCGGTATCAATGGTGGTTATGAAAGTGAAGAAGCATACTTAAATTCATTAAGCGTTGTTGATGCTGCCAATGTTAGAGTTATGTTAAACTTTGATAATGTTACAGTTAAAAACTTCTTAAAACAATTATCAAAAATTAACGCTAGTGTTTAATAGAAAAATATAAAAAGCGACCTTAACAGGTTGCTTTTTTGTTTGGCAAAATGTACAATAAGATAAGTGTACTTAAGTACATATATTTTTGTATGAAGATTAATAAAATTGTGAAGGAAATAATATGAGCGATTATAAAAAAATAGCAGATTTAATTTACCCTAATATTACTAAAGATGTTGCGTATTGGGAGAATAAATATAAACCACGTGATATTGGCGGAGCAGAAGTTACACGTTTTGCACCTAGTCCTACAGGATATATGCATATAGGACATTTCTTTGGTGCTAACTTGGATTATCGTATTTCTAGGACTACTCCTAATGGTAGATTTTTATTTAGACTAGAAGACACCGATAAAAAACGTGAAATTGAAGGTAGTGATATAGTTGCACTAAAGACTTTAGCATATTATGGTATTGTTCCTGACGAAGGATTTACTATAGATCGTACCGATAATGGGGAGTATGGACCTTATAGACAAAGTGATCGTACCGAGATATACCAAACATATGCAAAATATTTGGTTTCTATCGGTAGAGCATTCCCATGTTTTTGCGAAAAACCAGAAGGTAAAAAAGAAGTATTAGAAAAACGTGAACAACAACTTCAAGATGATAAACAGATGGTTGAAAAAGACCCATGTAGAGATTTAAGTTATAAAGAAGTTAAGGCTAATATTGATGCAGGAAAAAAATTCTGTATTAGACTTAAATCTTTAGGCAATGAAGGCGATAAAGTAAAAGTATATGACCTTGTTAGGGGTGAGCGTGAAATTGGTGCTAACTGTAAAGATTGTGTGTTGATTAAAGATAATGGTATTCCACCATATACATTTGCACATCCAGTTGATGACCATTTAATGCACACTACTGTAGTTGTTAGGGGAGAAGAATGGATTTCTACTTGGCCACAGCACGTTGAAATTTTTGATGCTTTGGGTTTTGAAATGCCTAAATATATACACACTCCAGTTCTATGTAAAATAGGAGATAATGGTAACAAACGTAAAATTTCTAAATCTAAAGATCCAGAAGCAGATATGCGTTTCTATATTCAGGCCGGTTTGCCTACATCTGCAGTTACCGAGTATTTACTTAATCTTATGAATAGTAATTTTGAAGATTGGCGTACTGCTAATCCAGAAGCATCTATTAATGAATTCCCATTTAGTGTGCAAAAAATAGGTACTTCTAGTCCATTTTTTGATATAGTTAAACTAGAAGATGTTTCTAAAAATATTATTAGTAAAATGACTAGTGAAGAAGTGTATGCTCATACTTTAGATTGGGCTACTAACTATGATTATGCTTTTGAAAAAGAATCTAAAGAAAGATTGGGTGATGGATTTGTTATGCCATATGTAGACCCTAATACTTTTGGACAATATTTACGTGATAACAAAGATTATGTTATAGCCACATTGAGTATTGATAGATATACCGCTAAACCTAGAAAAGATATAGCAAAATGGAGCGAAATTCCACAATACTATAACTATATGTTTGGATTGTTTAATCCACAAAATATAAGTGATTATGAATATAATTTTTCTAAATTCACATATGCACAAGCAGGACAGTTTCTACAAGATTATTTAAAAGTGTATGATAGTAATGATGAAAAAGACGTATGGTTTAATAAAATTAAAGAAGTTGCTAATGCACATGGATTCTGTGTAGACAACAAACTTTATAAATCTAATCCTGATGCATATATTGGTAATACTGCTGATGCTTGTTCTTTAATTAGACTTGCTATTACTGGTAAGTCCAATTCGCCAGATTTGTATTCAATTTGTAAAGTATTGGGTAATCAAAAAGTTGCTGAAAAAATTAACAAAATGATTGAAATTTTGAATAAATAATTAGATATTTGGGCTATATTTAGTCCAAATATTTTTCTTTAATTGATTTAGTAAGTTTTTAATGTTAATATATGTATTGATAAACTAAATATATTAGGTGAATAATGAGTATTATAGAAATTAACAATTTTTCACAGAATTTTGGCGATAAACTATTGTTCGAAGATACTTCATTTGTCCTAAATCCAGGTGAAAAAATAGGTCTTACTGGTGTTAATGGTGCAGGTAAAAGTACACTGTTAAAAATTATTATGGGACAAGTGTTATTAGATAAAGGAACTTTTTATAAGAATCCACGTTATCGTATTGAATATCTAGACCAACATGCCGAAGTTAAAGGTGAAGATAGCATAAAAGAATATTTGTGCGGTGCATATAAACCACTTTTTGATGCAGAGAAAAAACTTAATAAAATAAATGAACAATTGGCTACCGAAACCAATAACGATAAACTTGAACGACTACTTAATCAAAGTGGTGATCTTTTTGAATATCTTACTGCCAACAACTTTTATGCTATAGATAGTGAGATTGAAAAAGTATGTGCAGGCTTGGGTATAACTGCTTTTGGATTAGATACACCTGTTAAAAACTTGAGCGGTGGACAAAGAGCCAAGGTTATGTTAGCAAAATTGTTACTTGAAAGCCCAGATGTAATGGTTCTTGATGAGCCGACTAACTTTCTAGATATTAATCATATTGAATGGTTGACTAAATTTATCAATTCTAGCCCAAAAGCCTTTATTATTGTTAGCCATGATTCGCATTTTCTTAATAATGTAGTTACGCATATTTGCGATGTAGACAATAATAAGATTAATCGTTATGTCGGCAATTATGAAGAATGTATGGCTACTAAAGAAGCCCGCCGTATACAACATGAAAAAAATTATGAACAACAGCAAAGAGAAATTAAAAAGTTGGAAGACTATATAGCACGTAATAAGGCCAGGGCTTCTACAGCCAATATGGCACATAGTAGAGAGCGTATGCTTAATCGTATGGACATAATTAATCCACCATCAGAACAGATTAAACCTACATTTTCTTTTAAATATAAAGACTTTGCAGGTAATTTGGTTCTTAAAGTTGAAAATTTGGTCGTAGGATACAACAATGATCCTTTGCTTAAACCTATATCATTTGAAGTAGAAAATGGCGATAGAGTGGCAATAACGGGCTTTAATGGCATAGGTAAAAGTACTTTATTAAAAACTATTATCGGAGAATTGGATAAAATATCAGGTACAGTAACAATTGCTAAAAATATTGTAATAGGGTATTACCAACAAGAAACAGATTTTCAATTATTTGAAGGTACACCACTTAACTATGTATCCAATTTTTATCCTAAACTAACTGAAAAAGATATTAGGGCTAGTCTTAATAGAAGTGGGCTTAATAGTGTCCACTGTCGTAAACAGATTAAACAATTAAGTGGTGGCGAGCAGAGTAAGATTAAGATATGTATACTTACTTTAAAGGCATGTAATTTGCTTATATTGGACGAACCTACCAATCATTTAGATGTGTTTGCGATAGATAGATTGCGTGAAGCAATAGCCGAATTTAAGGGAACAGTGATTTTTGTTAGCCATAGTAAACCATTTATAAAAGATGTGGCTACAAAAATAATTGACCTAGAAAAACTTTAATTATATAAGGCTTAAATTGATATAAAATGCGATAATTTTGCGGTAATAACGCAATATTAGGTGATTTTAGTTGATTAATAATAATATTATTGTTATTATAAAAATAACGATATAAGGGGGATAATTTATGTTTAATTTTAAGACTAAAGACAACAAGTTTAGTTTGTACGGATTGATTCAAACAATATCAATTGTCGGATTATTTATCGCTGTTGGTATTATAGTTCTATCTAGTGTTGGGTCATTTAAACTTAGTTCTGGTTTAATTCAATTTATAGGCATAATTGCAGTTATTTGCTTATGTGGACTTATGAGTCTTGTTTGGGCTCGTAATCTAGAACGTGGCAAAGCAAAAGTGGTTTCAATTGTGTTCTTGGGTATTATTGCTTTTGTATGTATCCTTTGGATTATAGCAATATGCGTAGTTATGGGACTTGTTAGAAAAGGGGATACTATTAGCGAAAAAGAATTAGCCAATACATTAAGATTTATAAAGATTGTTTTAATTATTAGTGTTCAATTTATTTGCGGTACAACTATAGGTTCAGTTATAACTCGTTATGGCAAGTCTATGCTTGTCTTCCAAGTTATTATGTATATAAGCAATATTATTGTTGACTTGTATGTATCTGGTTGGTTGTTATTATTTAAGATTGATGGCACTGATATTGCATTTAATTCAAGTTCAGGATTATTTTCATTCTTAACTTCTAGTGCAGTATATCCTATTGCAATATTAGCATTAGCATATGTTTCACTTTCTAACAGCATTATCAAACGTATTGAACTTAAACGTCAAAAATATCAGATTGAAAATTATGGCGATAGAATTGATCAAAAAGAAGAAAATACTACTCAACCAGTTAAAGATAATAAACAAAAACTTGTTGAACTTAAGAGTATGTTAGATGACGGACTTATCACTCAAGAAGAATATGATGAAAAAAGAAAGAAACTTCTTGAAGAAATGTAATCGTATTTTAAATTAAAAATCACTCATTATGAGTGATTTTTTTAATTAATTGTATATTTTAAACATATTAATTATTGAAAATACCTGCATTTTTTGATACACTTATAGAAATAAAATACCAAAGGGGGATATTATGAGAAGAAGAAAGACACTTTTAGGTAGTTTGTTAAAATTTATTTTTGGATTAATATTATTAGTTGCAGTCGTTGTTGGCGGTATATGTGGCTTTTTGTATTTTAAATATAAAATCAATGTCTTTACTGTAATGGGACAATTAAACACTTTAAGTCAAGCCCCACAAGTAGAAAAGATTATTACTAATCCATATGAATCTAGTGATAAAGAAACTATAGAAACCATAAAAAATTCTACAGTTATAACTACTTATGCCGAATTTAGTGATAGACAAATAGCGTCATATATTAGTGACTATATTAAGAATAATCCAGATGCTTTAAAAGTAAAATTATCTAATGATAAGGAAATTGATTTACAAGAATATGGCTTTGAATTATCTCAAATAAAATTTAGCAATATTGACGAAAAGGGTAATGTAGACTTTAACGTTGTAGTTAAACTTGAACTTGAAAAAGTTAAAAAATTTATGAAAGAAAACGGCGTACCACTTAAATGGTTCGTAAATAAAGTTCCTGACCAGTTATACATATCTTCTACAGTTAGAGTAACTAAAGGCGAAACAGCATTTGCATATTCTACCGAAGGTTTGGGTATGACTATCAATAATTTAAGTTTAAAAGATACAGAAAGTATATTTGATACAGTTAATGTATTTGTTAAACTTGGTAGTTCTAAAGACTTTAGTAAGACTATAGGTGATATATTTGTAGATTCGTTAATTGGCAATGAAAACAATGATGGATTAGCATATAGCCTAAAGGGTAAGGGAGTAAAGGATTATACATTTACTTCTCATGATGACAATAATTACTTTGCAATTATCGTATTATAATTAAAAAAAATCACTTCTATTATTGAAGTGATTTTTTAACTTGTAAAAATTATATTAAAAAGTTATACATAAGATAAGATTTGTTATATAATATTAGTAAGTTATTAATAAGGAGTAATTATGGAAGAATATAAATCAAAATTTGATGTTATACTTGATAAAGAAGAGACTATTGTAGAAGTTTTTAAACCCAACAAACTTAAATTATTTTTCTCATCTATGTTTTGGAATACATTATTATTTATATTTGTGTTAATAGGCTCTATTTTGGGTATTGTATTCCCAGATGAAGGCGAAGTTATAGATTTACTTTGGATACTATTACCAGTTGCTATATTTTTAATTCTAGAAGGTGGAGCAGTATTATTTACATATTTGTATTATAAAAATGTGTTCTATTGCTATACCAACAAACGTATAATAATTCGTTCAGGTGTTTTTGGCGTAGATTTTAAGAGTTTAGATATGAGTACTATTGGTGCTATTGATGTTAATGTTACATTATTAGATAAGATTTTAAGAAAAAATACAGGTAGTATTAGATTCGGTAGTATGTCAAGCCCAATTAATGGTCAAGGTATGAATTATACTTTCGCTAATGTTACTAATCCATACGAGACATACAAAGTTATTAAGTCTTATATAGACGAACATAAAAATACAAAAAATACCGCTGAATAATGTTAAGTTAAAAATAAAAAAGGCTATATTAAGCCTTTTTTTATTTGTATTATAAAATGTTTAGATAGTTGTGCTTATATTTATTTTAAGTAACTAATGTTTGATTTTGTTTAACTTTTAATGCTGATAATTTTACATTTTATTCATTATAAATGTTAAGATTGTGATACATTAATAATAGTTATTTATTGTTCTTTTTCACATTCATTATTGATAGGCTGATTGTTATTATGCTTATTAATAATTTTCTCTATTAGTATAGCGGTATATAAGACTAATAGCCCCGCCAGACCAAATCCTAGAATGTACATAATTAAAAATATAGGGTATGGTACAAGTGCGTATACATTGCCTATTACAGCCATATCGCTTGCTTTATAAGGACTGATATAAAACATATTAAAGTTTTCATTGTTACCGCAATAGTGCCAGATAATATTAAGAGTTAGGGCAATAAATACCATAATAATGAAGACAATACTTGCTTTAATAATGGTTTTAAATTTTAATTCTACCGATTTTGTCGCAAGCAACATAAATCCTATTATTACCATACTTGAATGCCAGAACATAGTTTGAATATTTATGCCTATAGTCTTCACATAAACACTGTAAGGGTATATAAGTACTACTAGCCCGCCGAAAAATGAGTATGTGGCTAGATAAGCCAGTATGCAATCATATATTTTGCCTTTTTTCAAAAAACCTGCAACAGCCATTATGTATATAGGAGTCGAACAGAATTGGAATGGGAAAGCATACCATTGATATTGCCAATATGATTGACCATTACCACCATTATAATTAAAACTAAATTCTAATTGCTTGTATATTTCAAAGCAAATAAGTAAAATTCCTACTATTATTAATAAGTTATTAACCAATTTTTTTGAAATTTTATTTCTAAATATAAATATTATTGTACAAGTGGTTATAGTTATAATTAACCACATAATATGAAACCAGCCTAGTACAGTTGGTTTTGGCATTTCACCTTGAAACCAATGCAAAAATTCTTCCATTTAATCTCCCATGTAAAAAATATACAAAGATATTGTACTATTATTACTTATTTTTTCAAAGTAATTATGTGCGATATGTCTAGTGATATATATCAATATTGACAAAGTAAATATAGTGTATTATACTATTTATAATAAATTTATGGAGTTGATAAATATGGCATTTTTTGAAGCAATAGAATCTGTTTATGATGCGTTGCAGATAGCAACAAGCAGTATGGATGAAAAAACAAAACAAAATAAATTAAATTCAATATATGCTGACATTCAACAAAATTTGGTAGGTGCTAAACGTTCTGACCTTGATTATTTATATCGTAGTGTAGAATCAATAAGACAACAATCTATTATTAACTATGGTAGGGGAAGTGCTGCTGCCGAAAGTGAAATGCAAAAGGCTAGAATATGTACCAAGATTACAAGTATAATTTCACAATCATATGCACAATATCGTAAAGATGACGGTATGGGTAGATAGTTTGTATTAATCAGTGTTATTTGCACTGATTTTTATTTTTAAAAATAACTAATAATAATACTGGTATACAATGCCAAAAGTGCATAATTGTACATATTACTAACAACCCAAAATTTTATCATAAAAAATAGTAAAAATTTTATAAAAATTTATTGACATAACGACCTTACAATGTTATTATATTAGAGCATTTACAGATCATTAGTTGCGTGCCGCCGGCCACCACCATTTGCCCACGCAACCGTAACTGTAGATGCCTTTGGGGGTATAGCTCAGTTGGCTAGAGCACCTGCCTTGCAAGCAGGGGGTCGTCGGTTCGAATCCGACTATCTCCACCAATATTATGTCTGTTAAGATTTATTCTTAAACAATATAATACCCCTTTTCACTATTTACAAGTTATTAACTTGTTACCCTGCGAGTATATCGCTATATAGGATTGTAGCTCAGCCG
>DJSB01000039.1:42564-62138 GCA_002437945.1 Christensenella sp. UBA6345 | reverse complement strand
AAAAATGGGGTTCACTTCATATAATTTGCGGTTTTTTAGATTTATCATAAATTAAAAATTCTTTAATTCGTCACTAACCATCTTCATATCAACTCTACTACCATATTGTTGTTTGAAGTGTTTCATAACTCCCGGAATTGATCTATCTGGTAAAGTTAAAATAATAGCATGAATTTCTTCAGCGGTTAACATCTTTGGTAAGTAACCTTCAATAGCACCACGTTGAAGTCTAATATTATCGGCTTCATCTACTTTGCCTACTTTTTCATAGTTGGCTGCTTCTTCGTCAAGTTCCTTAATAGTTTTTTGGATAATACGTATCATATCATCATCATTAACTTCTTTTTTAAGTAATCTTGCTTCAATTTGTGCTTGCATATATTTATTAATTACAACACTATATATACTTCTTAAATTGTGGTCTTTTGATTTCATTGCTTGTACATTTGCATTTTTAATATCGTCTATAATCATTGTTATTCTCCTTTATTTACATTGACAACTTTTAAATATTTTTTAGGGTGACGTAGATAATAGTCTAATAAATTTTCCACCATCATAGACCTTTCTCCACGTTCAATCTCTTTTATCATATCATAAATACGTTTGTTGGTAGGAACAGACATATTTAATTTATTGGCCATTTTAACAAAATATCCGTTAAGATAATCTATCTCGCTTTCTGTGTTATTCTCGATAGCACGCTGACAACTAGATACAAACCTTGCATTTTGGCGACACATATATCTATACATCTTTTTTCTTGCAAAGTATGGTCCTATGCCATGTTTAATAAACTCATAATAGTTAAGCGAACCATAATTTTTCACTTTTACATTAAGTGCTTGTGCTAAACTCATGGCTTCTCTAATAATACGAGTAAATATAGTATGAGTGGTAGGCATAAGCATAAATTTACCTAAACTTACACCAGTTAATGCTCCGACACTTGATATACAAGAATTAATAATTGTGCGACACCAAATGTCCCCTATGATATTATGCGAAATTTCTGTAGGTGCGACACTAGACAATACTCTTTGTAATATCTCAAGGTAACTATCACTATTATTGCCAAAACTACCAATAACCATGTTACCTTCTTTTACTACATCAATCTTGGCTTTATTAACTTTATTGGCACTCCAATTAATAATCAAACCAAATAATTTATCTTGTCCCACAACTTTAAGCATATCTTCTACATTCATAACATTTTGGCTACTAACAATTATGCCACCGGGATTAAGAAAGTTAAGACACTGTTCAACTACTTTAGGAGCATCATGGGCTTTTGTAAGTACGAATATGACATCTTTTTTCGAAGTGAAATTAGTTACACCATTAACTGATTTAACTAATATGTTACGATTACCAAAAGCACCAGTAATTTCAATTGCTGTATATTCATCAAGGGTAATAGCAGAATTGTAACGTTTGGCTAATTCAACATCATAACCTTTTTCAGCCAACAACGATCCAATAACACCACCTACTGCCCCAGCGCCTACTACACCAATTTTTATTTTGTCCATATTATTCTCCAATAAACTAACTAGGTATAATAATTATAGTCAATTATAGTGCTTATTGTCAATCACTTACAAAAATACTTTTTACAATGATATACATTTAACTTAATAAAACATCTTTTTTAACAATTTTCTATTAAACATCTAAATTATTATTAAAAATGTTAAAAATCATATATAATAGAATTGTATGAAAAGGAGTGAAAAAATGGATAAACTAAAAGAATTAAGAATAGTAGATAATTTTTATCAAACATCAGCATTTTACCCTATGCCTACAATATTAATTGGTACTGTTAGTGAAAATGGCAAAACCAATCTAGGAGCATACTCATTATGTTTTCCATATTACATCGCAGGCAAAGATTATTATGCAATGATACTAGAATGCAGAAATAGTAGTAATACTGCCCAAAATATATTACGTACTAAAAAAGCGACTCTTAACTTTATACCTGACAACAGAAAATATTTTAAAGAAGCAGTAAGACTAGGCTTCCCTGGTGAAACCACAGATGAAAAAATGAAAGATTGCTTATTTACTTTAATTGACAGCGAGATATCTCCTGATCGTCCAAAAATAATCGCAGAGAGTTATCAAGTTTTTGAATGTACTTGGGACGACACTCTTGAAGATGCATATCATGATAAAGCCGGCAATCTAGAAGGCTATGAACCACCTTATCGAAATTTCAATGGGATTACTAGCAAGTTTGGGGCTCACTTCATATTAAAAATAGATAAAATATTAATGCAAGAGAAATATCACAATGCCATAATTAATGGAGTTAAAGCAAGTTGTTTCCCTAGAGTTCCTGTAGATTATGGTTATAGAGATAGTACCAATTTTTGGTATACAAAATTTTCTAGACCTATATCTGAAAAAATACCTAAAAAAGACAATGATATTAAATCAGTAATTTATGCTGCATCTAGAATTGACCCTGATGTTAAATTTACTGAAGAAGCCTGTGCTAAATTGGTTAAAATACCTAGAGTTTTCTTAAAAATGGCATTAACCCAAATGGTAAAAATCGCCAAAGAAGAAAACATATCATTAATTGATGAAAAGTCATTAGAAATTATTAATGATAAACGTAGAAAAGAAAAGAAGAATCAATAACATATCTTAATAAAAAATCACGGAATGAATATATCATCATTACCTAGTAAAAAAGAACATATTAAACTTGAATTTTAATATGCTCTTTTTTTGTTTATATATTTTCTTTTTTCATAATTTCATTAAAGATTAAATCAGATATTTCTTCTACACTCATTAATTGTCCATCTTTTACACAATTAACAATAACCCAATTATATTTATTAGCAACATATTTACCTGCGTTATATGCTTTATATAAATGATTAACGTCTGACTCTAATATATCTTTTTTATTGCCTGATTTAAACTCTCCCCTAGCATCTGCAAGTTTTTTACTTACTTCTACTGGAACGTCCAAGAATATAACCAAGTCTGGTTTTGGTAATTTAAGAGTGTCAAATTCAAAGTCATTAACGTAATCTAAAAATTTGTCTCTTTCACTTATATCATCAATTAATGCTGCTTGATGTAGCATAGTAGATTCTACATATCTATCAAATATAATTGTTCCGCCATTAGCAATATGGGATTTATGTTTCTGCATTGTGCATAATCTATCTACTGCGTATAGCGAATTGGCTTGATATGCATCAAAGCATGTAACATCGCCAAAATCACCATTAAGATACATTTTTACTGGTGCACATGCTGGAGAGTCATAGTTGGGGAAACTTTGTATTATACTATTAATCCCCATATTTACCAATCTGTCATTAAGTAACTTTGTTTGAGTTTTTTTGCCACAACCGTCTGTGCCTTCTATAACAATCAATTTGTTTTTCATATCATTATCCTTTGCATATTATTCTTTATAAAATTATTTTTTATCGATTATTTTTTCCATCTCATCAATTGCATTTTTAAGTTGTTTAAATGCCATATCGTATGGAGTATCAGTAGTCAAGTCTACACCTGCTCTTTTTAAAATATTTGTACTATAATCAGAACCACCACTTTCTAGCATATGGAAATATCTATCAAGTTCAGGTTTACCACCTTCAAGTACCATAGTGCTTAATGCGACTGCGGAAATTAATCCAGTAGCATATTTATAGACATAAAAACTTCTATAAAAATGTGGTATAACACTCCAGAAATATTGTTTTAAATCGTCTGGTTCAGTAACACTAAAATATTTCTTTTCAAGTTCTGACCAATAACTATTAAGTATTTCTTTACTGATAGGTAAATTCTTATTAACTAAATCATGAGCATATTCTTCAAACTCACTATATTCCATCTGTGCGAATATTGTCCCCACAAACAACTTAACATACTTATCCAAGAAATATAATCTCTCATCACTAGTTGTAGCATGATCTAGTAAATATTTATTAATCAAAATTTCATTAAAAGTACTTGCAATCTCTGCCAAGAAAATAGTGTAATCATGTGTCTCATATGGTTGGGCATGGTCGGCTTTATATGAATGCATAGCATGTCCCAATTCATGTCCTAAAGTAAACACATCATTAACTACTCCAACAAAGTTAAGTAATATAACTGGTCTACAATTATATCCACAATTCTCATATCCACCACTTAACTTATTTTCGGTAGGATAAACATCAATCCAACGTTGATTAAATGCAAGTTTAATAAGGTCTATATAGTCATCACCCAAAGGTTGTAATGCTTTCAAAACTATATCTTGTGCGTCAGTATATGTGTACTTTTTGTCAAAATCCCCACATATACTAACAGAATTATCATAATTGGTTAAAACATCTAATTTAAGTGCTTTCTTTCTTAATTGATAATATCTATTGATAAGTGGAATATTTTCATTAACTTTTTCTTTAAGTTTATAATATAATTTTGGACTTATATTTTCATTATAAAGTGCTGCATCAAATCTAGATTTATGATGTCTAACTTTACTATAAAAATTGTCGGCTTTAAGATTGGAATAATAGTTGGTAAATATAGTATTATTAAAATCTTTATACTTTGTAAAGTAAGTAGTATATGCATTTTTTCTTAACACTCTATCTGTACTTCTCATAAGTAATGAATAGGTCGCTTGTGTTAAAGTATGTTTCTTATTATTAGAATCTTTAACATCGGCAAATTTAAAATCCACATCGGTTAATGAATCAAATACGTCCCCACTATCTCCAGCAAAGTTGGACACTCCACTTAACAGTTTTTCTTCTTTTTCACTTAATACATGAGCCTTATCTTTCATAAGGTCTTTAAGATAAAATCTATGATTTTTTAATCTTGGTTCTTTAATTAAACTTTTTAAATAATCATCGCTATAACTTAACAACTCGGATTCAACAAAACTATCTTCTTCGTTAATTAAAGATGATGTACTTACTAGTTGTCCCATCATTTCGTTATAGTCTTTATTACTTAAATCTGTATTAAGGTTATTGGCTACATACATATATAACCTAGTAACCAATAAATCACATTCTTTATTCTTTTCAAAATACTCTATCAAAGTATCAACATTATTAAGTCGTCCTTGATATTTTTTAAATACACCTTTATATTTACAAAACTTATTATAATCTTTATACCACTCGTTATTATCTTTATATAGATAACTTAAATCCCAAGTATATTTAGGATCAACTTCACTTCTTTTCATACTCACCTACACATGAAATTTTTTACTAAATTCGGTCTTTAGCACTCCACCGCTAAATAATATCATACCCAATAAAGATAATGCTCCTTCAAGTAATACAATAATATTAAGTAGTTTAAATGATGTCGCTTTGAACAATAGTAAAGCACCAGATAATAGTACTAATATAATTGTCATTATAAAGAAAGATAATACACCTTTATGATATTTTAATGCTTGCGATAAGATAAATAGAACTAAAATGGCAGACATAGAAATAGCCGGTATAACATAATCAACCATCCATTTACCACCTGCAGCCACCCATTCACACAAGAATAATAATCCTACTACTACACCTATCTGCAAAAGTAATTTTTCAAATATGCTACGTTCACTTAATATGGTATGACATATAAGTACCCAACAATATAATATACTTACAATAACAACCAAACTCCACATAGGAATAGGCTTTACCATAAGATTAACTGTTAAGCATGCCACCGCTGCAATAATAGATAAAAATAAGAATATTTTTATTAACAATACCCTATGTTTAATAACTGGTTTAGGTTGTTTCTCCTTAAACAAATCTGGAGTTTCTCGTCCGCCTATATCAACCAATTCTCTAAAACACAATGGGCAAGTATCATGAGTTGTAGCAACATCAACATTACAATGTTCACATCTTTTCATTACTCTCTCTCCCAATAATTACTCATAATTTCTACTTTAATACCTTGGTCTGTAAGCAATTTGAAAAATTGCTTTTCTAATCCAGTCTCGATAATACTACGACAAAAACTCATATTAAGTTTGTCTTTATAAGAACATATACCAAAGTTTTTAGCAATGTTGTAACTAGCACCTAGGTCAAAATGCAAATTCTCTATATATGGTTCCATAGATTTAGGTATCTGCACTACTCCTAAATTACTAACACTTGTAGTTTGAATACCATCTCCTAGCATACTATATCCAATACGCATAGCAATATTTTTAACTGCCAAAGGCATTATCCTTATGATAAAGTTTTTACTCATACGCACATTAGCATTGCTAGCATTAGCAAGATATTCTTTAGTAACCTTTTCTTTCATCTGTTTATCATAATCCAATATTACTTCTTCTAAAGTCATATTAGGTTTACAGAATGTTTCTAGTCTTAAGTATCCAGCATAATTACGTGTAGTTTCATCTTTAAATATCTTACGCATATTAACTGGAACGAATAATTTAATAGGTTTCTTAATAGGGTGCTCTTCAGAATAAGCATCAAGATACAAAGCATAAGTAAATAATGCACTTAAATATGTTGTTAAGGTAACGTTGTATTTTTTAGCAAGTTTCTTTACTTCACTCACACTAGCAGTACCTACAATAGTCCCTACACCATAATCAAAGTGTGTACCTTCTATATGATAGGCTTTAAGTTCTTTAGGTGCTATAGATTTATCTTTATTATAATATTTAACAAAATTATCTTTTACTTCACTATTAATACTAGGGGCATTGGGCATCATAACCACGCCTTCACTATCAATATCTTTACCTGTAAGTTTAAGATATTGATAAACTATAGTTTTTAAAAACTCCATTGCTCCAGTACCATCTGTAAGGCTATGGAACATGGTTAAACTAATCTTATTGCGATAATATGCTAAATCAAATAAATACCCGTTCTTACTTTTTAACATATCATAATTATATAAATAAGCAGGTTCTTCTTCGACTACATAATCTTTTGTGTTCTCTTCAAAATAGTACCAGAAAAGCCCTTTCTTAAGTCTTACTTTATAACTAGGAAAACGTGGCAAAACTTGATCTATTGTTTCTTGCAAAATTGCTTGATTAATTTCTTCAACTAAAAAAGCACTTACACAAAACATATTGGGACGTGTCTTGTTGGCAGTACATGGGAATATTAATGCCGCATTGTCTAGCAAATACCAATTTTTTCTTTTCATGATTCTTACCTTTAACCTAAAAAATTTATCTATATTAATATGATTATTATTTTTATGAATAATGTTAAGTATATTCTAACATTTTTTGTCAATTATATTAAGCATATTAATTAATCTTTTGCTAAAAATGTAAAATTGTTAATTTTTTATAAAAAAATATAAATTTACTAGACATAATATTCCTACAAAATACAATTTTAGATTAGATATTATACTTGAATTATTAAAATAAAAAAAACATTACCCATATTACAGGATAATGTTTTTTAAATTACATATCTAAAGTATCATCTTTTTTGATTGTGATAAGACCAAGTTCTTCATCAATCTTATCTTGCAAGCAGAATAGATTAACAATATCTAATTGTTCATTTTGTTGATATTCATCTAAACATTTTAATTTTCTAATTGTCCAAAATAATCTTTGTGAATGATCAGCATAATCACATAATGCAGAAACTTCTTTACCTTTATAGTAATATTGAATATATGGCTTTTTAGCATACATTTCTGTCTTTGCATCTAGTGGTTTATGTTCACCACTTAATGTAATAGCATACTTATTATAGTTACGGCTATCAACTTCTTCTTCAAAATGGTTTTTAATCCATCTTCTTGTTCTTGCAGTTGCCATAACAGCAACTTCTAATCTATTATCACTTTCAAGTAATACAAGATCGCGATTATTGAATCTTAAAAATTTTTTATCAAAAGCATCACTTAATTTTTCTAATTTTAATGAAACACTTTTAGCATTTCTTTTTATATCTTTTTTTAAACTCATCGTTGTTTCCCCCCAACATTAATATATTAACACACCTTAACTAAAAAGTCAATATAGTATATTTTAACATTATACTTACACAACAAAAAAACATTACTAGAACACTAGTAATGTTTTTAATTTATGCTTTATATGAATCTACGACTTTGTCCCATTCTTCTTTATTAACATCTTCGATTTTTGGAGTAACATTAACAAATTCTTTAACAATATTTTTGCCAGTCTTCAAACTTGCCAAGTATCTATGAATACCATCTACTATATACACTTGTCCATTTACCAACGCAATTTTTATAGGTTTAAATACTTTACCTTTTTCAAGTTTGGTAGCGATAGAATCAATCTTTTTAGCACTAATATTGGCGCAACTCTTTGTAGGCAACAACTCTGTCTTACCCAATCCTATTTCTGCTATTTTTGTTACTTTATCTAATGTATCTAAATACACATCATTAAATATAACATAATCATAATTAGGTATTTGTGCCTGCTCTTTTTTATACAATTTAAGTCTGTTTTTAATCTTTTCTGGACTTTCACCACGTCCTATAAGACGTTGACGTAATTCCTTTTTAGTTTGAGTTAAAAATACAGCAGTAATATTTAGTTCGTCTCCCAACTCTTCTTCTATATTCTTAAATCCCATAACAGATATATCTTTCATAACAACATCGGCATCTTTTAATCCATCACTAAACAATTTTCTGCTAGTGCCATAGTAGTTATTGTTAAACATATCATATTCAAAAATCTCGTTAGATTTGATTTTTTCTTCAAATTCCTGAACAGTTATATACTGATATTGATTAGGGGTATCCACATCTCTACGTTCACGTGTAGTGTAAGATGATATAAATTTGTAGCCATCTTGATTAAGCATACCTTGAATAATTGTGTTTTTACCAGCACCACTTGTACCAGAAATCAAAAGCACCAAACCTTTAGTTTTCATATTTCCTCCGAGAAATAATATATTCTAAAATTAGTATACTAATAAATCGTCTTTTTTACAACCAAAATAACCTTATTAATATTTTTACGCTTTAAAACCACAACTTATTTACGCAAAAATCCCATTGCACTTATACCTATGCATAACTATAATCTGTACGAAACTCTTTCCAATCATCATACTGTCTTTCAAAATCTCTTTCATAATATTTTTTCTTATCTTTAACATATTGTGTGTATTCATCTTTAAATTTGCTTATAGATTTTTTAGTTATTTTTTCATTATGATGGTTAAGTTTGGCTTTATTAAAATCAATTAATTTTACCTTATTACTTAATTCTTCTTCACTATATTCATTAATGGCTTCATACAATTTTTCATGTGCAATTTTAATCTTTTTAAGCATATCTTTCTCACTCATCTTTTTTGCACTATTAAGACTAATATCAGGATATAAATTACATAAAGACAACATTAGGCTATACTTACTAGGAGTAACTCCATACTCTTTGGACGACTTTACTTGTTTTAACTCGTTATTTCCTTCTAATATGATACACTTTACTTCATTATTAACTAAATACTTATTAATAGTCCTATACACTTTAACTTCTAATCCTTGAGTAAGTCCCGAAACGATATTAAGTTTGATAGCATTATCTTCCCTATCAACATCTATATAATTGGCTTTTACACATAAGTCTACAAATTTTTCTACGCCTTCTTCAATTTTTAGTCCAAGAAAATTTTCTTCAATAATTAATTCTTTGGCTTCACTATTAATAGGCATAATAGAAATAATCTTGTCTTTTCTATTGGTTAAAAATTCTATTTTAGGATTAACTTCTAGTTTAACAAAATTGTATCCGCCATTTTTAGTACCCGTAAATCCAAAAACAACCGCACTTATTACAAATACAACAATTACACCAATAATAGTAAAAATTTCACCACATTTATTCATAACTACTCCAAAATACAGTTTTATACTTATTATTGCCAATTTTTATTAATATTCACAAAGTAATTAAAATTATGGTTAAAAAAATAGCCATAGTTAATTTCAACCATGGCTAAATAAATTTATTTTTTAATAACATATTTTACTATTAATGGTAATGCAACAAAGAATAATACTAATACAATAATAGCAATAATAAATAACATTGCTACATCAGGCACATATGGATTAAGTGACTGCGAAACACTCATAGATACTATTTCACTTTCAAAACTATCTTGAGAATCTAAAGTACCTACAACCACTTTAAATGCTACTTCATATTGACCACCACGTTTAAGTTGGCACTCTTCTCCTTTAACCCACTCGCCACCAGCAATACTATAATATATATCGCCTTCGCCATCTGGATTAGTAGCCTTAAGTTTACCAACTCCACTAAATTTACTACGAGTATCATACTCTTTACCTTTTATAATAAACTTAACAGTTGGTGCAGTAGGAACTACTTTTATAGTATCAAGTTGTTTAAATGCACAGCCATATTTATCTTTAGGTGTATACATAGTAGTATTAGTACTCTTGTCATAATATTCTACCTTATATTCGCCCACACCTAAATTATATTCGGTTATTTTGGTATCAGCATTATTAGATATAGTTTTTACTAACTGGTTATTAAGTATATTAGTAATTCTAATCTCCATATTTGGGTAAGCAGTAGAATTATAGAATTTAAACGCTTTATTTTTTGCAATAATTGGTGTTACTTTTTCTTCAGCACTTGCATTGGCTTTATAGTTAAGTCCTACACCTTGCAATCCTAATTCTACAGTAATCTTACCACCTTCAACATTGCCAGAATTATATAGTTCATCTGCATCTGTGATATTGTTATTAAATAATTCTAGATACAAATCTGTATTATAAATAATACGTGGTAAAGTAATATCAATGATTGATGAAAATTTGTTAAAACTTAAATAAACTTTACCATTATTAATTCCACTTAAATCTATCTTATCAATACTGTTTTTGTTAAGATTAAGTACTTTTAATTGAGTTAAACTAGTCGGTATTGTTAATGAAGTAAGATTGTTATCATGTAAGTATAATTCTTCTAGGCTTAACAAATTTTTAATATCATCATTACTAATTGAACTTATCTGGTTATGTCCAACATTAAGAACTTTTAAATTTTCTAAATTTAAGCAGTTAAGTCCGCTTAAACTTTTAATTAAGCCATTAGTATTAGACAAGTCTATGGTTGTCATCTCACTAAACATATCTACTCTTATTTGTTTGGCTTCATGTTCTTGGTCAAGTTGATAATATTTATTATATTCAATAAGTAAATATTGATACAACCACTCATCATTAATACCTGTCTCATCTTTAGCCACTATACCACCTTGTTCGGTTGGTGGCACTGGAGTAGCAACTTGAGATGTCGTATTAACAGTAGATGTTTCGTCATAATAAGCACTAACTTTATTAATATTAGATACACCCAAAGAACAACCCAAAATCACTAATAACAATACTATAACATATCTAAAAGTAATTGTTTTTCTCATAATTTTCTCCTATATCTATAATAGTAAATAAAAACGTATTCAAATATTAACATCACATGAAAAGTAAGTAGTAATACTACATTTCTTTTCTATCTTGAATAGCCTTACTTAAAGTAACTTCATCTGCATACTGCAAAGCACTACCCATACTAATACCTTGTGCAATACGAGTCACTTTTATATTAAGTGGTTTAAGTATTTGGGCTATATAACTAGCAGTAACTTCACCTTCTACATCTGTATCAGTAGCAACAATTACTTCTTTTATACTACCGTCTTTTACACGGTCTACCAATTCTTTTATCCTTATATCATTAGGTCCTTTGCCTTCAAGTGGATTAATTGTACCATGCAACACGTGATACAAACCATTATAATTTTTTGCTTTTTCTATAGCCAAAACATCTTTTGGTTCTTTAACCACGCATATGATATTGCTTTTTCTAGATTTACAAATATCACAAATATCGCCATCTGTAAAATTACCACAAATCGAACAGAACTTAATTTTTTGTTTAACTTCTAGTAAACTTTCTGCAAAAAAACGTACATCTTCTTCACTTAAATTAAGTACAGAATAAGCATATCTTTCTGCAGTTTTTCGTCCAACTCCAGGTAAATAGGTAAAAGCATTGATAAGTCTTTGCATACTTTCAATGTTATCACTCATATTACATACCGCCTAAAATATTAGGTTTAAGTTCTTTTTCAAGTTCATTGGCTTTAGTAATTGCTTCATTAACACAAGCCTGAACCATATCTTCCAACATTTCTACATCGTCTGGGTCTACTGCTTCTGGTTTAATCTTAACAGCAGTAATTTTTTTATCTCCAGTAATTTCTACTGTAACCATACCACCACCACTAGATGCTGTAAGTACAGTATTAGCCAATTTTTCTTCGGCTTCCTTTTGTTGTTTCATCATTTCTTCTTGCATTTTTTGGGCTTGACGCATTAAATTTTGCATATTTCCGCCACCCATTCCAAAACCTTTATTATACATATTATTCTCCTTTAAATTAATTATATGTTATTTTTATTCTTTTATCTTAATATCATCGCCAAACTTTTCACGTAACAAATCTTCTATAGTTGGCTCTTTCTTTTCTTCAATATATTGAATATTAATTCTTGTTCCACTCATAATTTCATTAAGTGCATCATTAAGAATTTTTATATTGTCTGGCTTGGACAATGCATTAAATTCTTGTTGATTATGACTAACCAAATTAAGTACATTATTCTCCAAACTAAATTGAGTATTCTCTCCCAGTAATGCCATAAGCATCATTTCATTATTATTCCTTAAATGTACTAAAAGTTTACCAAATATTGTCTGACTAGTAGGTTGAGCCTGTGGATTATTAAGTACTGTTTCTACACGTGGTTCGGCCACTGCTGACATACTTTGTGGTCTTTTATTCTCTAGATTTTCCACTCTTTGTTCAAGTGAAACAAAATTTCTAATCTCATCACACAAATTTAACGATGCTACTTCCAATACAATACGTGGATTGGTGGTAAGTCTAAATTCATTGTCTAATGCCGAATAACATTTAAGTGCTTTTAATATAGTATCTGTATTAGCACTATCGGCTTGTTGTTTAAGAGTATCAGCAAATGTAGATGGATATTTAAGTATACTATTATAATCATCACAAGTCTTTACAACTGCCAAGTCTCTAAAGTAACTAGCCAAGTCTTTTGCTATCTGTGCTATATTTTTACCTTTTTCTATAACATCATTAAGACTACTTAATAGTCCCTTAACATCGCCTTTAAGTATGTGTTGGGCAAGTCCACCTAGTGAAGACTTATCTATAGCACCTACTGCATTAAGTACGGCATCATAAGTAACATCTCGATTGGTATATGCCACACACATATCGGCTATGGATAATGTATCTCTAACACTACCTTCTCCCAATCTTGCTATCAAACTTACTGCACTATCTTCAAACTTAATATTTTCTTTTGTGAAAATACGTTTAACCAAATTTTCTAGATCGTTAAGTCCTACCAATTTAAAATCAAATCTTATACAACGACTTAATATTGTCGCTGGTAATTTTTGCACTTCGGTAGTCGCAAGTATAAATACTACATGTTTTGGTGGTTCTTCTAAAGTTTTTAACAAGGCATTAAATGCTGAATCGGTAAGCATATGAACTTCATCGATTATATATACTTTATATTTACCATTGACAGGTGGGTATTTTACTTTTTCTCTTAATTCTCGTATTTCGTCTACTCTGTTATTACTTGCAGCATCAATCTCTAAAATATCTAGATTGCTAGGGTCACTTAATGCTAGACAAGTAGGACATTTACCACAAGCACTACCATTAACTGGATTCTCGCAATTGATACTTTTTGCAAAAATCTTGGCAACACTAGTCTTACCAGTACCACGAGCACCACAGAACAAGTAAGCATGAGATATAGTATCATTCTTAATCTGGTTACGTAAACTGGTAGTAATATGTTCCTGCCCGACTACTTCGTCAAATGTAGATGGTCTATATTTTCTATATAACGCTAAATACATACTAATTACGCTCCTTTAAAAATTGCAATTTGGTCTTTATACGATTAAGTGCATTATCTACACTTTTAGGTGTAGCACCTATCTTAACCGCTATATCATTATAACTTAATCCTTTAAGATAAAGTTTAAGCACTTTTAATTCATATTCGCTTAATACTTTAACAATTTTTGTAGCAATATCTTTAGTTTCTTCACTAGACAAAACAATATTCTCTGGTGTCTCTTTATTGGACGAAACTAAAAACGCACATTCTTCATCTTCATCATATTTAATAAATCCTTGATTATTAAGTGCAAAAGATTGATTAAGCACATGATGTTTAAGTGCACTATCGCTTTTGATAGCATTAATAACTTGACGTTCGATAAGAGTCTTCGCATAAGCAGAAAAATTGGCGTTTTTATTAGCATCATAACTTGATATGGCTTTATATAAACCTATCATACCTTCTTGAATCAGGTCATCTTGGTCTCCACCAATTAAAAAGTAATGTCTTGCGACATAACTTACTAATTGCTTGTAACTATTAAAAATAGTTTCTTGTGCTTGCTCATCGCCATTTTTAGCCAAGTTTATTAAATTGTCTTCAGTAAGTTTGTCCATTAATTACCTTTTCTCTGTCTTGTAACTTCATATAACACTATACCTGTGGCAACACTAGCATTAAGTGAATTAATTTTTCCATATTGCGGTATAGTAACTATACCATCACAGTTTTTAAGTGTAAGTTTACCAGTGCCACGTCCTTCACTACCAATAACAATACCTACACCACCAGTAAGATTGGACTTGGTCAAGTCTTCTCCACCCAACTCACAAGCATATACCCAAATATTGTTCTTTTTAAGTTTTTCAATCTCGTTATTGATATTGGCTACACGAGCAACTTTAACATAACTTGTAGCACCTGCACTAGTCTTAATAACAGTTTCATTAACTTGGCAAGCACGTGTCTTTTCTATAATTACTCCATGTACTCCCAAACACTCACACACTCTTATGATACTACCCAAGTTGTGTGGATCTTCTATACCATCTAATATAAGTATAAATGGGTCTTCATTTTTTTCTTTTGCATAAGCCAAAATATCTTCAGTAGTAGTATATTTAAACTCACTAGTGTAAGCAATAATCCCTTGATGATGTTTGGTAACACTATCATTATTAAGTACATTGGATTGTACGAATTGAAATCTTATCTTTTTTTGTTTAAGTAAATCTATAATTTCATTAATAACTGGGTCATGTAAATTATTTTGTATCATAACCTTATCAATGGTTGCACCATTAAGAATAAGTTCCCTAACCGCATTACGACCTTCTACTTTCATCGTTAACTCCTTTTATACATAAGTCCAATATCTGATTAAGTCTATTATAATCGCCTATTAAATATATATATCCAATAACTGCTTCCAATCCTGTTGCACGTTTGTAATCAATCACACTTGCATTTTTTGCTACAGAATGTGTGTGATAATTACGAGCACGCTTATATATAGCAAGTTCATTATCATCTAAAATATTAAGTACACTTTCAAGTGCATCACTCTGTCCTTGTGCTTTAACAAACTCATTGGCTAATGTATGCAATTGTCCGCTTTTAACATCAAACTTCTCACAAAGCATAGTTCTTACATAAAGTGTATATACACTATCTCCCACAAATGCCAACACTTGTGGATTAAGATTTTTGGCTTCTGTGGTTGATAAATTTTTTAAATTAGTAAACATTTTTTCCATATTAATATCCTAACTAAAAGTATACCATAATTAA
Source organism: Christensenella sp. UBA6345 (assembly GCA_002437945.1). Classification (GTDB taxonomy): domain Bacteria; phylum Bacillota; class Clostridia; order Christensenellales; family UBA1242; genus UBA6345. The sequence continues at coordinate 46,352 of DJSB01000039.1, read as the reverse complement.
TACTTAATACCAAACAAAACAAAACGCATTTAGTATTTTCTATATATAAATATATTATAGTATACATAATAACTAAAATTGTAACAATCTACTTTTACTTTAATTGAAAGAAAATTAAAAAATAAAAAAAAACAGTTATATTATCAATGGTTAAGATAATGTAACTGCTTAATAATAATTGTTTAATTAAATAATAATTCCGTCAGGCAAAACTATATTACATACACCTTGTTCGGCTTCACAAAGTGGACATTTATCCCATGCTTCTTTGCCTGTACCTACATAACCACAGTTGGGACAATACCAAACTGTAGATACTTTCTTTTTATACATATTGCCTTTTGAAAATTGCTTATAAAGTTCTTCAAAAACTTCGGCATGTCTAATTTCTACGTCCATTATGTTTTTAAACAAAGTAGCAATATCAGTAAATCCTTCTTCTTGTGCTACTGTTATAAAACCATCATAAACATTGGTTTCATCACGTTCGTCTTCAGCAAGCAATTTTAAATTATTGGCAAGTTCCCACTTTTCTTTAAATGGGAATCCAGCACACACATCAATATTATCTATTTGTTTTAATTCGGCATCTTGAATAAAAGTATACAACATACGAGCATGGTTAAATTCTTGATAAGCAATTTTATCTATAATAGTAGCAATCGCTTCATATCCATTATACCTAAAACCATATTCAACAAATTCGTATCTTGTACGTGCTTGACATTCGCCTGCATATGCACGTGCTAAATTAGTAAATGTTTGACTATCTTTTAATTTCATAATTTTCTCCTTAAACTTTTTAGTTAGTTTAAGCAGAAAATCCTAAATAATACAATCAAGTGTAAAAGCACAATTAGTAATTTATGGTAATTTAATTAAGTATCCACATAGCCAAATTAAGACTGGTTGCTATACACAACCAAATTGGATAAATAGTAAGCAAATATCCATAAAATTTATTCTGACTAAAAATATCAAGTAATAGTATTATACTTAATATTAAATTAAGAATTATGGTAATATTACCTAATAATGTTAAATGACACGTAAAGAACAATAAACACCACAAAACATTAAACACACCATTAAGTATAAACAAAATCATAGTCTTTACAGGTAATTTACCATAATTAATCCACAATGCTAATACAACAATAGTGATAAGATAAATTACAGACCATACTATAGGTATAACAAAATTGGGTACCCACTGACTAGGCTTATTAAGGCTATTAAACCATTGCATACCTAGATTAACAAATAATGAACCTAATCCTGCCACCGCAATAACTGAAAGTGTTGATATTAAAATATATAAAAACTTATTCTTTTTCATACCATATTGTATGTCACATTAATTAAATATATACCCCAAATATCATAAGATTAATAAACAATTTAAACAAAAATTAAAATATCTTTTTATTTTAATCAATAAAAAAGACAACAGATATTAACCTGTTGTCTAAAATACACTATTTTGATTTAATACTAAATTTTTTATCAAGGATTTCTTTAGCCTTACGTTGAATAGCAGATAAATTATTTGTATTCATATTTTTAAGTATTAATCCCGCATTAGCAATATCGCTTTTATCACTGATTAATAACATATTTACATAAAGTAAAGTTATGTCTACGTTGTCAGGATATTTTTCATGAATTATTTCAATACGGCTGACACCATAATCAAATAATGACTTGGCGAATTGTTCAAATTGAATCTCGACTTTATCTAGTACTTTTGTATTATCTTCACTAACATTTTCACTATAATACAATAAAAATTTATTAACTTCGTCCCATGCAAGCAAATAACTAACGCCTTCTCTATATAAATCATTAATTTTGTTGTAATAAGCACCTACACGTAGATATTCTCTAACTAAAAAAGTCATACCATAATCATCAAGTTTTAACACAAATGGATTTTTGTCGACATTAAGAAACTGTGAATCATTAATAATATCTTTATCCATACATCTTGATATATCAAAACTTGTATATCCACAACGATTACAACTATAAGGTATCTTATGCCACAAATCATATAAGTATTTATTTCCTAAATCACTGATAGGAAATATAGAACTTATTACTTCATTATCACCTACTTCTACACTATTACCACATACAGCACACTTAACTAATGACATAACTCTCTCCTATATTACAATTTAATTAAATAATTAAATGAATATAAATCCATTACTTTTCTATAAGTAGTATAACATTAATCACCAACACACAAAAGTATTTTTATACTAATCCAGCATTTTCATATCTGCAATTAAACAAAATAAGAATAATAGTTAAAGTAATAATTGTAACAACCTAGGCTTTATGATATAATTTCAATTGTTAACAAATTAAAAATTTAAGGATAACCATGGATTACGAAATTACTTTTGAAACTTTAAAAACTTTTAATCGTGATGATTATGTATTAATAGATATAAGAGATGCATCGGCTTTTGAATACGGGCATATACCCGGAGCATTAAATATACCCAAAGAAGAAGTGGTAGAACGTATATCAAAATTTAAGGAAAACAAAGACATATTCGTATATTGCAAAAGCGGTATATTAAGTTATGATGTTGTAGACGAATTAAGAGATGCTGGCAAAAAAGCGTACAACTTAAAAGGCGGATACATTGAATGGTTAAGATGCCATATTGATGATAGCCTAAACGACAATGTAGCAAAAAGAGCCGAAGAAAGTATACGTAAAAAATTCCATAAAGAACTTTTTAGTAAATTTGCTAAAGCGATTAATACATACGACATGATAAAACCACATGACAAGATAGCCGTATGTATATCTGGTGGCAAAGATAGTATGCTTATGGCAAAACTATTTCAGGAACTTAAACGCCATAATAAGTTTGAATTTGAATTAGTATTTTTAGTTATGGACCCCGGATATAGGCCAGCCAACAGAGAAATAATAGAACACAATGCAAAAATACTTAATATACCTATCACAATATTTGAAACAGATATTTTTGAAAATGTATTCAATATAGAAAAATCCCCATGTTATATATGTGCTCGCATGAGACGTGGACATTTATACAACAAAGCAAAAGAACTTGGTTGTAACAAAATAGCACTTGGACATCATTATGATGACGTAATAGAAACTATACTTATGGGTATGCTATACGGAGCGCAAGTCCAAACAATGATGCCCAAATTACATAGTACCAACTTTGAAGGTATGGAACTTATACGCCCATTATATTTAATCCGTGAAGCAGATATAAAAAGATGGAGAGATTATAATGACTTATACTTTATACAATGTGCTTGTAAATTTACCGATACTTGTTCAAGTGAAAGTTGCCTAGTAAACAAAGATAGTAACACTGGTTCAAAACGAAAATTGGTTAAAAACTTAATTCATGAGTTAAGTCTAAAAGACCCACAAATTGAAGAGAATATATTTAAGAGTGTAGAAAATGTTAACCTATCAACTGTAATCGCTTATAAAGACAAGAACAATATTAAGCATAATTTCCTAGATGATTATGATAACTAATAGATGATTATAACATCATAATCATATTAAAAATAGAAATCAACACTATAAATTAATATCTACATAAACTAATATATTTTAACAAAAAGTATATATTTTATGTCAAAAAGTCTAATTATAAATGACACAAACAACCATTACAAGAAAAATTGCAGTGTTTAAACAACTGCAATTTTTTATATCTACATCATAAAAATATAAAAATAACATTATCAATTATAAACTCGTAATAATAGCATAT
>DJSB01000039.1:21625-42542 GCA_002437945.1 Christensenella sp. UBA6345 | reverse complement strand
TATTTATGGTATTTACTTTTATATATAAATATGTTATTATATATTAACAAATATGGGTGAATCATCACATAACAAATAAGGAGTAAATATGAAAATAGTTTCGTTATACTTTAAAGACGATAAATTGGGTGAACTAACTTATGATGGCAAATATTATATTTACAATTCAAATATTGTGGGCGAAGTAAAAGTAAAGAAATACCCTTCTTTTCTTTTATATCAACTTGAAAATTCGAAAAACAGAAAATCCACAACACTATTCTCTGTCTTCGATGAATTTAAAAGAAACATTATTAACAGACATGATATATTAACACGTATGGGTTATGAAGATGGCGATGATGATTTTACTCTATTATACAAATATGGACATTTAAGTCAAAACGACTTTAAATATCATTTGGTTTCGGAAGGTTAATTATGATAGATTTAAGAAAAATTAAACATCTAAAACTTGATGAAGAATGTACAGGTGCAAGTCCAAAATATTGGGTAGAAATATATGGCGAAAGATATTTATTCAAAGCCAATTATATGGGTCCAGAGCCTGTTACAAAAACCAATTTTGGAGAAGCATTATATTCTAGACTAGGTAAAAAATTAGGATTTAATTGTGTTGATGCCAACCTTGCTGTAGGCGTTATGAATGGTCAACTAGTAGAAGGTGTACTAGTTAGATCATTCTTTAGACCAGATGATGTCGACTCAATGCATGTTAACCAATTAAGTTCAATATGTATGAGAAATGGCATACGTGACTTATTTGGCAATACCGCAGAGACACATATTGAAGAAGCACAATTTTTTGCTAGAACATTTGATAAAGACATAGATATGAAACAAGTAAGTCTAGATTTAAGAAAACTAGCAATAGTGGACTACTTCCTAGGACAAGGCGACAGACACACAGAAAATATTGATTTTATATTCGATAAAGAAGGTGGTATGAGAGTTGCTCCATACTTTGATAATGGACATTGTCTAGGATTTAGAATTCCATATTTTTCCGTTATGCGTATGTGTGAAGAAATGGATAATGGAATTCGCCCAAAAGAAGATATGGGAGATAGATCATGCTATACATTAAGTGATCATACAGACGATCCACCATTTGTTAAAAATCATAAAGAAATATATACAATATTTGACATGGCTAAAGTATGTAGCCACTCCCCTGAACTTAAAAAACTAGTTATTGATATGCTTAATCTTGACATTGTAGATGAACTTACACAACTAGAAAAAGAGTCAGGACTAGAATTGGGTGAACACTATAAACAATTGGCCAACTGTATATATACTACTAGATGTGAAAAATTTAAGTCCATGGTTAATATGCGTGATTTTCAATCACAAAACAATCGTGCAACTTATGGATTAAATAAAATGTTAATTACAGATATGAAAGATCCAGACTCTAATAAAGGTGGTAAATCTAGATAAACAATATTAATAAGGCAAGTTCACAATACTTGTCTTATTTTTTATTGTCTACACTCTTCTACTTTTCAAATATAGAATCAATCTATAGTGTAGCAAATTGTATATTTATCTAACTTAAGTAATACATCAATATTTAATTTTAATTAATATAATTGGCAGGCGAAGTAGGAATTGAACCCACATCTATGATTTTGGAGATCAGAGTTTTACCACTAAACTATTCGCCCATATCTAAAGGAGTATTACTCCTTTAGATTAATAACTAAATATTGACAATACATTTTTAACTAGTTAAGTCCTAGTGATTTAGTAGCCTTTGCCAAGGTTTCTTTTGCCACTTTTCTTGCTCTTTTTGCTCCATCACTAGCAATTTTATCTAGAATTTCTGGATTATTGTAGTGAGCAAATCTTGATTGTATGGTAGTTAACAATTCACATACTTTATCAGCAACTTCTCTTTTAAATTCGCCATATCCACGTCCTACATATCTTTTTTCTATAGATTCAATAGGTTCATCAGTGATTTTTGCTAATATACTGATTAAGTTAGATATTCCCGGTTGATTAATTTCATCAAACTTAACTTGCCCTAAACTATCTGTTTGAGCCGACATAATTTTCTTTCTAGCAACACTAATATCGTCCATTAAGAATATAGTTCCTTTATTATCTCCACTATCCGATTTATTCATTTTTTCTAATGGATTTTGTAAATTAAGAATTTTGTTACCAATTGGTGCAATATAAACATCTGGCATTGTAAATACTTCGCCATATCTCTTATTAAATCTTTCTGCTAGATCTCTAGTAAGTTCGACATGTTGTTGTTGGTCTTTACCTACTGGCACAATACTAGTATTGTACAATAATATATCGGCAACCATTAATGTAGGATAAACAAATAAACCTGTATCTACACCTTCCTTTCCCATACCTTGAGATTTATACTTAAATTGAGTCATACGACTTAATTCGCCCATTTTTGTCTGGAATGTCATAATAAATCCTAAAGTACCGTGTTCCAACACATCACTTTGTTTAAATACAATAGTTTTTTCTGGATCAACTCCGCACGCTAGATACATAGCAATGCAGTTATAAACAGATTCCTTTAATTTTTTTGGGTCTTTTGGACTTGTGATTGCATGCAAGTCAGCGATAAATATATAACTTTTATATTCGTCTTGCCTATCTATAAAATTTTTAATTGCTCCTAAATAATTTCCTAATGTTAGATTTCCGCTAGGTCTAACTCCTGTAAGCATAACTTTTTTCATAATAATTCTCCTTCAAAATAAAAAATACCCGTTGATAGTTTTTTACAAAACATACCAACGGGTTATATGTGATATTGAAGAAGCAATTTACAATATTATTTTGCTTCACTTTTATCAAGTTGTTATAATAAACAACCAAACTATATGATAAAATATCCATTTATATGTTTTGTGAAATAAACAGCAAAAAGCATTCACAAAACATAATCGATTTGCGAATACCTAAACTATTTACGCCACCAAATAAATGAATATAACATAATAATCTCCTTTTTGATTACACCCACATTATATGCATCAAAATAACACTTGTCAATACATATTATGTAATTTTTTCTAAAATTTGATACAATTTTTAGTCAAAAATAATTGTGTAATAATAGCAATTAATCCCTTTAATTATTATTAATAATTAAAAGCAAAAAAAAGAATCCAAGAGTTATTTTTAACAACTATGCTTGAATTCTTTTTTTATTTTTTAACTTACAACCAAGTTATCGTCTTTAACATCAACAACAATCTTGTGTCCAACTTCTAGGTCACTACCAAGTATAAGTTTAGCAACAGCAGTTTCGACATTGTCTTGAATATAACGTTTCAATGGTCTAGCACCATATGCTTCATCATAACCATTTTTAACTATATAATCTTTAGCAGCATCTGTAACTTCTATCGATAATTGTTTTTCCTGCAATCTAGAACTTAATTTCTGCAATAACAAATCTACTATTTTTGAAATTTGGTCTTTTTGTAAAGGTTCAAAGCAAATAATATCATCAAGACGATTTAAAAATTCAGGTCTAAAGTGATGTTTTAATATTTCTTTAATTTCTGCATTGGCTTCATCTGTAATAGTATGATTGGTTTCAATACTTCTCATAATTACGTCTGCACCCAAGTTACTAGTCAAAATAATTATTGTATTCTTAAAATCTACAGTCTTACCCATAGAATCAGTAATACGTCCATCGTCTAGTATCTGCAACAAAATATTAAATACATCTGGATGTGCTTTTTCAATTTCGTCAAACAATACTACAGAATATGGTTTACGTCTAACGGCTTCAGTTAATTGTCCACCTTCTTCATAACCTACATATCCTGGAGGTGCACCGATTAATCTAGATACGGCAAACTTTTCCATATATTCACTCATATCTATACGAATCAAATTTTTCTCATCATCAAACAATGCTTGAGATAATGTCTTTGATAATTCGGTTTTACCTACACCAGTAGGTCCTAGGAACATAAAACTGCCCAAAGGTCTATTAGGATCTTGTACACCTGCTCTAGAACGCATAATAGCATTAGCGACTTTTTGAACTGCTTCATCTTGTCCAACTACTCTTGCGTGCAAAATATCAGGTAATCTTAATATTTTCTCTTTTTCGCTTTCTTGTAAATTGGTTACTGGAATACCAGTCCATTTAGACACAACTTGTCTTATACATTCTTCAGTTACTTTATTTTGTAGTAAACCATTTTTCTCATTATCAACCAATTTTTCTGCTTCAGCCAATTGATTTTGTAATGTGATTAATTTAGAATACTTCAATTCGGCGGCTTTATTAAGGTCATATTCACGTTGTGCTTTTTCTATTTGAGCATTAACATTAGCAATTTGTTCCTTTAAAGAATGTACCTTTTCGATATTTTCTTTTTCTTTCTTTAGTTTTTCACTCATCACATTAAATTTATCTTGTAGATTAGCAAGTTCTTTTTGTATATCACTTAAATGTGCTTGTGACAACTGGTCAGTTTCTTTCTTTAATGCAGTTTCTTCTATCTGCAATTGAATCATTTTGTGTCTAATCTCGTCCATTTCTGTAGGCATAGAATCAATTTCGGTCTTAATAATTGCACATGCTTCATCAACTAGGTCAATGGCTTTATCTGGCAAAAATCTATCGGTAATATACCTATTGGACAATACTGCAGCACTAATAAGCGCATTATCACTTATCTTAACACCATGATATACTTCATATCTTTCTTTCAATCCACGAAGGATAGCAATAGTGTCTGCTACACTAGGTTCGTTAACTAGCACTGTCTGGAATCTTCTTTCTAGTGCTGGGTCTTTTTCAATATATTTATGGTACTCGTTAAGAGTAGTAGCACCTATACAATGCAACTCACCCCTAGCAAGCATAGGTTTTAGCAAGTTACCTGCGTCCATAGCGCCTTCAGTTTTACCTGCACCAACTATGGTATGAAGTTCATCGATAAATAATATTATTTTACCATCGCTCTTTTTAACTTCATTAAGCACTGCTTTTAATCTTTCTTCAAATTCACCACGATATTTAGCACCAGATACTAGTGCACCCATATCTAGTGAAAATACAGTATGGTCTTTTAAGTTGCTTGGTACATCGCCTGCAACAATACGTTGGGCTAGCCCTTCTACTATAGCGGTTTTACCTACACCGGCTTCACCTATAAGTACTGGGTTATTTTTGGTTTTTCTAGATAGTATCATAATTGTATCTCTTATTTCACTATCTCTACCAATAACAGGGTCTAGTTTATGTTCTCTTGCAAGTGCTACTAGGTCTGTACCGTACTTCTTAAGAGCGTTATATGTTCCTTCTGGATTATCCGTAGTCACTCTAGTGTTCCCCCTTACTTTAACAAGTTCTTTTATAAATAAATCTTTAGTTATCTTATTATTTTTTAGTATATTAAGCGTCTTGCTATCTGCCTTTTCAATAAGTGCAAGGAATATATGTTCTACCGAAACATATTCATCACTCATCTGTTGAGCAATGCCTTGTGACAAATTAACTACAGCACTAGCATCGCTAGAAAAATATGCATCATTAACAGGATTAACTTTTGGTAAATTATTAATTGCAGATTCAATATCATGGTTAAGTTGATTTAAGTTAACATTAACGTCAGTCAAAATTTGATAAATCAAACTATCTTGATTATTAACTAACGCAGATAATATATGCAATGATGTTATTTCTTGATTACCATTATCTATGGCAATGTTTCTAGCATTTTGCAAACATTCTATACTTTTTTGTGTAAATTTATCAAAATTCATAGTCTACCTCCTATTATCGTTGCATATTATAGTACCAAAAATTAGCAATGTCAAGTGGAGAGTGCTAATTTTTTATATTTTTTTAAAAAAATTTTTTATCTTTTTAACTTATTTTCGTTGGTTAATTGTTGATGTGATGACACATTAATTATTATCTCCTAATATGTACTTTGTAATACTAAATTAAGATAAAATAGCAATCAAAATATGTTACAAATTTAATACACATAAGTAAAAATACGTGTATAGTATCATATAACTTAAATCAGTCTTTAGATAACAAAAAAGGTAGTTGTTAATTGAAGTGAACCCCAATTTTGCACCGCAAAATTGGGGTTCACTTCAATTAACAACTACCTTTTTATCTAACAATTAATTCTAATAAAATATATTAATCTAATACTTCAATTTCTTTTATATTAGTTTCGTTACCCTGTATTAGATATGTATGAGTGCTTTTACACTTTGGACAAGTTTTACCATATTTTACTGTCGAATATTTATGTCCACAATCTTCACAATAAGTAACTGCCTTTATAGTATTAATCTTTAATTTACAATCTTTAAGTATATCAGATTTTTTAATAGCCCAGTTCCAACAATCTTCAAGATAAGGATTAACAATAGTAGACACTTCACCAATATCCAATGTTACTTTTTTAACTCTTTCAACATTGTTGGCATTGGCTATTTTCTCTACTTCTTGTACTATATAGAACACAACTCCTAATTCGTGCATTTTATTTTCCTTTCTTCTTTGCTAGTTTTTTCTCTTGTTTAACTTGTCTAACGTATTCCTTATGTTTTTTCTGTGATAATTTTTCTTTTTCGGTCTTTTTACCAAACTTAATTTTTACTGCACGTTTTAAAGCATAAGGCAAAATGGCTTTAAATTTATCTTCACTTCTTATCATTTTAGAGCATTCTGGGTGGTCACGATGTAAATGTATTGCATCAAATTGACATTTAGTAGTACAAATACCACAACCTATACATTTATTTTCATCTACAACACTCGCTCCACAACCTAAACATCTTACTGTTTCTATTTTAACTTGGTCTTCAGTAAGAGTAAGGTGTGCATCTCTAAAGGATTTTTTATAATTAATTTTTGGATCTAATCCTGCTTCTTGTCTTCCAGCAGTGTCATAATCTTCTATTTTTAATATATCTTTATCAAGCATGATAAAATCTCTACGATTTCTACCGATAGTTAAACTTGTTCCCGGTTGTACGTATCTATGTAAAGATTCGGCTGCATTTTTGCCCGCTTCAATTGCATCTATAGCAAATTTAGGTCCAGTATAAACATCTCCACCCACAAATATATCTTTTACTGATGTTTGATATGTTAAACTATCTGCTTTTGGATAATTGCCATGCCAAAACTCTACATCTTCGCCATCTAATAGATGTCCCCAATCAATAGTTTGACCTATAGCAAATATTACATGTTTTGCTTTAACTGTAATTGTATCATTTTCATCATATATAGGGTTAAATTTATGTGTTTCGGGGTCAATAGTACTTAAACACTTCTTAAATACTACTCCAGTAACATTATTATTTTTATCTACTAAAACTTCTTTTGGACCCCAGCCATTATTGATTTCGATTCCTTCTTCCAAAGTCTCTAATATCTCTAGTTTAGTTGCTGGCATTTCTTCTCTTGATTCTAGACTAAACATTTTAACATTTTTTGCATTTAATCTAACAGCACTTCTTGCACAGTCTACAGCAACATTACCGCCACCAATAACAACTACATCTCCATCTAGTTTTTGTTTTTGATTTTCAGCAACACTATGTAAGAAATGTACCGCAGTATCTGTACCTTTAGCAGTTTCGTTGGCGATATTAGGAAGTCTACCACCTTGACAACCTATGGCTATATAAAATGCTTTATATCCTTGTTTCCTTAAATCATTTAAAGTAATATCTTTTCCAACTTCAACACCACATTTAATTTCAACACCTAGTTCTCTTAAAATATCTATTTCGGCATCAATAACATCTTTTTCAAGTTTGTATGTAGGAATACCATATGTTAGCATTCCGCCTGCTTTCTCGTTTTTATCAAATATAGTTGGTAGATAACCCCTAGTTGCTAAATAATATGCACATGATAAACCCGCTGGTCCTGCACCGATGATAGCAATCTTTTCGTCCCAATGTTTTTTAACATTAGATGGTATAACTACTTCTGGTACAAATCTTGTTTCGGCATGTAAATCTTGTTCGGCTATAAACTTTTTAACTGCATCTATCGCAACTGCTTTATCTATACTTCCACGTGTACAAGCATCTTCACATCTACGATTACATATTCTGCCACATACTGCTGGGAATGGATTGTCTTTCTTAATAAGTTCAAGCGCTTCTCTATATTTACCTTGACTTGCAAGTTTTAAATATCCCTGAACTGCTATATGTGCTGGACAACCTACTTTACAAGGGGCAGTACCTGTTTCGTAACAATTAATACGGTTATTATCTCGATAATTTTCGTCCCACTTATCTGGTCCCCAACTTAAATTATCAGGAAGTTCGTGTTTAGGATATTCTACTTCGCCATTAACAGTACATAACTTTTGTCCAAGTTTAACTGCACCTGCTGGACAGAACTCTACACATTTACCGCATGCAACACATTTTTCTCTATCAACTTTTGCAGTATAAGCACTTCTAGACATATTGGGAGTATTAAACAATTGTGAAGTACGTAGAGCATTACAAATATTAACATTACAGTTGCATATTGCAAATATTTTGTTTTCGCCATCAATATTAGTTATCTGATGTACAAATCCATTTTTCTCTGCATTCCTTAATATTTCCATTGCTTCATCATAAGTTATATCATGGCCCTTACCTGTTTCTCTACAATAATCAGCCATATCGCCAATACCTATACACCAGTTCTCACAATCATCGCCACAACCTTCATTAAGTTTGGCTCTGCCATATCTACAAGAACATATACCTACACCAAGATGTCCTTCATATTTCTTTAGCCAATATGATAGATGTTCAATGTCCATAGTTGTAGACTCTGCTTCAATGGCTTTTTCTACTGGTATAACATGCATACCTATTCCTGCACCACCTGGTGGCACCATAGGAGTAACCTTTTCTAATGGTAAGAAAGTCATACGCTCAAAGAACATAGCAAGTTCGGGGTGGTCGTCAAGTTGTTTCTTTACCATATTAGTAAATTCAGCCGAGCCCGGAACAAACATAGGCAAAATATATCTTCTTATATGTGGAGCATCTTTAATAGGTCCATTATCTGTATAGTGATTACCATAATCATATTCAAGAATACCTATATTACTCATTTCATTTAGTAGATTTTCCAACTTTTCTTTTGACAATTTTTTATTCATTTTTTGTAAATCTTCAAAAGTATATGGGTGTCTTACTTTCATCTTTAAAGCAATATCTGCCATTTCGTCAGTAACAACACAAGCAAGTCCCCAGTATTCTGGGTCATTAGATGTCACACCCTTTAATTTATGATCTATACAATCAGTTATTTTTCTTGCTAATTTTAAAATCTTTTTTCTTGGATTTTTTTCACCCATATATTTTGGGGTGACTTCTTTACTCATTTCTGGCATAATTATCTCCCTTTACCCTTTTGATTTATTATCCATTGGGCTAGGTCCTTAATACCATCGCCTGTTTTTGCACTCACAGACATAATTTCGACATCTGGATTAATATCTCTAATATTATTTTCACATTTTTTCATATCAAAATCAAATACTTTTAATGTATCTATTTTACTAATTATTACTAAATCCACTTTTGAAAACATTAATGGGTATTTTAGTGGTTTATCATCACCTTCCGGCACTGACAAAAGCATAATATTAATATGTGCACCTGTATCAAACTCGGCTGGGCATACTAGATTGCCTATATTCTCTAAAAAGATAATATCATATGCACTTGTATCTACACTTTCCAATGCCCTAGATGTCATATCTGCATCTATATGGCAAAGCCCACCATTATTAATCTGAATACTATCAACACCGGTATTATCTGCTATTGTCTGTGCATCTAAATCACTTTCAATATCAACATCAAGTACTGCTATTTTATATTGATTTTTTAATTGATTAATAACTTGTGATATAGTAGTAGTTTTACCGCTCCCCGGCGAAGACATAACGTTGATTAACAATGTCCCGCTTTTATTAAGGTTATCTCTTATCTTTTGTGCTTCATTAAGGTTATCTGCAAAAATATTTTCATGTATCTTAATTGTTTTAACTTTACTCATAATGATTCTTTCCATTGTTTATAATTATCAAGTACCCATTTAGCAAGTTCAGGTATTCCTTCTCCTGTTTTTGCACTTATAGGCAAAACAACTGCATTGGGATTAAGTTTTAAAATATCAGACTTACATTTTTCTATATCAAAATCAAAATATTCCAGTGTGTCTATTTTATTAAACAAAATTAATTCGGCAGTCTTAAACATAAGTGGATATTTTGCAGGTTTATCATCGCCTTCAGTAATAGAAAGTATGGCTATATTTTTATTAGCGCCCGTATCAAACTCGGCCGGACATACTAGATTACCTATATTTTCTAACACAACAATACTATCTTTGATACCATTAAATTGGGATATACCTTGTCTAGTCATATCTGCGTCCAAGTGACACATTCCGCCAGTGTGTAATTGAATGCTAGGAATGCCAGATTTAACTAAAGTTTTTGCATCAACATCACTGTCTATATCTGCTTCCATTACAGCAAAATTAGCCTGACCTTTAATGGCATTAGCCAATTGTAACAAAGTAGTAGTTTTACCGCTCCCCGGCGAAGACATGAGATTGATTAAAAATATACCTTTTTCTTTTAATTGTTGTCTTAAAAGATTGGCATCTGCATCATTATCTTCAAGTATTGTACGTTTAAGTTCTATAATTTTAATATCTTGCATATTGATTCCTTAACAAACTTTATTGTATTACCCAATTAAGTTGTGAACAGTTAAAATTACATAGTTCATAATTGGTTTCATCAAAAATTAATTGTGCTTTCGCTACATAGTTACCTTTTTCACTGGCACTATTGTTAGTGTATTTAACAGTCACATTATCAGGTAAATTAATTAATTGTACAGTTTTTACACTGCCATCATAACTATACGAAGTAGTATAATCCCATACAATCTGGCTACAATCAATCTGGGCTTTTTTAATTTCCCATGTCACACTTATATCTTGAATAGAATTATAATTAGAATTTTGTGGGAATGTAAGTTGGGCATTGGCAACATATACACCGGCATTAGTAAATCTATTATTTTCATAAACAACAGTTATATTGCTAGGCACATTAAGAAGTGTGATTATCTTTTCACCACCATCATAAGTGTATGGTATGTTATAATCCCAAGCAATATTGCTGATATCATAATCACCTTTTTCAACTATAACTTTAATAACATAATGATCTAATGTGCCATAAACAAATCTTAAATCATATTCGCCCACAACTGGTGCAGTAGTACCAAAACTACTGATAAAAGTATAGCCCGCATTAGTTTCTGTCTGGGCTTTCATTATCGCTTTTGAACCGTTTTTTCTAATGGCGTATACTTTAAAATCCGCATCAGTAATAGGATTAACTTTATCTTTATTATATTTAATCGTTATAGTTTTGTTGGTCATAGATAAATCTGGATTAATACACTCGGCTTCTAAACCAATGATATCGTACCTATCACTATTGGTACAACCACAGCCATCTAATAAGAATATACTTAATAGTGCTACCATAACTATAGCAATATTACTAATTATCTTCTTCATACATTCTCCTTATACAAAAAGTATAACATAGAATATATTTATTGCATATCAAATAATCTGCAATAATTGACAAAAAATCTAATTACATTTATGATATAATATATCAAAGATATACATACTAACATTGATAAATAAAAAGGAGTGCGTATGTTAAAATATTTAGAGAATAATTTAAAAGAACTAACACAAAACAAGTTGGTCTTATTGGACTTTTATGCATCATGGTGTGCACCATGTCATATGCTAGGACATGAACTAGAAGAATTAAGTGATGAAAAATATGACATTGTAAAAATAGATATAGATGAAAATGAACAACTAGCCAAAGAATATGGTATTATGGTAGTGCCTACTATGATAATACTTAATAATGGCAAAGTAGAAAAAAAAGTTACTGGCTATCATACAAAAAACCAAATAACTGAATTAATGAATGAATATTTAAAATAGTAATATTTATATCATTCCACATTATTTTTAACAAAAAAAGGAGAACTGGCGGTTCTCTTTTTTTCTCCACACAGCAACGCTATGATGGAGGTATTGGGTATTCGATTTTTAAAAATCTTGGTACTAGGTGTATACCGTACTTACCATTGTGATTATCACTAGTTTCAAAAGCAGACTTTGTGGACTGTAAGTTATCTTTAACTCCCCAGAACAAAGTTGATTTTGAATTAGATTTTAGTGTTGCACTTTTTCTTAAATTGATTTTCAATTTTGAAGATTTAGCATAATCTGTTACTATTAGGACGGCTAAAAAAGTTGCTTCAAAGCCATCTTCAAAAGCACTGGCGTATGCTGTAACCACAATGTCATAAGCGACAAGTATAGCATTAGGGATAAAGTACATTATCCTTATTTTTTCAATATCTTTTATATATAGTGCAAAAGTATACCATACATATATAACTATTGGTATTATATCCCAATAAGTTGATGCTGTTTTCGCTCCTATTACTACAAAGGATATTGCAAAAATACCTGCAATCCATTTAGGCATAACTTTGTTTTTCTTTTCAAAAAAGTAAAACGAAGTAGACTGTAAACATGATAGCAAAGCAATAATTCCTGTTCCCAAAGAATTTACAAATACGAATGATAATCCATAAACTATATCTCCAAATATACCAAGTAACAGAAATGATTTTTTATTCTTAACGATATATGAGGAACATAGTATAAGTGCCGAAGTCAATCCCAAAAGTTGTGATATTATAAAATTGACACTTAACATAAAATTGTAAACCTCTTTGAATTATACCAAACAAACCATAACCTTATTACCATAGACCCGATAACAAACCCGTTGACTATTGCCTTTAGTTTATTAAGTTTGTATCTCACAAAAAAAATAAGAATTTGCTGGTAGTATCTTGGTGGGAATAAACCAAGTTGTAGTGTTAAGACCCTGCGCTGTTGTGTCTTCCAAACTATAAATAACAACTCTTTTTTCAACACTAGTGACGGTTGATATCTTCGCTGTGCAACACTCTTATATTTTGGAAATCTAAAATAAACAGTCCACTACACAAACACTAATCTATGCTTAACACTATTAATAATATATCACAAAAAAGTAATTTTTGCAACTGGGTTTCTAATACACAAACAAAAAAATGCCAAAATAAAGGCATTTTTTATCGAAAATATTATTTATTAAATATCTTTTTATCCTAGAGCCACATCAAGAACCATCATAAGTACAAAACCAAAAATAAAACTTAAGGTTGACCAATTGGTATGCTTACCCGACTGTGCTTCAGGTATAAGTTCTTCAACCACTACATACAACATAGCACCTGCTGCAAATGATAATAAGTATGGCAATACTGGAGATATAAATTGAGTAAGTAGTATAGTGATAATTGCAAATATAGGTTCAACTATACCAGACAATGTCCCATACAAAAATGATTTTGGTTTGGAAAATCCTTCACTTTTTAATGGCATTGATATTATAGCCCCTTCTGGGAAATTTTGAATTGCTATACCAATAGCCAAAGTTAATGCACCAGTCATAGAAATTGTAGCATTGCCAAAGTATGCACCTGCCAATACAACACCAACAGCCATACCTTCTGGTATATTATGTAATGTAACAGCCAATACAAGCATAGTTGTCTTCTTCCAGTGTGAAGTTAATCCTTCTGGTTCATCACTGTTTAAGTGCATATGCGGTATCAAACAATCTAGTAGTAATAAGAAGCCTACTCCCAATAATATACCGACTAATGCAGGTACAAAAGAGAATTTCCCCATATCACTAGATTGATCAATGGCAGGTATAATAAGTGACCAAATAGAAGCCGCCACCATAACACCAGCAGCAAATCCTGACAAAATTTTTTGCACTGTTTCATTAAGTTTGTTTCTCATTAAAAATACCATAGCAGCACCTAATGTTGTGCCTAAAAATGGTATCAAAACACCCATAGATAATTGTAACATATTACTCCTTTTAATTACATCTCATTCAACTTCTGTTGAAGTGTCTTCCAAGATAGTAAAGCACACTTTACTCTAGCAGGCATATTAGCAATATTAGAAAATGCTATACTATCTTTAAGTAATTGTCTATCTTCACTAGATATTTCTTTTCTATCAATCATATCAATAAAGATTTTAACTATTTTTTTTGCTTCGTCAACTGTTTTACCACGCAACACATCTATCATAATTGATGTAGAACTTTGTGATATAGCACACCCACTACCAGTAAATGACATATCTTTAATTTTGTCATCGTCAAAATCAATATGTAAAGTTATATCATCTCCGCAATTAGGATTATGACCATGCAAAGAACAATTTTCGCATTCAAGTTCATGTCTATTAGTGCTATTGGCACTATGTTCCATTATGATAATAGTATAAATATCATCTATTTCACTCATTATTATATATTCCTTTGTATCTTTTAATTGTCTTTTATATATTTTTTAAAAGTATTATAAACCTTTTCTAAAGCATTAATAAGCATATCTACATCTTTATAAGTATTATACATAGCAAAACTTGCTCTACAAGTGCTATCAACACCAATATACCTTAATAAAGGCTGGGCACAGTGATTGCCTGACCTAACACAAACTTTATTAATATCAAGTATACTAGCAACATCGTGTGGGTGTACACCTTTTATGTTAAAAGAAATAACCCCACTATGGCAAGTCCTATCTTTAGTACAATATAATGTAATATATGGTAGGCTACTTAATCTATCATAAGCATATTCTACAACATCTTTTTCAATACTATGTATATTGTCATACCCTATGCTTTCTATATACTCTATAGCCGTCTTTAACCCGTATACTGCTCCTACATCTTGTGTTCCTGCTTCAAACTTATTAGGTATTGGTGCAAAAGTTGCATGATCTTCATAAACATATTCTATCATATCTCCACCACACAAAAATGGTGGCATTTTTTCTAATAATTCTTTTTTACCATACAACACACCTACTCCAAAAGGTGCATACATCTTATGCCCCGAAAACACAACAAAGTCAGCATCAGTTTCTTTTACATTAAATGGCATATGGGCAATACTTTGAGAAATATCTACTATTACTACAGCACCTACACTATGTGCTTTATCGATTATTTTTTTATAGTCATTAATTGTACCCAAAACATTAGAAACACTTAATATACCTACAACCTTTGTTTTGTTAGTGATTTTTGATTCAATTTCTTTTTCATCAATCTTGTAGTCATCATTTAAATACATATATTTCAAAACTGCATTTTTACGTTTTGCAACCATCTGCCAAGGCACTATCATACTATGATGTTCCATAATAGATAGAACTATCTCATCTCCAGAATTTACATTTTCTAATCCATAAGAATAGGCTATTAAATTAAGACTTTCAGTCGCATTTTTGGTAAATATAATTTCTTCTGGATATTGTGCACCAATAAATTGTGCAACCTTATTTCTAGATTCTTCATATATTTGAGTAGACTTAACACTTAAATTATATGCACCGCGATGAGCATTAGCATTATTGGTATTGTAATAATCATCTACTGCATCAATAACACATTTAGGTTTTTGAGAAGTTGCACCACTGTCTAGATATGCAATATCTTCTTTATTAAAAATAGGAAAATCTTTTCTTATGTCTAAACTACTTTTCATATTTATCCTTTTATAATCTTTCATCAATTAAAACATCAATAGTATTTTTCAAATCATCATCTTTTACGCATGAAGTAAGTTTGTTAAGTTCGGCTTTGACCAACAACTTAACAGCATCTTTATATTCAATACCCCTACTCATAATGTAAAATAATTGTTGTGGTTCAACTCTACCAACACTACTACTATGCGAGCCAAAAACATCTTCTTCGGTACATAAAAGTATAGGTGTAGATTTTTCTACTGCATTATTAGATAATAATATACAATACTCATTTTCGTTGCCTTTACTTTTTATGCAACCATTTTTAAAATCAATAGTTCCTACAAAATTTTTAAAGGCATTATTATTAAGTACACCAACAACATTCATATTGGCATCGCACTCTCTACCAAAACAATTGATTAAATAGTTGATACCTAGTCTATTATGATTACTACCAAAATAAACCGAATTAATATCTACTGCACTTTTATAGCCCAAACAATTAACTACAATATTATGAGCATCGTTATCACAACCAAAATCAAATATATTAGCAATTACTTTTCCATTATCTTCAATATTGGTTTTTATAGACAACAAAGAAGTAGAGTCAAGTGCTACACTTTCAAGAATATTTAAATTAACATATCCATAACTTTTCACATTAAGCACAACATTAGTATTATGATAAGATTTACTTGTCGATACATATTTAATAATAATATCTGCATGTACATCTTTTTCTACATTAATAATATAGTTGTCTACTAATACATCTACATTAAATTCAAGTACTAATGGTACAGTATTAGATTGTATAATATCTATCACTTTATTAAAGTTGGATTGTGTTTTTGACTGTTTATCAATTACACTTCCCATATTATTATCAGGTATATTAATTAATTGAGATACTTTAATATTTTTGTCGTTATGTATAGTGAAATTGTCAAAAAGTCCCACTTTTACATCAACAACATCTTTATCTATATCAAAATAATTAACACCATAATTATTAGAAGTAAGTACTGGAGACTGATTAATCTTAAACATTTTTATGTACCTCCTCTAATTCTAAATCTATAAGTCTATTCATTTCTACAGCATATTCCATAGGTAATGCTTTTGATATAGGACTAGCAAATCCACGTACTATAAGACCCCTTGCATCCTTTTCACTTAAGCCCCTAGTCATAAGATAATATATTGCTTCTTCACTTATCTTACCTACTTTTGCTTCGTGAGAAAATACTACATCTTGAGTACCTACAGAGTTAACAGGTATGGTATCACTTCTTGATTTATCATCAAGCATAAGTCCATCACAAGTAACCGAACATCTAGCATTAGTTGCTGATGGTCTTATATCAACTATACTTCTATATGTCGATACACCGCCATTTTTAGATAGGCTTTTCGCTAACACATTGCTAGTTGTGTTTTTACCCAAGTGCACTACTTTAAAACCTGTATCCAAGTTTTGTCCATAACCTGCAAAAGAGATACCTGTATATTCGGTACTTGAATTGTCCCCCTTTAATATACTCATTGGGTACAACATTGATATTTTACTACCAAAACTACCGCTTACCCAATCCACACTTGCCCTATTACCTACTATTGCTTTTTTAGTATTAAGGTTAAGCATATTCTTTGACCAGTTTTCTATAGTGCTATATCTTAAATGTGCATCATCTTTTACAAACAATTCTACACAACCTGCATGAAGATTAATTTTACTATATTTTGGTGCACTACAACCTTCTATAAAATGTAGACTTGCACCTTCATCAACTACAATTAAAGTATGTTCGAATTGTCCACTCTCTGGCGAGTTAAGACGATAATATGATTGTAAAGGCATCTCTAGATGCAATCCCTTTGGGACATATACAAAACTACCACCACTAAAAACAGCATAGTGTAAAGCAATAAACTTATGTTCGGTAAGTGGTACACATTTAGAGAAGTATTCTTTTACAAGTTGCGGATATTCTCTAATAGCACTGTCTATATCAGTATAGATAACTCCCAATTTTTTCATTTCGTCTTTAATACTATGATATACAACTTCACTATCATATTGAGCGCCAACACCAGCCAAATAATCAGTTTCGGCTTTTGGTATACCTAGTTTAGTAAATGTATCTTTAATATCTTTAGGCACTTCGTCCCAATTATTTTTTATATCACTTTTAGGTTTAACATAAGTAGATATGTTATCCATATCAAGTTCACTTAAATCTGGACCCCAAGTTGGCAAAGATAATTGGTTGTATATTTCCAAGGCTTTTAATCTTATATCCAACAGCCATTTAGGTTCGTTCTTTCTTTTAGAAATTTCTTCTACAATTTCTCTATTAAGTCCTTTCTTAATTTTGTATTCATAGTCGTCAGCATTTTTGAAATTGTAGATATTGTCATCTGTATCAAAAATATCTTCCATTTATTTTGCACTCCTAAACTGACTATATCCATTTTTTTCTACTTCGGCAATTAAACTAGAATCTCCAGTATGTACAATATGTCCATCTATCAAAATATGTACTTTATCTACATGCAAGGATTGTAATATTTTTGATGAATGAGTAATAATCAATACTCCATTATTTTCATTTTTATACATCTCAATACCTTTAGAAACAACTCTAATAGCATCTACATCTAGTCCACTATCGGTTTCGTCTAGTATTGCTAGTTTTGGATTAAGTTCAAGCAATTGCAAGATTTCTGATTTTTTCTTCTCGCCACCACTAAAACCTATATTCAAATCACGTTTAACCAACTCGGACTTCATAGCCAAGGCATTAACATTTTTATCTATTTCATCTTGCAAATCAAAATAACTTATATTTTTATTTAAAATTTTGCCTTTAGATGTTTTGATAAAATTAAAAAGACTAATACCTTCTATTTCAATAGGATTCTGGAAGCTCATAAACATACCAAGTCTTGCTATTTCATCAGTCTTTTTATTAGTAATATCTACTCCGTCAAAAATAATACTACCCGATGTTTTTGTATAACTTGGACTAGAAAAAATAACATTGGCCAAAGTACTTTTACCAGCACCATTGGGACCCATAATTACATGTATCTCACCCTTGTTAATAGTTAAATCTAATCCATTAAGAATTGACTTTTCTCCTGCTTTCGCACTTAAATTTTTAATTGTTAATAATTGTTCCATATTTTCTCCGTTTATTAATTCCCACTATATTAGTAGGATATTATTTCAAAATTAAATGGGCTTTTATTTACCCATTAATATTTTTTAGTTATTACATCTTCCAATGTTACAGTACTTAAATAATTGGTTATAAGTGCAGACAACTTTTCCCAACAGCCTATGCTATCACATTCATTAACACGTGGACAATGTTCGCCACTTGCTATACAAGGTGCTAGTTTTGGTAAGTCATCTGTAACTCTTAATATCTCTGCTATTGAATATTCTTTAGGACTCTTTACCAATTTATATCCACCCATTGAGCCCCTAGAACTTTCTATTAAACCGGCTCTATTAAGCATGGATATTATCTTTTCAAGATATTTTACAGTAATACCCTGTTTTTCAGAGAGTTGAGTAACTGACACGTACTCGCCCTGACATCTGCCGAGTTCGGACATTATCCTTACAGCATATCTTCCCTTTGATGATAACTTCATATATTTCTCACTTCGATAAAAATATTATGTCAATATTTTATCATTTTATTATTATTGATACGATATTAAAAATATATATCATACCAAAATGGTATAGTATGATTATATAAATAAAGTTATATCTTGTCAACATTCTTTTTACTTTATATAAAAAATAAAATAATGGATATATCTGCTATATCCCAATATGATACTAAATACGATATATACTAACTAAAAAAACAACACATAATAGTGTTGTTTAGTCAAAATACATCTCGTTGTTTTTACCCCAGCCTAGTACTTCTCTGGCATAATCTTCTAGATATTCACTGCTACGGATATAATTACTTTCATTGGTATAATCTATAATCTGATTCTCCAACTGGCTTAAATTATTAGAAAGTTGCTTTTCTTTTTGTTTCAAGTTGGCTATACGAACAAACTGAAAAATAAGTACGCATAGCAAAGCGAACATTAATACAGCACATATTACACTAATCCATTTAACAGTTTTTGAATCTCTCATTTTGTTATCTTTTTGTATATTTTAGTTTTGCGTAAAGTCACAGTAACCTTACATATTTTATTATACAACCAAGTTAATAATTTTGCAAATACTTTTCCAAGTGTTTTTCTTTCGATATACATACCGAGTAAAAAGGCAACAATCAAGTATAATCGTAACACACCAAAATTAAATTCAACCAAAGTGAATAAATCTACTATACAACAGAATATCGAATACAAACAATCTAATATATTATCAACAATTAAATTATGTTTAAACAAAGATTTAATAATATTAAGAATACCGACACCTGCACCCAACACAACTCCTATGCCAAAACACATAAAGAAAACACGTACAGATTCCAATTATTTAAACAACCTTTTCAAAAAACTTTTATTAGCCCCACCAAATTTAATACATTCAAAATCTCCTTCGGCTTCAATTAATCCTGATTCAACATCAAGTTTTTCTATATGTAAATTATGTCCACCTAAATACAATTTAGTACCACTAACTACTAGCGAAATACTATCATCATTAGAACTTAAAACTTTTTCTACCCCATTAAGTACAAGTTTTTTTCTATTATCTAACATTATTTTGTTAGTGCTAAATTTTTTATCATTAATAATATTGGTTACATTTTCCATATTACACACTCCCTTTTTTATATTTATATTATTGATTACATTTATTTATGTTTCTATTAATATTAAGACGTAAGTTTAAAAAAAGATAGTATGTCATTATTCTACATACTACCCAAATAATTTAATATTTACAACATATAAAGTCATAAACAACGTATATATAAGTTCTACTTTTTAACACTATCAATCCAAATATTAAAGTCTAGACTATAACTTTTAACAATATTAAGATAATAAAAAGGACACTTTCGTGCCCTAATCATAAATCCCTAATATAAACTATGTGATGTCGATTTACTCACTAGGTTCGTAAATCAAATTGCTGTCGCAACACCACAATATCTTGTGTTATCAC
>DJSB01000039.1:21253-21579 GCA_002437945.1 Christensenella sp. UBA6345 | reverse complement strand
GTCTAACTTCCGATAATATAATATATGTTAATTATTATTTATTATTACATTAAAGTATTATTATACTGATTTCTTTGAATGCAAAATGTAATACCCTTTATCTTTTTTAAGTATTTCAACATTACCAAAAACATCTTGCATATGTTTCTTTAAACTCTCCATACCATGTTTTTTCTTAATTACTAAAGTAATATCTCCACCATCTTCTAGTACTATATAACCTTTAGTTACCACATTAAACAAATTTTCTTTACCAGCCTTTATAGGTGGGTTTGTGACAACATGTGTATACTTTGTGCTAATATTATCATACAAATTGCTTTCAA
>DJSB01000039.1:5191-21242 GCA_002437945.1 Christensenella sp. UBA6345 | reverse complement strand
AGTGCTTCAATATCTAATTTAAAACTAATCGCATTTTCTTTAGTCAACTGGACTGCCGTCTTATTAATATCTAAACAAGTTACTTTCAAATCTGGATAATATATTTTGAGCATTATACCAATTATTCCATATCCACAGCCAACATCCAACACACTACCATTAAGAGTAAACTTATCAATAATAGTCTTTAATAGAAGAGTTGTCCCATAATCAAAAGTGTCTTTAGAAAATATATCACTACAACTTTTGAAAGTATATGGTCGAGATAAAAAGTAATCGGTAAAAGTAAA
Organism: Christensenella sp. UBA6345; assembly: GCA_002437945.1. GTDB lineage: Bacteria > Bacillota > Clostridia > Christensenellales > UBA1242 > UBA6345. The sequence continues at coordinate 20,952 of DJSB01000039.1, read as the reverse complement.
ATAATCACTTTCTTCGTGAGTGGTATTAAGAAAATAATGATGTTGTTGCATACTTTCTCCTTAAATGAAAAAGGCAAAATTAATTGCCTTTTCATTATTGTGTTAATTAACTATCAAATTTAATAATTAAAAAATACAATTGATACTATAGTAATCTATTATATTTTTTCAATATCGTAGCCATCTTTTCTGTCGTTAATTACATATCCCATAGTTTTTAATTGGTCACGTAATTTATCGGCTTCAGCCCAATTTTTGTTAAGTTTGGCTTCCCATCTTTTTGAAGCAAGTTCTTTTACTTCTGCACTTATTTCTTCTTTAGGTTCAACTTTAGTAACTTCGCCAAAGTCTAGTCCCAATACACTTTCTGCTAAATCTGTTATGAACTTATTAATTTCCATAAGTTTTTCATGGTCATTAAGAGATTGTGGAATTATCTTATTAATCTTGTTAAGTTCTACCATTGCAAGTGGTGTATTAAAATCTTCACTCATAGCATCAACAAATGCTTGATAGATACTCTTTAATTCAGGATCAGTAATTTCTTTTTGTTCGGTAGTAATATTTCTAACAAGATTAACATTTTCTTTTAGTTTGTTAAATTGTTTACATGCAAGAGTTAATCCTTCATCACTTATATCTACGGCAGATCTATATTGGAATTGCTCTACAAAATATCTTATAGGCATAGCACCATATTTTTTAAATAGTTCGGTAAGTGTAACCGAATTACCTAATGACTTACCCATCTTTGTACCATTAACAGTAACTAAACCATTGTGCATAAAGTAGTTCATAGGTAAATGTCCATTAACAACATCGGCTTGAGCACATTCACATTCGTGATGTGGGAATATATTATCAATACCGCCACCATGAATATCAAACTTCTCTCCCAAGAATTTTCTACCTAAAGTAGTACATTCAATGTGCCAACCTGGGCAACCATTACCCCATGGTGATGGCCACTGCATTAAAGCATCTTTTCCTACTGATTTCCATAATGCAAAATCTTCTGGATTATGTTTATCGTCAGCGATTTCTATACGTTCGCCACTCATATTGTTTTCCAATTTCCTATTAGACAATTGACCATATTTAGGATACTTTCTTACATCAAAGTAGACATTACCTTGTGGAGTAACATAAGCATAACCTTTATTTAATATGTCTTTTACAGTTTCTATCATATCATAAACAAAACCAGTAGCACGGCAAGATATACTTGGTCTTTGTACATTAAGTTTATCCATAGCCTTAAAGTATTCATTCTCATACTTATACGCTATCTCGTATGCGTCCAATTTTTCTATTTTTGCCTGTCTAGCAATTTTGTCTTCACCGTCATCACTATCACCAACTAGATGACCTACATCAGTGATATTTTGAACATATTTAACTTTATAACCACTAAATCTAAAAAATCTAATGATGGTATCAAAATTGATATAACTTTTTGCGTGTCCTAAATGTGGCATACCATATACAGTTGGTCCGCAAACATATATGCCCAAATTATTTTCAACAATAGGTTTAAATTCTTCTTTTCTTCTTGTAAATGTATTATATATTTTTATCATAGTATCGTCCTTTATAGTAATTTATTGTTTATTAACTTTTTTATTAAGAAAATTAATTATATCATCAAATTTCTTTTCCATACTTTTTTGTTCCCTAGCAGTAAGTTTTAAATCACTAGCCATAGTAAAATAAAACTCGACTAATTCACGTTCTCCCTTACTGGTAAGGTTATAATACACATTGCGCCTGTCCCCGTCACTTTTAGTGGTTTCAATAACGCCATCATCACATAAGCCTTTACAGAGCAAAGCCAGGTTGCTTTTTGCTATACCTAAAGTATTAATTAATGTACTAGGTGTACAATTCTCGTTACGGCTAATAACATACAAAACTTTTGTACGCATAGTTAGTGTAGTCTTTTTATTAAAGTTTTCGTTATCGAATCCGTCACATACATTTTGCAATAATATACGTAACTGAATTATCTGTTCTTGTATTCTAGTAGAATCTGCCACCTACTTCACTCCTTTTCTTCATATAATTTAATTATTTACATTAGATATAATATCATAACTAAAATAAAATATCAATTAATACAATAATATCTATAAAAAGCCAATATTGATTTTTTTAATATTAATTATTAAGTATTTATTATGATATTTACAAAGTTAAAGTGAATTATAGAAAGACTATTTGGATTTTTTACTTATTAATTTTGTTTTGAATATTGATAAGTTGTGATATACTTATCATAGAAAAAAGGAATGGATTATGAGAAAAACAAAAATTATAGGAACAATAGGTCCATCAAGTATGGACTATACTGTATTAAAAGGCTTGGTACAAGCAGGTCTTAATGTAGTACGTATTAATTTAAGTCATGCTACTAGAGAAAATATGGACGACATTCTTGCTAATGTAAAAAAAGTAAGAGAAGAACTTAATTGCAGATTACCAATTATGTTGGACACAAAAGGTCCAGAAATTAGAGTTAAATCATTTAAGAAAGGTGAAATCAAAATTAAAAAAGGTCAATCATTTACCTTTACCGCCAGAGATATTGTCGGTGACGAAACTATTGTTAGTTTTAACGAACCAAAAATAGTTGATTGCATAAGTGCTGGCGATAAGATACTTGCCAACAATGGACTTATTACTTTTAGAGTAATTGAAGTTAATGGTACAGAAGTACTTACAAAGGCTATGCATAATGGAGTTATGTCTAATCACAAAAGTTTAAGTATACCCGGCATAACATTTAACACACCATATCTTAACAAAGCAGATGAAGAAGACTTGTTGTGGGGTATCGAAAACAACTGCGAATTCGTGGCTGCAAGTTTTGTCAATTCAAAAGATGATGTGGCTGTATTAAAGAAATTTTTAGACGATCATGGCAGTAAGATGAAAATCATCTCAAAAATAGAAAGTGCTATGGGAGTTAAAAACCTAGATGAAATAATAGCAGCGTCTGATGGTATTATGGTTGCACGTGGAGACTTGGGTGTAGAAGTCCCTATGTCAAAATTACCAGAATTACAAAAAGTAATGATTAAAAAGACTAGAGATATAGGCAAAATTGTTATTACTGCTACAGAAATGTTAGAGAGTATGATATACAACCCTAGACCTACCAGAGCGGAAGTTAGTGATGTCGCAAATGCAGTATACGATGGGACTAGTGTAGTTATGTTGTCAGGCGAAACTGCTAATGGCAAATACCCTATTGAAGCAGTTAAACAAATGGCTGCTATAGCAGAAGAAACCGAACATCATATTAACTACGAAAAACGTTTTGACGAAACAACTTACAGATTAAAGAGTGTAACAGATGTTATATCTCATAGTGCCGTTAATGCAAGTTTTTTACAACACACTAAAGCAATAGTTGTATTTACCGATACAGGCGAAAGTGCAAAAATGGTAAGTAGGTTTAGACCAATCAACCCTATTATCGCCTGCACCCCTGACCCACTAGTATATAGACAACTTGAATTAAGTTGGGGTGTATTACCTATACTTACTCCTATGTATGAATCTACAGATAAAATGTTTGAAACTGCCAACGAGTATGTGAAAAAACTTAAACTTGCCACTTTAAACAACACTGTTGTAGTAACTTGTGGCACTCCAAAACAACCCGGTTGTACTAATTTAATCAAAATACAAAGAGTCGAATAATTAAATTATTAACTAAACTCAAATTAAATATAAAAAAGAGTGTTACCAATTATGGCAATACTCTTTTTTATCTATAGTTAAATACAAATTATATTTATTGATTAATGCAATTTTCAAATCACTGACACCTACCAAAATCCACATTATCACATTTTCTATCTCGTAATTGTGGTATAGGACTAGCAGAGTTTTCATACCTATAATCTTCTCCATATTTTTTAATATGTTTTTCTATAACTTCATGACTAGCCACACAATCAATTGGTTTATTAACAGTATTGTTATATTTAAAATAATGGCTATCACTAGGCAAATCTGTAATTTTTGTATAAGACTCCATATCGGCAGTATGATTTCCGGTAGATTTAAGCACCTTCCTGATATAGTCTTTATTCTGTCCAAATTTTAATAGTTCTGGAAAATCTCCGCCACATGGGAATACTTCCGTCCAGTCTTTATTCTCATATTGCTTTAATAACTGTGCCACTTTTTGTAGATGTCCACATTCTTCTAAATAGAACTGATACCATATATTTTTAACATATTCATCACTTTCATCTGCATAGCATGAATAATACAAATAACACTCCACATACTCATGCATTAACCAATTCTCTAACCATGAGCAATTGGTATCTAATAGGCTACCATATTGACTAACATGTTCTTCTTCAATCATAGCAATTTCACTAAATAATCTTCTACCTAAATCATTTTTATAGAAGTTGGCTTGGTTCATATAGAAATTCATTGTTTGTTGTTCGGCAGCAGTTATAATATTAACTGTTAATTTAGTAAACAAATCAGCAGTAAGTGAATTAATATGGTTTTTTATTTCGTCTGCTGGATATCTATGTTCACTAATTGTAGGTCTGCCTGGGGTAATTTCGGTATAATCTCCTAGTAAAGTTTCGGCTTTAATGTTTTCGTCCATTTCCAACAAATTGGCAAATCTAAACACGTGGTCAAAATCTTCTAAAAGAGCAAAATCTAGGGCTTTTTTAACATATTTATCTTTAACATGTTGGGCTAAAATGGCGGTAAGTTCGACAGCAAGTTGTTCGTATCCCATGGTATGTTGAAGTACACTCTCCGATATAGGTTTAAGTGCAGCAATTTTCTTCTGTTGTTGCTGTTCCCTACGTCTTATTAAGGCCAATTCACGTCTTAAATCATTATTATCGCAGTGTCTATGAAACTGATGCGAAAACCAATTGGCTTCAAACTCTGTTCCGTTCATAAGTATAATTCTGACTTTTGTAAAAGGGCTTGTAGTATCTGGATTGTAAGGCTTACTAGCAAGTTTCTTCCAGTTTTCATATGATTTTTCTATTTTTGTTGGTTTTTCCTTAAATGGATTAATGGCACTCATTATTAACTCCTATTTCTTTTTAATTTACTATCATATAGTTATTAATAATAATGCCCAATCAACATAATTCTAAACAAAAAAGACATTTAAAATTAATTAAATGTCTTTTTATTCTAACTAGCCTTTCTTGCTTCTTTTTCTGCTTTTTTATCTTCTTTTTTCTTCATCTTTGTTAATTTCTTAACATGCTTAATTTCTTTCTTTTCCGCTTTATTATTGGCTTTTACAGATTTTTTATTCTGTTTATGCTGTATCTTATTACGTTTTTTAGTGTCTTTACCTTTTTGTTTAATGATAGTAGTATCAGTAATCTTATATGGTTGTTCTAGGTCTTTTAAGTTGTGGAACATATCATTCCAAACCCTTAATGATTTAGCAAAATAGAAGCCATCACAAAAACGTTCGTCCATAGTGATACCTAGATTCATAACTTTACCAACTTTAAGTTCTTCTTTTTCAACAACTGGCTCATATTTTTCTTTGCCTACTGCTACGAAAATACCGGTTGTGCCAAAGTTGTACAAGTGATGAATAACAGCATCACATTTTATAGATTTAAGATAAGTAACATAAGTACTTGTGTGGAAAGGACTTAAATCCAATAATTTTTTACCCAGCATACCGCAACCATCTAAAAATCTAATAGTATTAACCGCAAATCTTAATAACCAGTTGGGCATAAATGCAAGTTTTTGAATAACTTTTTGAGTACCGTTATCTTCATCTATACTTTCTTTTATGGCATTATCTACTTTTTCTTTAATCTCATATATGGTCTCTTCGCCAGTAAAAGGTATCTTCAAAGTACTTTCTGCACCATCATCTCTTAATGACCTTTTTACAGTCAAAGATATAGAAATACAATTTCTTTGATAAACTGCACCCCTTACCACAAATCTATTAAGTCTAGGTCTTTGTGCAAGTAGTCTTACAATGGTAGCAATAACACAATGTAAATAGTTAAATACTATACCTTCTTTTTCGCTTTTCTCTCTAATCCATGCATCCATGTCTTCTACCCTTACTGGGTGCATAATCTGATTGTTAGCATCATTACGAGTTTTCATAAAATGTGGGGTCATTTTTACCAAAACATCTTCATATTTAATACGTTTGCCGTCGCTTCTAAATCCAAACATTGTTTACCTATTCCCTTTCCAATGATTATAAACTGTAGTAACACAGTCTACTTTAATTATAGCCAAAACAAAATAGTGCCACGCACTTAAATAATTGAACTTTCTTAAGTATTATGTGCTTTGTAGTCTAACATTATTAGATTACTATAAAACGAATTTTCAAGCAAGTAAATCCCGCTTAATGGCTTAATTTGCTTTAAAATATTGTCAATTTTTGTAGGTTAAGCCAAATAGATTTGCTAAAACACAAGTAATATGCTATATATTTTTAAGGAGTGAGCATGGAGAGAAAAAATAATAAATATGCCACTATCATGGGCATATCAATAACTTCATTACAAATAATAGCAACTATATACATGACAACTATGCTACTGGTATATGGTCTTTTATATAAAGGCACACAAAAAGGCGACAGTAATGTACTAACTTATATCGAACTCACATTACGTGGTTATACGATATTATTATTTTTTGTAATGATGGGAATACTTATTGCTATGATTGTTACGGGATTAAAACTATACAAACTTAAAATCAGCACTCCCGAAGAATATAAAAACAAGCAACCTACAATTATAGGTTATTGTGTAATCCAAGTGTTATTAGTTATTATCTTTACACTTATGTTTAGTTTACTTATGTTTAGAAATGCTTTTCGTGGTATACACATGGCAGTACCTATAGTATTTTCTATGGTATCAATAGCATTATGTATAGGTATGATTAATTATTTTGTTATTGAAATTAAAAGCAATAATCCACAAGTTAAAGATAATTCAAGAGATTATATTCAAGAAACTTTAATTAATAAAAAATATGAAATAGATAATCAAAATAAGAATAATATTAACGATACAATCAACAAAAAATAATAATTAAATATAACCAACCAATCAATTGTGAGTAAACACTACTTAAAAGATGTAGATTTTTACTAAACAATTGATTTTTTTATTAAACTATAATAAAATAACATTATTAATAAATAAGGAGCAAAATTAATGGATTTTAAAAAGATTGAAGAAAAGTGGCAAAATGTCTGGGAAAAAGAAAAACGTTTTGAAGTAAAGAACCACGAACCAAACAAAAAGAATGCCTATATCTTAATCGAATTCCCATATCCAAGCGGAAAAGGATTACATACAGGTCACGTAAGGAGTTACTCCGCACTCGATGCAGTAGCAAGAAAAAAACGTATGCAGGGATATAATGTTTTGTTCCCTATGGGTTGTGACGCTTTTGGACTAGAAGCCGAGCGTACTGCTATAAAAGAACATAAACTTCCACAAGAGATTGTAGAACGTAACATCGCTACATTTAAACAACAATTAAAGATGGTCGGTTTAAGTATAGACTGGTCTAGAGCAATATCTACTTGCGATCCAAAATATTATAAGTGGACACAATGGCAATTCCTACAATTCTACAAACACGGACTTGCTGAAAAACAAGAGACTTTAGTTAACTGGTGTCCTAATTGTGGAGTACTTGCTAATGAAGAAGTAGAAAATGGTTTCTGTTGTCAATGTCACAGTGAAGTACAACAAAAGTCAAAAGCACAATGGGTATTAAAGATGACCAAATATGCTGACAGATTGGCTGATGACTTAAAAGACACTGAATATATGGAACATATTAAAACCAGTCAAATTAACTGGATAGGCAAAAGTGAAGGCGAAAAAGTCACATTTAAAATTAAACAAGGTGGCGAGTTTGATATATTTACTACTTGTATAGAAACCATTTATGGCATAACATTTATGGTTCTTGCACCAGAACACCCTATCGTAAATCAATTAAAAGATAAGATAACCAACTGGGACGAAGTAGAAAACTATGTAAAAGAAGCCAAAAAGAAAAGTGAATTTGAACGTAGTGAACTTAACAAAGGTAAATCTGGTGTACAATTAAAAGGTATAACCGCCATAAACCCTGTTAATGGCAGAGAAGTTCCTGTATTCCTAGGCGACTTTGTATTAGTAAGTTATGGTAGTGGTGCTGTTATGGCAGTGCCTAGTCATGACCAACGTGATTATGAATTCGCATTAGAACATAATATAGATTTTATTAAAGTTATTGAAGGTAACAATGAACCTACTGGTTGTGCTTATGAAAAACATGATTATTTAGGTGCAAACGCACATCTAATCAACAGTGCCGAGTTTAGTGGTATGGTAGTTGAAGATGCTAAAAAGGCAATTGCTGAAAAATTGGAAAAACAAGGTGTGGCTAGTAGACAAGTCAACTTCAAAATGCGTGATTGGATATTCAGTCGTCAACGTTATTGGGGCGAACCTATCCCTATGGTATATTGTGAGCATTGTGGCTGGCAACCAGTACCTGAAGACCAATTACCTATTACCTTACCTATAGTAGATAGTTATGAACCTACCCTTGACGGCGAAAGCCCACTATCTTTAATTACTGATTGGGTTAATACAACTTGTCCAAAATGTGGTGGTCACGCAAAACGTGAAACCGACACTATGCCTGGTTGGGCTGGTTCAAGTTGGTACTACATGAGATATTGTGACCCTAACAATGATAAAGAATTCGCTAGTATGGAAGCATTAAAGAGTTGGTTGCCGGTAGACTTATACAATGGCGGTAACGAACATACTACAAGACACTTACTATATGCTAGATTCTGGAATAAATTTTTATATGATATAGGTTTAAGCCCTGTTAGTGAACCATTTAAGTCTCGTATTAGTCAAGGACTAGTATTGGGTGCAAATGGTGTAAAAATGAGTAAGAGTCTAGGTAATGTAGTAGACCCTAGAGATGTTATCAATGAATACGGTGCTGATAGTTTAAGAGTATGGGAAGCCTTTATGGGCGACTATTTCCAAAGTGTTAACTGGAGCGATGATGGTGTAAAAGCCTGCAACAGATTTATAACTAAAATATACAATTTCCAAGATATTTTGGTTGATGGAGATACTTACAGCAAAGAGTTGAGTGTGGCTATGCACACAGCAATTAAAAAAGTAACTAATGATATAGACAATGTTAAATTTAACACTGCTATCGCTGCCCTTATGATACTTGCCAACGAAGTTCAAAAAGTTGGACATATTAATCGTGCAGAATACAAGACTTTACTTACCCTACTTAACCCATTTGCACCACATATAACTGAAGAAATATGGACATTACAAAACTTTGAACCACATATTAAAGATGCAGTATGGCCAACATGGGACGAATCAAAACTTGTTAAAGACGAAATTGAATATGCTATTCAAATTAACAATAAGATTATTACACGTATCATGATAGGAACTGGTCTTAATAATAATCAGATACAAGAACTTGCACTTGCTGATGAAAAAATAAAAGAAGCAATGTCTAATAAAACTTTTGTTAAAGCAATTATAATACCTAATAGATTAGTTAACATAATTGCTAAATAAAATAATATTTTTAATTGTTTTTTATATAAATAGTATTGAAAATACTATATCAAAATGATAAAATATAAGTAATAAAATGGAAATACAAAGGAGTATGAAATTATGAGTAAATTATCACCTTACAGAGTAGTAGGAATAAAAGCCCTAATGGAATGGAATCACATGAGTGAAGAAGATGCAACAAAAGCAGTTATGACACTATCTCATGATGAATTAGAACATGAGACTCGTGCAACAAATTCTATGAAATATGGTGTAGAAGGTATTTCTAGATGCCTAGGATTAACTAAAAGTCAAGCAGAAGCCTTTGAAAAAGCAGTTCTAGGTCAAGACAACCCTGAAATGACACCAGAACAAATCAAAACTTTAGAAATGGTTAAATCTAAAATTACTCCAAACACTAATGTTTATGCTTTAGCGCTTTATACCCTTAAAAATATACATGACCATTGGGTAGAAGATAACCCAACTAAATTCACTAAACCAGATAGACCACAAAAGAAATATCAACACTTACCTATACAAATGATTGGCTGGGAAGACGCAAAACTAGACTTATTATTCTTATCCCCTATCCTTGATAGTTTGGGAGTTGAAATGAATGAAATTGCTTTACACCTAGTATATGAAAAGAAAGTTAAGGAATTCTATGAAAGAAATGGATTTGTAACTCCTGATGGTCAAATCATTACTGAAAAAGTTGCTAGTGCAATTGCAAAAGGTAAAGAATTTTACCCACCATTAACTGAAGTAAATACTGCTAAAGATATGACTGAAGCCATTATGGTAGCAAAACAATCTGAAGCAAAAACAACTACTTACAGTAATACAAAACAACCTAAATAAACTTTTAATTAAATAAGTTAATTATTACAAACAAAAAGACTATTCAAAAATTAATTGAATAGTCTTTTTTATAATCATATTAGTTAATAATAAATTTATAATTAAACATTAAAATAACTTGTAAATAGTTATATCTTTAATTACATTGTATATGTGTAGCCACTATTATTAGTGCCATTATGTGTATTATAGTTTAAAGCAGAAACACCTAAATTTTGAGCAATATCAACTAATTGGCTGTTCTTTTTTACCAAAAGTGATAATTCGGCTTGAGATAAGGATTTAAAATGTGTTTTTACCTTATCAAAATCCATAAGTCTATAATACCCTATAAATATCAATCCAACCACATAATTAACATTATGTTTTTTTGCTTCACGTTTTATGAGTCTTTCATAAGCACTTTGATATTCACCATCTTTGATTAGTTTAATCTCTTTGTTGATACTACCTTTCAAACTATTAATAATAAGATTAATAGCCAAAAACAAACCAAAACCAGCCATTAAGAATGGTGCGACACTAACCGTGTGTACAACTTTTATCGCTGCAAAAAATGAAGAATCATCAGCAGTACCCATCATACCTACCGCCGCCATACCTATAGAAAAAGCAACAATAGTCCATACCAACATAAAAACAATACCAACAATATTATTTCTTAAATTGTTGGTTGTGTAGTTTTTAATCATAGCCACAAGTTGGTCATCACTAATTTCTTCAACAACAAGTTTTTTATTCTCTTTTTTAGGGGCAGTACTTTTATTAGTATTATTATCATTACTTACGAATACTGTACCACAATATTCACATTTTAAAGTATCTGGATTAATACTAGCACCGCATTGAGTACAAGTTAGTTTTTCCATATAAACTCCTATATGATATATTGTAACATAAAATATGATAATTTAAAATATTTATTTAACAATTTTGTTACCAGAAAATTAGCAATATGAAATATAATATGTACAGAAGAAAAATTAAAGAGAAAAATTATGGAACTTAAAAATACCAAAACCGAAAAGAATTTGTTAAAAGCATTTGAATGCGAGAGAGAAGCAAGAAACAAATATGTATATTATGCTACTCTTATCAATGAAGATGGTTATGACCAAATTACTAGTATATTTTACGAAACAGCGGACAATGAAAAAGCCCATGCAATGTTGTGGATAAAAACACTTCGTAAATCCCCTTTAGTCCAGGATAAGTCGTTAGAGAATGCTATTTTTAACAGTGAAGTTGATTATGATATAGAGCATAAAGTTACTATGCAACAAATAATGAATAGAGAAAAAATACCAACTACTTATGACATATTAATTAATAGTGCTAAAGATGAAAATAGTGAATCAGAAATGTATGAAAATATGTCTAAAGACGCCCAAGAAGACGGGTTTGATGATATAGCAGAAAAATTTAGACTAGTAGCAGAGATAGAAAAACAACACGCCCAACGTTTTCTTATACTTGCTAAAAACATAAAAGACAAGAAAGTATACAATAAAGATACTTTAGTTGAGTGGCAATGTAGGAATTGCGGATATACAGAAAAAAGCAAAGACGCTCCAATTGTATGCCCTGTTTGTCGATACGGAAGAAAATTTTTCCAAGTCAAAAACGAAACTTACAAATAAAATATACACTTAAATTTATTGATTTATTTATCAATTTTTGTTACATTAAAATCGTTAACCAATCTGTTATTATCTACACCAACTTACGATAATACAGATTGACAATCAAAAGTTATTATTAATCGTATCAAACACTATATAATCTAACTTTTGTTATAAAAATATCAAAATCATAGGAGAAATATTTATGGAATTGAAAGGTTCAAAAACTGAAAAGAATTTATTAGAAGCATTTGCTGGCGAAAGTCAAGCAAGAAACAAATACACATATTATGCTAGTCAGGCTAAAAAAGATGGCTACGAACAAATTGCTGCTATATTTACCGAGACTGCAGACAATGAAAAAGAACATGCAAAAATGTGGTTTAAATTACTTCACGATGGTATACCATCAACTTACGATAACCTACTAGATGCTGCAAAAGGCGAAAATGGCGAATGGACAGAAATGTACCAACGTATGGCTAAAGAAGCCGATGAAGAAGGTTTCCATGATATTGCTTATAAATTTAGAGCAGTAGCAGAAATTGAAAGACACCATGAAGAACGTTATCTTGCACTTGCTAAAAATGTTCAAGACAAGAAAGTCTTTACTAAAGATGGAGAAGTTTACTGGCAATGTAGAAATTGTGGACATATATACAAAGGTAAAGAAGCACCTGCTGTATGCCCTGTATGTCATCATGAAAGAAGTTATTTCCAAGTTGAATGCGAAAGTTACAAATAATATATAAGTAAATCCCAAAAAAAACTAAAAAGTATATTTAATTTTTAATTAAAAACTAAAACAAAAGGATAAAATATGGCATATATTATTAGTCAAGTTTTGGTTTGTATAGCAGACTTATTCTATGTAATATCAATGTTTGCGAAGAAAAAACTAAACCTAGTTGTATTTTTATTTATATCAGATGTATTGTTTGCATCACACTATCTCCTACTTAAAGGTGGACTTACTGGTGCAACCACAATTTTTGTAGATTGTGCATTTTTAATAATTATGTATTTATTAGAAAAGTTTAACAAGACCAAATACAATCTAATAGTTACTTTAATCACAATGGCAATCATTATCACATTAAGTATATTAACTTGGCAAGGAGCAATATCTTTATTGCCAATGTTTGCTATGTTATGTTACTTAACCACAATGATATTTACCAATGTTGCTATATCAAAAACTGGTGCGTTTATGCGTAACCTACTTAATATAGTGTATATGTTCTTGATAGCAAGTTATTTTGGTGCAGGGCTAGAAATCGCACTTATGATAAGTGCAGTTATAGGCATAATTCTTGATGTAAAAAGAAACAAAAACAAAAATGTTGATACCACGCCAACTTTAGATAGTACTAACACATCTACCCAAACAGATAATGTTATAGATGACCAAACATCACAACAAAATTAAAAAAATCGGCATTGACTTTATATATCATCAATGGTAAAATTATTGTGTAATTAAGGAGTTATATATGACAAAAGCACAAATTGATAACAAAAGACAAATGATTATTACTACTTGCAGAAACCAAATAAACCAAATGCACAAAATTCTTAAATTATTTGGTGAAATACCCAACGCAGCAAGCAACGGAGATATTAATATTCTTGTTAACGATATTTTACTAAGAATTGGTTCTAGCGAGAGAGACATAAAGGTTTTTGAAATGAAACCAGATGACTATATTGAAAGATATAATGCTGATAGTTACATTAACTTTGTTCAAGGCAAAATAGACTTTTTTAAATCTAGACAAGAATTTTATGCATTTAACGCTTCACTACGTCAGAAACCAAATGACGATTTTACTTATTAACAAACAATGTATGTAAAAAAAGACCTTACAATTTTGAAGTAAACCCCATAGGGGTACTTCATTTAGTAAAGTCTTTTTTTGTTATTAATTACTTATCACATTTTAAATATACTATTTTCTAGTGGCTAAAAACAATTTAACCATAAGAGTAGTAATTATATCTACAGTATGTGTATTTAAAAATTCTTCAACATCGCTAGATTTAACTTTTATAACATCAATATGTTCTTCAGCATCTAACTCTTGATTATGATTAATCACCACTTCGGCAAAATATGTTTCCATAGTTTCATCACTCATACCTACTGATGTAAAACCTACATTACCTACTCTTTCTATGTTGATTATTTCTGCACCTATTTCTTCTAAAGTTTCTCTTTTTGCAGCAGTCAAACTATCTTCGCCTTTATCTACTAGGCCTGCCGGCATCTCATAAACATAATCATTAATAACATATCTAAAGTTACGTATAAATACGATTTCGTCAGTATCTACTATATAAGGCACAATTTTTACCGCATCAACCATGGTAGTCTTCTGCAAGTCCCCCATATCTCTACGGCTAGCAAAGAAATAATCAAAATGTTTTTTATCATCGCTATACTTGGCAGTATACATATTAAGATACTTATTATTAGTATTTTTAATAATTCCGTCCAACTTCATATAATCACCATTATCTTTTTACAACATATTTAAGATTTAAGTTGGGAGTAGCAGTCAACTCGGTAGTAGCAAATCCAGAGTTAGATATAAGATTAAAGTATCCTTCACTTGCTATCATGGCTGCATTATCAGTACACAATACCATAGGTGGGAAAAGTACTCTTATACCATTACGTTCGCCTTCTTTTGTAAGTTCGGCTCTTAAATAACTGTTGGCAGCAACACCACCAGCAACTGCTAATGTAGTAAATTTATATTTCTTACATGCACGTATACTCTTTTCTACTAAAGCACCAACTGCTTCTGCCTGAAAAGATGCACATACGTCTGGAATATTAGGTTTTTCGCCATGTTGGTCAAGTTTGTGTAAATAGTTAATAACTGCAGTTTTTAATCCGCTATAACTAAAATTAAAACTATTCTTTAATCCATCAGACTTAACAAATTGCATATTGGCTGTACCCAATTTGGCTGTTTTGTCTACAATTGGTCCACCTGGGTAACCTAGTCCTAGCACTTTAGAAACTTTATCATATGCTTCACCTATAGCATCATCTACTGTAGAGCCAATAAGAATATTATTAGTATAATCAGCAACTTTTACTATGGCAGTATGTCCACCACTAACTATTAATGCGATATATGGTGGTACTAAATCTGGAGTAGCAATATAGTTGGCACTAATATGTCCTTTAATATGGTTAACTTTAATAAGTGGCTTATTAAGTGCAAAAGCAAGTGACTTGGCATAAGTTACACCTACCATTAAAGCCCCCATAAGTCCTGCACCATAAGTAACTGCTATAGCATCAATATCATCTAAAGTTACATTAGCCTTTTCAAGTGCTTCTTTTAACACATTGTCTATAGCCATAATATGGTTACGGCTAGCGACTTCTGGCACAACACCGCCAAAACGTTTATGTATTTCTATTTGGGTAGCGATAACATTGCTTAATACTTCTCTACCATTTTTTACAACGGCAATGCTAGTTTCGTCACAACTACTTTCAATACCCAATATTAAAATATCTCTATTTTTATAATTTTTAACTAAATTATTAAATTTTTCTTGTGCAATTGTTTCGTACATTTTATCACCTTTAACTCTTTTCCCATTTTAAGTACTCAAGTATAAGTTCGTCTATTTTTCG
>DJSB01000039.1:0-5162 GCA_002437945.1 Christensenella sp. UBA6345 | reverse complement strand
CCGCCATAACATCGGTAAGTTTTAAACCAGTGCGGTGGTCACTAACCATAGTGTATGGGCAAAATACATAACTTCGTATTTGACTACCCCATTCTATCTTTTTGCTATCACCTTTAAGTTTAAGTGCTTCTTGTCTATTCTCTTCTTCTTTTAGACTAACCAACTTTGCCACTAAAAGTTTCATAGCAGTTTCCCTATTTTGAATCTGGCTACGTTCATTCTGGCAAGTGACAACTATACCAGTAGGAAAGTGAGTTATACGTATAGCACTATCAGTCTTATTAACGTGCTGTCCGCCCGCCCCACTACTTCTATAAGTATCAATACGTATATCATCTGGATTAACATATACAGATGTATCATCTTCAACATCAGGCATAACTTCTACACTGGCAAAACTAGTATGTCTACGCTTATTGGCATCAAAAGGACTTATACGTACAAGTCTATGCACACCAATTTCGCTTTTTAAATAGCCATAAGCATTATAACCATTAACCATAAATGTAACATTTTTTAGTCCAGCACCATCGCCATCAAGGCTATCAATAAGTTGGACTTGAAAACCGCTATTTTTAGCCCACATTGTATACATACGATATAGCATTGAAACCCAATCACAGGCTTCAGTTCCACCCGCGCCACTATGAATCTTTACAATGGCATTATTACTATCATATTTACCATTAAGCAAAGTTTCTAGATACAACTTATCTGTCTTTTTACTTAACTCTTCTAATTGGGCATTAATATATTCTAGATTAGTACTATCTTCATCTTTAACTTCATCTATAGCAAAAGATAAAAACTCGGCTTCATCTTTCAACTTGTTATAGTTATCAAGTTCATCACTCTTATGTTTAAGTTCAACATTGTAACTCGTACTTAAACTTAAATTAGTATACACTTCTTTTTGTTCTAGTTGTTCGGCTAAAAATTTTACTCGTTTATTAAGGTTGTCTAGGTCAAAGACACTGACAGCACACATCTAGGCTGTCAGTGACATTTTTTAACTTTTCTATTAATTCTTCTTTTTGCAAAGCCATAATTAACTATTCCTTCCACAGCAGTTTTTATATTTTTTACCACTTCCACAAGGACATGGGTCATTTCTACCTACAGCAGGTTTAGAACTTCTTTGTTGAGTTCTGCCTTCTGGAGAATTAGTTATCATATTAGGTCTTTTTTCTTCTACTGGTTCAATACTTACTTTAGCATGCAACAAGAATGTCGCAACTTCGGTACGTATCTGTTGAATCATTTTATCAAATAATTCAAAACCTTCTTCTTTATATGCTATAACTGGGTCATGGTTACCATACGCTCTTAAACCAATTTCGTTACGAAGCATATTCATATAGTCGATATGGTCCATCCATAAAGAATCTACAACTCTTAATAGGAATGATCTTTCTACTACTTCAAAATTAAATCCCACTTCAGCAGTTTCTGCACATTTCTTATCATAAACTTCTTGTGCATGCTCGGCAACTTGTTTAGCAAGCATTTCTACGTCCATACCTTCTACCAAGTCTTCAGTAACATAATTATAATCAGCACCAAAAAGTTTTACATTAAGAACATCGTTAATAGCATTAAGGTCCCACTCATCAAAACTCTTTTCATCACTAACATTATCATAGATAGTTTGAGAAGCAAGTTCTCTTATCATATCTACTACTTCGTCATGTATATTAGCACCTTCCAAAACTTTGTTACGTTGGTCATAAATAATCTTACGTTGAGAGTTAAGGACATCGTCATATTTAAGGACATTGCTTCTTGCAGAGAAGTTAAAGCCTTCAATACGTTTTTGTGCAGTTTCTATACTACGAGACAACATCTTAAACTGGAATGGAGTATTTTCATCCACTTTAAAGAATTGTACCAAACGTTTCATCTGGTCGCCACCAAAACGTCTAACAAGTTCGTCTTCCATACTTACATAGAATACACTTGAACCTGGGTCGCCTTGACGTCCAGCACGTCCACGTAACTGGTTATCTATACGTCTACTTTCATGTCTTTCTGTACCGATAATATGCAAACCACCTAAAGTAACTACCTTACGTTTTTCTGCATCAGTAACTTCCTTAAACTCTTTATATGCTTTTCTATAACGTTCACGCATTTCGTTAAGTTCTTGATTATCAGTTTCTACAAAAGATGTACAAAATTCTAATTGAGCATCGTTAAATCCCAATTCTCTCATTTTTTGTTTTGCTAAAAATTCTGGGTTACCACCCAACAAAATATCTGTACCACGACCTGCCATGTTGGTAGCAATTGTTACTGCTCCCATACGTCCTGCTTGTGCTATAATCTCACTTTCTTGTTGGTGATTTTTAGCATTAAGTACATTATGTCTAATTTTTTCACGTTTAAGAAGTTGAGACAATTCTTCAGATTTTTCAATAGTAATTGTACCTATCAAGATAGGACGACCATCTTCATGAACGGCTTTTACTTCTTCAACAATATTTCTTAATTTGGCTTGTTGTGTAGGATAAATAATGTCTGGATAATCTACACGTTTAATAGGTTTGTTGGTAGGAATTGTTACAACGTCCAATCCATAAATCTTGTTAAATTCAATTTCTTCGGTTTTTGCTGTACCAGTCATACCTGACAATTTTTCGTAAATACGGAAGAAATTTTGGAAAGTGATAGTAGCCAAAGTTTTGTTTTCATCTTTTATAGTTACACCTTCCTTGGCTTCAATAGCCTGATGTAAACCATTAGAGTACTTTCTTCCTTCCATCAATCTTCCAGTAAACTCATCAACAATAATTATTTCGTCATCTTTAACGATATAGTTATTATCTCTTTTCATAATATATTGAGCACGTAAAGCATTGTTAATATGGTGGTTAAGTTCGATATTAGCAATATCACTTAAATTCTCTACTTTAAAGAATCTTTCTGCTTTAGCCACACCTTCTTCGGTAAGTCTAATAGCCTTTTCTTTTTCATCGATTTCATAATCAGTTTCGCTTAAACTCTTCGCAAATTTAGATGCAGTCTTATATGTCTCCGAACTTTTGATACCCATACCAGAAATAATAAGTGGCGTACGTGCTTCATCGATTAAGATACTATCTACTTCATCGACAATAGCAAAGTGATAACCACGGCAAACTCTATCATTAATATTGGTAACCATATTATCACGCAAATAATCAAAGCCCAATTCGTTGTTGGTAGAGTATGTGATATCACAATTGTATGCTGCTCTCTTATCTGCTGGACTCATATTAGCCATACTTACACCTACAGTAAGTCCAAGATAAGTAAATAATTTACCCATCCATTCAGCATCACGTTTTGATAGATATTCATTGACAGTTACGATATGTACACCTTTACCTTCAAGGGCGATTAAATATGCTGGCAAAGTTTCTACTAAAGTTTTACCTTCACCAGTACGCATCTCTGCAATACGTCCTTGGAATAGTGCTATACCACCTAGCAATTGTACATGGAAATGACGCATACCTAATACACGTTCACTGGCTTCTCTAACAACTGCATATGCATCTGGCAAAATATCGATTAATTTTTCGCCGTCTTGTATACGTTGTTTAAGTTTAGGAGTCATAGCCTTTAACTCTTCTTCACTTAAACCTTTATAATAATCAGACTTCTCTTCAATAAGTTTGGCAATTTTTTCTAGTTTTGCCACATTTCTTTCATTTTCGCTTTTAAATAATTTAAACATTTTTACTCCCGATTTTTATTAAAACTAAAGCCTATGCTTTAAATGTTTTTTAATTAGCCACAAGGCGACAATAACTTTATATATAATAATTATATATATTTATACCCTGCACCAATTATTGTACTATATTTTTTGGTTTAATACAACTTAAAAATATTGCTTTTTAACTATGTTTTGCCGAATAATGTTGATATTAAAAGACTTTGTATACACTACATCATTAACTATCACAAAATAATTAAAACTAAACCACCCAATTTTTGTAAACATTATGCACTTATAACAATCAAAAAAGGCAAGGTGTATGGATTATTAATAACAATGATTAATCCATTAACCTTGACCTTCAATAGCATGACCTACTGTCAATCCATATACTTTTTTAGCACCTGCTTTTAAGAGTTGACTAGCCATAGCATTAATAGTCGAACCAGTAGTAAATACATCGTCAACCACGACAACTACTTTATCTTTTATAGCAGATTTATTGATTACCTTAAACGCATCATTAACATTAGACTGTCTTTCAACTCTAGTTAAGTGCGTCTGACTAATAGTATCCTTACTTCTTACAACACAAGAGCAATTAATACTGATACCATATTTAGGAAACTGCGAAATTAACAAAGATGATTGATTAAAATCTCTTTCAAATTCTCTAGTATGAAACAATGGCACTGGAATAACAACATCGTATTGTATCCCACTTTCTACAAGACACTTGGCAAGCAAGTTACTTAAAGTTTTTGCAATAAAAGTTTCGCCATCGTATTTAAGTCTATACACCAAGTTGTCAATTGGCGGTAAGAATTTAAAACAAGCAATACATCTATCAAAACTAAACGAATTGTTTAAACAAGTCAAACAATAGTCAGCGTCACTAGTAATAGGTCTTCCACATTTTTGACAGACTTTAGAATTAATAAATGGTAAAGTGCTATAGCATTGTTCGCAGAGTTCAATCTTGCTTTTTGGTATTTCACAACCACACACTATACACTTATAACCTGTAGGGAAAAGTAAACTCATATTATTCTCCTATCAAGTCCATATCAACTTCTGATACACTATCTTCGCTAGTGTCATCAGTGGTAGGTTGTAATTGCATATTGGCTTGTAATTGGTTAATATCAGCACTTTCAAGTAGAAACATTTTTAATAGTGTATTACGAGTTAAAGTTGATTTATTGTGCACCATACGAAAAATATTTTGTTTTGTGCCCACCAAAACAACCATACGTTTTGCACGTGTTACTGCTGTATATAGTAGGTTTTTTGTCAATAACATAGGTGCTCCTGCCACTACTGGTATGATAACTACATCAAACTCACTACCTTGACTTTTATGTATAGTGATAGCATAACTTAATAAAAGTTCGTTAAGGTCGACACGATTATACTTAACATATCTACCATCTTCAAACAAAACTGTAGTCTCATAAGT
>DJSB01000007.1:57197-63024 GCA_002437945.1 Christensenella sp. UBA6345 | reverse complement strand
GTAATCTAGGCGGGGTAAGTAACGCACTTATTTTAATAAAAAACCTATTGATAACAATAGGCTTTTTATTTTTTACATATGTTATTTATTATTAACAATAATATGTTATTAAATCAAAATAAATTATTAATTATTATTTTAATACATACGTTGTTCGAATAATTGTTTAACTATAGGAAGTGCTTCAATCTGTACACTTGTACGTCTCATAGCACTAGTAATTATAAACGCATTACCACGTCCTGCAGTAACAATACGGTCTTTTTCTTCTTCGTTGATACCACCCGCATTACGATACAATTCGATAAGGTCGGTCATATCATTAGGTGATAAGGCGAAGATTAATGAATATTGACTTGCGTTGATAATAGCAGTAGATTGTTGTGCAATTTCTGGTGTACCAACGAAGTCTTTAATATTTTGGGTAATGATGATTTGCATACCATAATATTTACGAATACGTTTTGCCATTTCCGCCATAAAGTTAAGTGCAACAGGGCTGTCCGGGTCGATAAACATATGTGCTTCGTCGACAGCGATAACAACCTNNTGCCATCTGCACCATGAAATCTAGCGCTATTGGGTATTTCTTATTAATGAATACGTGCGCCTCATCGACACATACTATAACTCTTCTATGTTCTTCTTCTTTAAGAGTTGGATCGTTAAAGTATTTTAAGTTGAAGTCACGGTTTTTAATAATTTCATTGTTTAAATATTTGAATACCAATAACATCTGCGCATTTGCGATGACATCGTTGTTATTTGATATCAAAGTACGGAAGTTGAAACATATAAAGTTTTCTTTTGTAGAAATACTGGTAGGTCCGTTCCACAAGTTACTGTTACGTCCACCGGTTGAGAATTTTTCAATATATGTTTTTATAGTTTGTAAGTTACGTACAACGAAAGGCTCGGTTTCTTTAGATAGTCTATAATTAACCATACCTATAAGGTCATCAAATATAGGGAAATCTTCTGGACTTAAACTTGCGATAGATGTATTAGGTCCTATACCCTTACTGTCATACAAATCAACAATCATAGAGTTAAGGGCTTCAAATGCATCGGTATTAATACCTACAAGAATAACTTTAAAGAAGTTTTCTAGGAACTGCAAGTGAGCATTAAAACTATCGTCTACGCCACCTTCTTCGGCTTCCAAAGATGGATAGATATGGAATGGATTAAATATACCACTTTGACTAGAAGCAACGTCTATCATCTTTCCACCCAAGTTACGACATAGTATTTCGTACTCGTTTTCTGGGTCTAGTATGAATACACGAATATTATCGGCAGCAAAGTTGGTAAGTAGTGTCTTGGTAGCAAATGATTTACCACCACCAGATTTACCTATAATAACCATGTTAGAGTTAACACGTTCATTGTTACGGACAAAGAAGTTAATGAATACTGGATATTGGTTGTAACCAAGATAGAATCCGTTTTTGTCTCTTAATTCATTAGAAATAAATGGGAACATAGCACACAAACTTGAAGTATGAATACCACGTTTGTATTCTGACAAACTATCTAGTCTAGATACATTGGCGCTTACAAATGCATTAATTTGACGACCAAAGTTTTCAGCATATTTAAAACCATATTGTTTTAATACTGCTCTAACTTCCTTTTTTACACCTTCTTCAGCAGTAATATGAACTGTTGTATCATAAATATTTTCGCCACTATTCTTTAACGATGTTAACAACTCTCTTAAAGATTCGATGTGAGTTTGGTTTTCAATCTGTTCACTGGCTCTAAACGATTTAGCGGCTTTAACTTCCATCTCCATTAATGATTTATCAAGCATTTTTTCAGCCTTGTATCTATCAACTGGAGAGATATTAACTGTTACACGGCAGTTATCTAATTGGAATATTGGGAACAACCATGCATTGGCTACTTCTAGTGGGTAGTCTGTTACAGTGAATGTACGATAAGGTCTATCATCAATAACTGTTGTATTAATTTTAAACTTAATTTTGTCAGGACATGCCCATTTAACTTTATCTTCACTATTCAATACTGCAAGTTCACGTTCGTCAAAGTCATCAGTAAATGTACTCTTTAGGAATACTAACAAGTCATCGCCAGTTAATATATCTGTATATATAGGAGTCTGTGAACTTAACATACTAGATACCATACCATTAACAGTACTTTCTAGCGTCTCTCTATCTGTATCATATATAACTATATAGAAGAAATTCATAACAACTTTATTCTGGTTGTTAAGCAAGTTAAGTGCACGTAATCTTTCTTCGAACACTGGGCTTCTAGAATCTATCTCTTTGTCAGTATAGAATCCCCTTTCACCCATATCAAGTAAGGTATTATATTTTTCATCTTCGAAAGTAACCAAATCGTCCAAAACTAGGGGTTTTTTGGTCTTAATAATACTTAACTTTTGATTAGGTTGAAGACGTTCAAAACATTGTGAAAAACATGATAAAACCATCTCTTGTTTTTCTTCTTCCATGATACCAAATTCGGTAGGATGAACATTAAGAACCATACCATAATATTCACCAAAATTGATAAATTTATCGGTACTTAAACCATAGAATGGTACAACACGTTTGATGTCATCGTTTTTGTTTTTTGGGTCTTTAAAATATTGTTTTTTATAAGCAAAAAACTTAAACATTAACACTATCGAATAATATAACTTAATACCATCAGATACTGGTACAAATAACATAGCCCAAAATGATACAACACTTAATGCTATATACCACTTAAATGGCAAGTTACTGGTACAGATAAGTATAGCAACTACTACACCAATAATTGCCATAACAACGTCCATAATTGTGACGCCACGCCATACTTCGGTTTTTACCTTATTTCTTCTAGGAATAAACTTCATATATATCTCCTTATACTAGTTATATACATATTACCTTATAATTACACACTTTAAGTATAATACAAAACAAAAATATTACAAAATAAAATTGAAAAGTTAACTAAATAAATAATAAGATAGTATGTATTAAATATATGTAATTATCAAAATAATCACATTAAAGCATATATTTATAATTAAATATTGGTATTTTAATCAACAAAAAAAGAAGCGATTATATCGCTTCTTTTTGAATGTATAAAATACTTTTTTATTTACCTATTTTTTCTTTTATTTTCTCAATTTCTTTCTTTTGAGCAGCAGCCAAGTTATGTGTCATTTTATCAATTTCAGTTCTTAACTCTGCAACAGTCTTACCTTCATTTCCTGCCATTTTAGTTACAATTTGTTCTGCCATGGATTTTAATTGATTTTCAGGGTTTAATCCAGTATTTGCACTAATGTTAACCTGATTATCATTAACAACTTTAACAATTCCGCTTGCTTCATTTTTTACTTTTCCAGCCGTATCTTGCATTGCTGTAAACACTTCATTATTTGCCATTCCTTTAATTGCTTTAGTATTTCCAGCAGCAGAATTAATCTGTGCTTGATAGTTTGTCAATTTTTGAATTAAATCTTTTTGATCTTCAGTCTTATCCGCAATAGCATTAAGAGCATTTAACATTTCAGAGATTTGATCCGATGCTCCAATAGAATCACCAGTCTCTAATGAGGTTTTTATTCCACCAATCTTACTTAATGCGTCGGCAAGTTTAGCATAATCAGCAGTCATATTTTTAGCACCAGCATTTAATGCTTGAGCACCTTCAGTGTTATCTAAAGTCTTATTAATTCCATAAGCACCATATTTATTTTTATGTTTATATTCCCTACTTTTCTTGTCGTCCAATGCATTTTCTAAAGCAATATCATCAGTAGTCTGACGACCTGCTTCCTTTCTTGCTTTGCGTGCTTCTTCTTCTTTCTTTTCTTTATCAGCAGCCGCATTCCTTCTATCAGCACCTGTTTTAACGTATCCTGACAAACCAGCCGCACCAACTAATTTAGAAGACAATTTATCAGTACTATATTTTCTACCGAAATCTCTTAAATTGTTATTTTTTTCTATTTTCCCTTGAGTATCAATTAAATCTTGTCTCATTTTCTGCTTTGCTTTATTGGCTTCATCTTCATCTTTATATTCTGTAGGGTCAAATGTTTCTAATTGTTGTGCTAATGATGTAGCATTTTTCTTTAATTTCATACCCTTTATTCCAGCCATACCACGAGCAGCCAATCCGGCACCACCCATAGCAAGACCTGCTGCCATTCCACCGACTTTTTTAATACCAGCACCGATTTGTTTCATTTTGCCTTCACCAGCAGAAGCAGCATCACCACCACCGATAATACCTGCTATCATGCCTGAAATATCTTTTAGCATAAACAAACCGGTAAGTGTAAATATTAATTGCATAAAGTTATTTAATCCAGAGCCTTTAAACCCAGGTTCAAACAATTTAATATTATTTAATATTGGTAATATTAAGAATAATAAGTTAAGTCCTACTACTGTACCATATGCAGATAGTATCTCTTTTAAGAATGATTTTCTCCAATCTTTAAACGCACTACCATTATCTATAGGCATTAACCCCACTACTGGTGGTGATATAATAAACAATACTACGCATTTATAAATACGCATTATCATACCAAAACATACACAAAGTAATGTATATGTGGCAAGTAATGCACCGCCAATATATGTAATATAGTTTATTTCATGAATATTATAATATGCCCCTACATTATCATCTCCCAATATCCAAGTATAATCTAATTTACCATCTCTAAAAGCACTATCAATAGTTGCAGCCGCTCTTTCTCTGTTATTTTCTGTTATTGTATATGATATTCCAACTCTCGCTAATTTATCAGCATCCAAGTTATCACCATTTCTTACATTGTTTGCATTAGATGCAGCAGCCACAAAAACTGAAGAACCGATAGTGGAATTACCATCTGATAAATTAGTTGCTCTATCCACTGCAACCAATAATTTATTACAGATAAATACTCCACCAATACAACATAATGGGACAAGTATAAATAAAAGCATAGACTTTAATGCTTGACCAATAATGCCACCCTTACTATTCTTGCTACCTTCGGTAGAAAACTCTGTACGTATAATCTGTACTATAGTAGCAATAATAACCATAGCAACAGCCACCAAAGTTAATGCAATTAATGCTTGTGTAACTTGTGAATTAGTAAACATGGACATTACTGGATCCATACCAACCACTTCTTTAGTAACACCATCTTCCGTAATCCAATATACGTCCATACCACACAATCTCTTAAATACCACTTGGATATTATCTGCAATTGTAAGTATTGAAGTACCTATCTTGAAAAACAAAGAGGCAAATAAGTAGTTAATAAGTTCAAAAACCCAGCCAACTAACCAAACCATAAATTTGGTAAGCCAATCTATTAAGAAATCAAAGATTCCTAATGACATAGATGCAAATTGCATAATCCCTTTCCTCCAAAAATCATATTAATTGTTTTGTAATATGTATTACAAGGAACAATCAAACTAAAAGTGCATACACTTACACACCATAGTCTTATACTTACAATAATTTTACTACATAAATAATCAAAAATCAATAAAATGTTATAAAATAATACTTAAAAATAGAAAAATAATATCTAAAACAATTAAATACAGATAATTATTTGCCTTATTTTATTTTATTCAATAATTTAATTATTATTTTAAAAAATCTATTATTCTCTTAATAATATCGTAATATGCCGTTAATATTGATGTTTTTAATTGATTTATTGATAATAATTCATAGAAACTAAAGCATTATATACGCATATGATTATCATTTTTTAATTATAATAATTACTTGCATTGTCAATATTGCTAAAAAAATGTATTGTCCCGCC
>DJSB01000007.1:0-57111 GCA_002437945.1 Christensenella sp. UBA6345 | reverse complement strand
GTAATCTAGGCGGGGTAAAGTAAAATCAAATAAAATATCAACTTTACATTTTGAGATTCCGAAAGGTGCATAGCACACTTTCGATTTGACTGATGTCAAATTTCGACTTCGCTACCGCTACGCTCAGAATGACATGTATGTGCTATTTCATTTTGTATTTTTTTTAGATATACACTGCTCGTTTTGGGATTCCAACGTCTTCGCCGTTGCCCTACAGGTTCGACTTCGCTATCGCTCCGCTCAGAATGACATATATAAAGTGTACGTTATGTATTGTTAGTGGTACATGCTTTACGACTAGCATTAGAATAATTATGATAATAATAACAACACGCAACTTTCAAATTAAACACCATTTTCAAATATGTGCTAGATACTATAGCATATTATGTCAAGTTAACTTAATCCCCGCCTGTCATTATGAGCGACAGTCGAACCTTGAGTAACAACGAAAGGCGATGGAGTGTATACGACATCGTAATCTAGGCGGGATTAAAAAATATTATTATATTTGCTTTACATTTTGAGATTCCAACTTCTTCGCCGTTGCCCTACGGGTTCGACTACACTGCGTTCCGCTCAGAATGACAAATACAAGGTGCATGTTATGTATTGTTAGTGGTATATGCTTTACAACTGCCATTAAAATAATCATAAAAATAATAACAACACGCAACTTTCAAATTAAACACCATTTTCAAATATGTGCTAGATACTATAGCATATTATGTCAAGTTGTTTAATCCCCGCCTGTCATTATGAGCGACAGTCGAACCTTGAGTAACAACGAAAGGCGATGGAGTGTATACGACATCGTAATCTAGGCGGGATTAAAAAATATTATTATATTTACTTTACGTTTTGGGATTCCAACGTCTTCGCCGTTGCCCTACGGGTTCGACTGCACTGCGTTCCGCTCAGAATGACAAATACAAGGTGCACGTTATAAATAAAAATAGTATTGACTGCACGTTTTAGGATTCCAACAACCTATGTTGTTGCCCTGCAGGGGTAAGCGAAAATATAAAAAAGCATATGTACACTTAATACACATGCTTTTTATATTAAAATTATGCAAATTATAATAATTTGTAAATTTACCTGTTATCTTATTGTTGTGTAGCAGCAGAAGATGATGAAGTTTTAGCAACACCATTGATCCAGTCTGCGATTGCTTGAGCATTAGCAGTAAATAGTTTCAATAAAATCAACAATACAATAGTTACAACCAAACCAATAATTGCATTGATCATACGTTTCTTTGCTTCTTCACGTTTATCAGCACTTTCAGCCTTACTAAAGTTAACACCTAATACGATAGCATAAATAGAACCTGCTGTACCTACTAAAATAAGAATAGGAACTAACATACCATCTAGGATATCAACAACTGGTTTCATAACTCTATCAAAGAAACCGGTAGCATTGGTAATACCACTAGAAGAATCTGCTGCTATCAAACTTTTAAATCCCATGATTGATTGTGCTAAATTCATTAAAAACATTTGCATAAGTTTTTCCTCCACATTTAGTCTTATCTTACGTCAATATTAACACAATATTTGACTTATTTCAAATATTTTACACATTTTTTATAAAAAATATGAAAAATAATTGGCTTTAACTGATTTCATTATACATTAAATTATTGTTATTGGCAACTAACATAATAAAAAATATATTAAAATTGTTAAATTGATTTAATTTATTTGTAAAATTTTTAATATAAATATATACTACTAATGTAAATTTAATACTAAATTGTAAAGGTGAACTATGGAAAAAGAAAAGAAAGAAAAGACTTTTGCAGAAAAACTTGCAGGTGGAATGTTTAAGTTTTTATGTATGATAGTCGGGATTTTAGTATTGGCTTATGTCGTAGCATGTGTCATAACTCACAAAGCCCTAGTATTCGATATAAGCATACTTTCAAGTGGCACATTCTTAATAATAGCGGTTTTAGGTGGACTACTTGCAATACTATACATTTTAACCAAAATGATGAAATCTCCTTCAGACTCATCTAACGGCGCAAAAGTTAAAACTAAAGGCGGATTAAAGAAATATTATGATAGTCACTGGGTTACCGCTCAAGAACTTAAGACCAACCCTGACTTCAAATTCTGTTATTATGACAATCTTAAGAATACCACTAATATAGGTATCCTTATTAGAGCCGAAGTTGTAGGTAGTAGAATGTTGGTTAATATGTACAAGCCAATACATACACTTGTTATTGGTACTACTGGTACTGGTAAAACAACACAGTTCGTTAACCCTACCATTCAAGTATTTAGTGAATCAAAAGCCAAACCTTGTATGGTTATTACCGACCCTAAAGGCGAGTTGTATAGTTTCCACAGCAACAAACTTAAAAAACAAGGTTACAGAGTTCTAGTATTCGACTTAAAAGACCCATTTAACAGTACTTGTTGGAACCCTATGACCCGTCCATACGAATTTAATGAAAGAGCAAGAAATCTAGAGAAAGAAATTCTAGTACACCGTGGTGATGACCCACGTAAATATCCAAATTTAAGATTAGCAAGTAATCAATATTTCTCCGAGTGGTATGAATTTAATGGCATAGCATTCGCAGATATGAATACTGTTAAAGCCCAAATTAATGGTTTAAGACAACAATTAAAAGCCGAAGCAGTAGAAGACTTAAAAGATATAGCCATGACACTATGCCCTGTATTAAGTAAGTCAGACCCTATATGGGAAAGTGGTGCTAAAGACTTTATTTTTGCAGTTATGCTTGCAATGCTTGAAGATAGTGAAAATCCTGCTTTAGGTATGACTAAAGAGAAATTTAACTTCTACAACGTAGCAAAAATTGCCAATTTAAAAGATAATGACCCATTCAACCCTATGAAATCACTTACAGATTATTTTGCTGGACGTGATCCATTAAGCCAAGCAACACAACTTGCCAACCAAGTTATTACCAATGCTGACAATACTAAAAAATCATATATGGGTATTGTTTCTGATAGACTTAACTTATTTAGTGACCTTGGTGTATGTTATTGTACTCACACCAATGAGATGGATTTAAAAACATTTACCGATCAGCCAACTGCACTATTTATAAAAATACCAGATGAAAAAGTTACTAGACATGCTATAGCAAGTATGTTTATTAGTCAGTTATATAAGATTCTTGTTAACTCTGCCAACAAAAATGGTGGTGAGTTAAAACGTACAGTATATTACATTCTAGATGAATTTGCTAATATGCCTGCTATTCAAAACTTTGAAACCATGATTACTGTTGCACGTAGTAGAAAAATATTCTTCCTACTTATGCTTCAATCATATGCCCAACTTGCTATTAAGTATGACGAAAAAGTCGCAGCAACTATTCAAGACAACTGTAACATTCATATTTATATCGGTAGTAACGATCCTGATACACAAAAGAAATTTAGTGACAGATGCGGTACTATAACAGTTGAAACAGAAAGTACTACAACATCAAAAGGTAAAAAAGACGAACAAAGCACTACAACAACAAGTGTCAATATGGATTCTCGTCCACTTATCTACCCTAACGAACTTGGTAGTCTAAAAGACGAGTTAATCGTATCTATATTAAAACAAAATCCTATTAAGGTAAAAACCACTCCAAGTTATAAACCTGAAGCACAAAGAATATATGATATGAAACCTGCACCTGACGAATTTGTAATACCAAAGATGTTGGACGAAAAGGCTATTTACTACGATATTAAAGAACGTAATAAGAAAATTCTTAATCCACAAGGTCAAGGCGACCAATTTAATTCATTTGGTGGCGGAAACACTGATTTTGGAGATTTTGATATTTAATAAACACACAAAAAACAACAACGAAAAATCGTTGTTGTTTTTTTATATCCTTTACAGCATATAGTTAAAAAATGGCTATATTTACTACAAAAATACTATCATATGCAAATTATTAATATGTGTTTTTATCTACAATTAAAAATTTAACAATATAAAATTTTATATTAAAAATAAATTATTTTTGAATAGTATGCTGATAAATTATCTACAATGTAAAAAATTTAAACCAACAAAACACATATTTTAATTGTTATTTACTTAACATAATAGTAAAAGAAATAACTTAAAATATATTAAATTATAATATATATTATTTGGCAAAAAAAAATTGATATGCTAAAATTTAGTTAGTAATTGTCAAAATGCGAAATATTGTCTTAACAAAATCGCAAATGTAGGAGTTAACATATGAGAAAATTTAGTTGGAATAAATTTTTAAACATATCAATAGCAGTTCTTATAATTTGTACATTGGGGGTAATCCTTTACCTTTCTTGTTTCTACAAACCTAAAGACACTGCAAAAGCAGAAGAACTTGTTACTGGTGTACCTTTCAAAATAGGTATTGCCAAACGTAGTGCCAGTTCGTTAAAATCCAATCATTATAGTTATACCGAAGATGAGAAAGTATACAATGGTGACTTGGAGACTATCGAAGACGGTGCTTTTGTTATGCTTAAAAACTATAAGAGTGAGCAACAATTAATTAATTCATCTTCATCTACTGCTCCTATTGAGAATGCATATGTAGCCTTTGGTGCACAAGAAGAAGGTGTGTTACTACCTAACCTTATTGTTACACTTAAAGTAAATGGCGAAGACATAAGACTTAACGATGTTACTATCTACGAAACCGAGAATTTACCAGACAACAATACCGAAGCACGTTATTGGTATGGCTACTTTGATGGTAAAGACTTAACTACAAAAGATGGACGTACAGTATCGGGCGAAGGTCTTTATGAATTCCAATTCGACTATGCAGTATGTGTAGACAACAAAATAGATACCGGTAAAACATACAAATACTCATTCTACATACTTGACCAAAACCAATACGACAACTACCCTGTTTTCAACAGTTCGGCTGTACAAGGTAAAAATGACAATTCCAACATAGTTCAATATTATTACAACTTTACTAAAGATACTTTACCTACATTAACATTTGACGCTTCAAGATACAATATCAGATATGTAAGAGAGAAGAATAAAGAAACAGATTCAGTTACTTCTTCATTTGAAATAGATACTAGTACCAAAGAAGGTTATTTAACTTTAACCAAGACAGTTAACGGCGAAAGCAAAAATCAAAGAATTAGAATAGTAAAAAATGAAAATGACGAATATATGACTACCCTAACCTTTGAAGACCTAGGTACATATAATTTTGAAATCAGATATCTTGTTAATATTTCTACTGGTACTAAATCCGAGTTTGTAGTTACAGAAGATATTTTTGCATATGACATAAAAGACAAAGATGCCAATGGTAATAACAGATATGAAAATGGTGATAATCAAAAAGGTAGAGCAAAATTACATATATTCGGTGTAAAAGCATATTTTAGTAAAGATGGCAAAACCGAATTAAAACATGAAGATACTAAAGCAGATATTACAAGTTTATTATATGATACATATACTAAAGCCCCAGAAATAATGAATCCTGGATTCATGAGCACAAAAACATATAATACTGCAGACGGCACAATCAATAACCCATTATTTACTTTAGATGGGGAAAACCGCATATATAATTTTAATTATCCAAAAACCAATATGCCTACAATTAGTTTTGATTGCTATGGTACATATTCTATTAATGGAGACCGTCCACAATCTGTATATCGTGTGTACACTGATAGTCAATTCTCCGTTCCTGCAACAAAAGGTTCGGGTTATATAACTAAAGACACTAGTCTTGATAATACTGGTTATTATGAAGTTATAATTGCTTACACATACAATGATTACACAGATACTAATGCTGGCGGAAGTAACACAATACATAAACAAGCATTTGTATTCCAGATACATAATTCTACACCAAGTCTTACCCTTAACAGAGTAGACGATGGTAGCGAAATTAAAAATGAATCATTTGTAAATGCTGGCGTATCTGCCACATGGACAGATGCTACATACTTTGAAGCACCTATTAGTGCTACATATACAAAATATGATTTTAATGGTAATGTTCTTGCAAGAAATATGCCAGTAACAAAAGACCAAGTTATAGGCGATGGCGAGAGCGGTAAATATGAAGTCAAGATATATCTTAACCGAGACAACACCGCTGGTAACGAACCTATAAATATAGGTTATAAGTACGTAATTGATAAAGACCCAATATCAAACATTAATATTAATCCTATTTATGCTAGAAAGAACCCAATTACAGGTTCGGTAATAGGTTATGCCATTTCAAACGACAGAAATGAAGTTGATATTAGTAATTCATTTATCATCAATCAACCATTTACATTAACATATTCAAAAAAGCCTAGCGGTGCAAGTATCAATACCATATACTACAAGATACCATTTATCGCTAACAGTAATGCAGGTAGATTATTTACCAACGATTCAAAAGAATACATTGAAACCAACTATATGATAGATGTAGACAATATGGATGGCGGAAGCCCTTACAATTTTGACTACTCTTCCCTAGACACTGGACTTATATCAAGCGAAAATGCATTTCTAGATGATGTATCCAATATTTATGTATTTGAATTAAAAGACGAAGCAGGCAACACAGCATCTAAATTTATGATTTATGATTTAACCAAACCATATGTTATTGTAGATACTGACCTAACTAAAGATGGAATACAAAATATAGAAAATCCATACGGAATTATTACAGATAAAGCCCAAATCACTTGGGGTAATTATAAATCTATCAGAATAAATGCCACTGTTACTGACAATCGTATTAACAATGCAAAAATGCAAAACATCATAGAAAGAGCAACAGGATACTTCTCATTAGTAAATAACACATATTTCTTAAATGTTAGAATTAATAATGTTTTATTTAATCAAGGTTCTAATAGTATTAACCTTACTAATCAGACAAATGTTATAATATACCCTACTGCTCCAGATAATGCGACATATGTAGAACGTTTCTTCTCTGGTGACGATAAAGTATATACATATCAAATATCTGATGCATCAAATATCAAGAGTTTAACTAATATAAGCAATAGTAATACCAAGAAAGGCTTTGTACGTATGTTCCTAGACAATGCTCAAGGTATTATGTATGCTAATTTCAACAACACTAATGGCACATCAAATTATGAAGATGTAATATCAGGAACAATTAATGCTTCCGAATTAAGATTTACATATTTACCTGGTGACGAAGGAAGTTCGTACCATGTAAAAGAAATTACTTATAGTTATTATGAATTTGACCCAGAAGCATATAAGGAAATTACTAGCGATTATATTGACACATACAATACAAATACACAAAATGGTGTTCCTTATCCTACATATCCATTTAAAAAGACACCATCATTAAGCAATGCTAAATTAAAAGTAGACAATAGTGCGCTATCACTACCTTCTCCACGTGTATGTACAGAAATTATTAACCAAACAAGTGAAGATGGTAAAATAAAAACTAAATTAGGTTTCTACGTAATTAAACGTGAATATGACAAAGTTGAAGGTGGGGATTACAGCAAAGATGGTGTAATTAGATATTATACATATGTTGTAGACCGCACAGGTATTATTGAAATCGATACAAATGTTGCCGATGAAAATATTTATCAATTTACCGGCACAGTTCCAGATATGTTATATCAAACAGGTTCTGGTATCGTATTTGATTTCTCTAACCCAGTAAACAATGTTTATGATACATACTACACTGCCCTACAAATTCAACAATACTTAAGATATTCAAAAATATCTGACAATCCATCAATTACAATTGTGGATACAAACAAATTACCAGTAACAGTTAATTTACCTTTAGATAAATATAATACAGATTACACTTTATTTAACTCAACTGATTCTAATTCTTACAGATCATATACTACCGAAACAACAAAAGAAAATTCATATGGGTTTGGCTTAAAAATGCGTATAAGCACTAACAGCGACCAAACAATTATATTCGACAACACAGAATCTGTAGTTAATATAAATACAACATATGTAAATTCTACAATACATAACAATGTATATGCAATATCATTAATTCATGAAGGCGAATATGATATTAAAATCTGGGACTCTTCTGACAATAGATCATCAGTATTATCTGGTGAAAAAGAAGCGGAATACAGAAATTATTATAACTTCAAATTTAAAATCACTCACCAACAACCAGAAGGTCAATTCTATAGCAAATACAATGACAATGCACGTACAGATATGATGCTAGACCTTGTTAATAATGGTGAAACTAATGGTATTCAATATAGTACATTTAAGAGTATTAACAATGACTCATTAAGATTTAGATTTAGAAAGAATGAAGACCAATATAAAGCAGTAATTAATCCTGACAATATTGTTATTACAAAAACAGTTAATGGCAATGTAACTACCCTAGTTAATGGTACTAGACCATCTGATGATGTTATGACATTTGTACCAGACTATACTGGTAGTGAAACCGGATATTATATAATCACTATTTATGATGAAGTAGATTACAAAAACAGTAACAAGACATATTTAGGCGGTTCTGGTACAACTCGTGATTATATGTTGGCTAAATCACAAAATATTACTTACACAGTAGTTTTACAATATATAGGTAACGAAAGCGATTATGTTATTAATGTTACTGAAAATGGAGTTCAAAAGACCAAGAACTTCTTTAAGAGTACATTTAATATTACTCTAGACCGTATCAAACCAACTTACAACTATCAAAGATTAATTGAAGACGATAACAAAAAATTTAATGCAAGTCGTTTACTAAATCAAGAACAGATGGATAATTATTTCTTTGCAGTTGATAGTTCATTTACTTTTATACAAAACAGTGCTTTAGGTGGCACACAAGATTCTAGCGAATTCTTCTATAGAAAATTAGACACTAATCAACATGCATACCCTGAATATTATAAGACTTATACACCTGATGACGAAAATTACTATACTGAAGGCAATTCAAGTCATATAAGATTCTCGGATAGTGATTCAACATTTACAAAAGACACTATAGGCTATCATGATTCCAATGACGGCTCTACCAACAAGATTATTAATATCTATGACTTATTAAGCACAGAAGGATATTATGAAATAGTAGAACGTGACGAAGCCGGCAACTATAGAGTATATGCCCTATACTACAACCCTAACGGCAAAATTAATCAAATTCACTTTGATTACAATGCAAAACTTCAATCCGAAAAGACTTCTGGATTGCTTCCAGATACCAAAAACGGATATATAAATTCTGCCGAATTATTGGGTAATAACCTTAACTTTACAGGTATTGATGGTTCTAACGATTATTTCTATAAATGTATCATTACTTATGGTACATCTACCGTAACTTTAATTAATAATCCTAATGACAACCTTGAACCTACATCTTGGGAAGGATTCCTAAAGAAAATCAATGATGCACTTGAATTTACAAAAACAGTTACTAAATCAGGTCACAAAGTAATTATTACATTCGTTAACCGTTTAAGTGATGATTATGTAATCACTTATAGAGTTCCTGGTGACAGACTAGAACCAATAATTGAAGATGTATCTTCAACACAATTTACTATTACTATACCTAATGACAACGATAGCACATATATTAAAGAATTCCACGTATGGAAATTTATTAATAGTACATGGGTAGAACAATCACAAGATTCATTGGGTAACACAATTATTAAATCTTATTCGACCGGCACAAGTCTTCAAGGGGCTAAATACACCTTTGGACTAGGCGAATTTAGATTCCAATTAATTGATATATTTGACCGTGGTAAAGACCTTGAATTATATCCACCTTACTACAAAGGTATGGGTGTTAATGATGTAAGAACAATCAATTATGGCACATCTATTACTGATAATGGTGTAGTTAATACCGCTAATAATGTAACATTAAAATATCAAACCAATTTATACTTAATTTCTATATATCTATACGATAGTACAAGTGGCACATACAACATAATTAACACCGCAGACTATGCTGCTAATGGTATTATAGAACAAAGTTTAAATAATGGCGTAAGAACATTATTATTCCAAAACAATGCTAAAAATACCATAAGACAATTCAAAGTTGAACTTATGGTTGAAAAAACAAAGACTCTATACACAGAGATATTTGCGATTAACAAAACTCTACCTGAAATTGAACTTCGCAACCAATCAGGTGGTAAACTTATAAGTTCAAGTAATTCTAAAGATCCAACCATACATACAGAAAACTTCTACATTACTTGGGATAAAGATTATAAGTTTGAAGCCAATGTATCATTGTTACGTACTTATACCGATAATAGTGGCAAACAACAAACCGAACGTATTAACAATATCGCTAATGGATATGAAGTTAACTTACCTGGTACATATACAGCAACAATTAGTAATAGTTTAGGATACTCTGACACTACCCTTAACATTTACTTTAAATTAGTATCTGGCGAGATAGTAGTATATGATGTTATTCAAATTAATAATGGTGTAGAAACTATATTAAGACCTTCACCAAAAACAACTACATATTTAGATGCTGGTACAGGTAGCACAAAAATATTGTATAGTTATTATGCATTAATGGATTACAACAACCCACAAGGCTCTGATAAATACATAGAAATTCGTGCTAACAAAAACAAAGGTATTGAATGTGAATTAATTGAATCTACAATAGACAATGAAGATTCTATACTTAAAAAGAAAGTATATAAAGTAGTAGGTAAAAGTAATTATGGATACGAAAGATATATTCAAATCGTATTCGTAGATAAAGTTAATGAAGCCAATGACCTTGCATTAACAAATATTAGTGCATTATACCCTTCAGACGATGCTGGTACATTAACATCTTTACCATTAAGTAGTGATGTTAAGACTAATGTTAATAAACTAATACTTACTTGGAAAGCATATAATACTACCGAAAACAATTTAACAGAGTTAAGGGGCAACTTAATATATGCTGACTACTACTTCAACGGAAACTTTGTAAAAACAATTTACGATGAAGTTAATGATACCAACACCTTAACATTAACCACTGCAGGCATACATCGTATCAAATTATATGATTTAGCGGGTAATATACAAAACTTCGGTTCGGTTAATGAAATGACAATTAACTTGGTTAACAATGTATTATTTAAAGTAAACAATGAAGAACCAATTAATAACCAAATATTTAACGGTAATGTCGAAATTGAAATTACTAATAGATACTTATACTACTCTGACCCAACAATCACTGCAACTTTAAATGGAAAAGAATTCACTCCAGAAAAAGTTGGAACAAGTTTCTATGAATATAAGTTTATGAATCATGGATATTATGAAGTAACAATTACAACCAAAATTACTCAAAACGAATCTGTAACTACTAAATATTGTTTCACCATAATTAATCCAAACATTGCTTTACCATGTTTCAGCATTCCACAAAATTCTAACTTTACAGTAATTCAAGTATTCAAGCAAAACTCTGATATTACACACAATCTAGAAAGTCTAAATGAATTATGGATAAGTCCAGAAAGTTTAGGTACTGGTAATTATACAATTACCTTATCTAAATACAACGAAACACTTAACAAAGATGTTGAATTTACTTTCCAAGTATGGGTAAACAACGAAATACCATATGTATATAGTTCAATACCATTTGGAACAGGCTCAACAAAACAGATTGTTATTACTTACAACCCAAAAATCATTTATGACCAAATAGGTGTAGGATATATAGCAATTACTGGTATGTCTAATATTAATATTACAGCAGAAAGTCCAAACGAAATATCTTCTATTACATTAACCGAAAATAGAGAATACTGGATTCAAATATTCAGTGCGGACAATAAATTAGTCAATTCATATAAAGTAACAAAACAAGAACCACTTAATACAACTTCTATTATTATTATAGTAGTATCATCTGTGGTAGTTGTGGGATTGATTGTAGTATTTATTGTTATTAGACGTCACTTGAAGTTTAGATAAGATTAATATATTTAACAAAAAAGTCTTAAGGAAAACCCTTAAGACTTTTTATTTCTATTAAAATTTCACTTTTATTGATTAATTTCAATTACTATTTAATATGTTAATATTATATTAATAATTATTATATATAATAAATATTATTGAATTTCACAATAATCAACTACATTTTTAAGTTCATACATAAGAAAATTTTTAATTTGTGGTTCTAATTCTGCACCAGCATAAACAATTGTAGTTACATTATTTTTCTTTATATCTTCAAACATTTTTAATATTTCTTCTTGCACAACTTTATCTAACTTAACTTGTGAACCAATATTATCACAATATACCGCTTCTAAAGCCCTATAATAGGCTTCAAAGGCATTAACAACTATAGTTACAGTATTTGTACAAGATAGTCTTTTAGCCCTGTTAAAAGCCAAATTATAGCAACAGTAAATATCTTTATATAGTTTAAATGGTGATACAGTCGCATAAATCTTATCAGCAGTAGATACATGACTTGTTTTGTCATATGCAGAAACATAGAATCTAATACCGCCATCAATAGACTCAAACATATCTAGGGCATTATAATCACCCATAAATAATGCAATATCGCCCAATTTAAACTGTCTATCTCCTACAACAACATTGTTTAGTGGTTGTCCATTAGGCATATCTTTGTTAACACTAATAATTTCTGTAACCGAACGTGGTCTATCTGATACCACAAGTTTAGCATTGGCTACGACTTCATCGCCAGTCTTTAATCCATATCTTTTAATTAATGAACCATGTATAAATACATCTTTATTAGATGTAGCATAATTATCTACTCTAATTACCCCAACATCGCTTGGTAATATTTCTACTAGTCCTTTAACTTGTTCTGGCTCGCCAGAGTCATAATCACATGAAGGCATATTGGCAAAAAAGTTAACTGACTCATATGGTTGATATTCAATATGTGAATCTGCATTCAACTCATTAGGTATTAATAATTCAACTAAATCATTTATTTTTACTTCACTTTTATTAGGTCTACCTTTTTTAGTAGATGGTACATATGGAGATGCTTCTCCTTTCAATATCTGTAAACTTTGATTAATCAAATCTTCTTTCTTGCGTGATGTAGGTGATCTAACACCTATTTTTCGAGCCAAATCTCTTAATTCGTGAATTCTTAAGTTGTTAAGTGTAGTTTCGTCCCATTTGTTATTGCTCATATAAATCTCCTATTTAACAATTATAACCAAATACCTATCACTTTGCAACGAAAAATAACTAACTTAAATTACCACTTATTACAAATTAATTATAATACATATGTGTTTTTACTTACATCAAAAACTAAAAATCACTATTTTCATCAACTAAATAATCAAATCCCCTGATGTGGTTTTTATAACTCTCATAATATTAACTTCTTCGCCAGTACTTACATCTATATATACATAATAAGTATAATCTTTCCAAGTGCATACAAATTCATATGTTAAAGTCTCACCACTATACTTATTAGGTATAAGTGCATAATTACGTTCGTTAACGGTTAATGCTTTGCTTAAATTGTTTTGTGCTTTATCAAATGTAACATTAATGTTACTTAAATCACGTTCAACATGATTATACCAATAATTTTTACCTTCTAAAGCAATTACTCCAGCACATTTATCTACTTTAACTTTTACTAAATCCGGATAATATATTACATGATTGATAATAGGTGCCAAGTTAATATAAACAATGTTATTGTTCTCTGCATACCATACTTGATATACATTGTCATATCCTAAACTTCTTGCTAAAGTCTCTGCCATATCTATACATTGATTAAGGTCATATTTAATTGTGTTACCATTACTATATCCTGTAATATCAACTATTTTACCACCCATTTTACTAACCTGCACAAATAATGTACGATTATCTGCTTCAACACTAAAATTGTAGGTATAAAAATTGCCGTCACTTTCTCCAACATATCTAATAGAAGTTACATCAAGCATAGTTAATTGTGTCATAACTATATCAGATGCTTGTTCTTTTGTAATTTCATTATTAGGTAAACCTTTTATTTCTTTATTAACTACCGAATCAGCAAATGGTCCATCATATATGAGTGTAGGAACTTTAGAATTATCACTGTTTACTAGTCCCGCATCAAACGATGATTTATCTCCATCAGAAAAATTAACATCTTTTAATATTTTATAATCGAATTTTAAAGAAGAAATATGTTCGTTGTACGCAACCATCAATCTTTGACTTTCACTGTGTAAGTCATTAATTGTTTGATAATCATAATCACTAAATAATTGATTATTATTAACTTTTGTTAACAAACTATATACATAACCACCCAATTTATTAACAAAATCATTAACATTTTTAATCTTGGTATTACTTATGGGCAACATAGATAGATTATTATTTGCCATAGTACAATTACCATAAAGATTGGTTAAAACTTCACGTTTTGTGGTAGTGGAATTGGTAGCAATTAATTTACTCATATCTACTTCAATATCGTTGATATTGCTACTTAATTCGTAATAATTACGTTTATACAAATTTTCTAATTGATTCGAATACGTATTAGTAGTAATTATAAAAACAATTAACGCTGCAAAAACACTTAATAATGTTATTCCCATCACAACCGATAATGTTATTATTATGCTTTTATTTTTCATATTAACTCCAATAAAATACTGTTATAAAACAATGGCATCAAAATATTTCTATCAATCAAATACATTTTATATCTAAAATTACACTGCAAAAATATGTCCACCTATAGTAACGACTTGTTTACGTGACCATATCCAACTAGATGTAGCAGTATTAGGGTTAAAGTAATACAAACTACCATAACTAGGGTCCCAACCGCTTAATGCATCTTGTGCTGCCTGATAAGACTCCGAATCAGGTTCAAGATTAATCTGTCCATCATGAACTGCTGTAAAAGCCCATGGTTGATATATTACACCATAAATGGTATTAGGGAAATCTGGACTAGCCACTCTATTAAGTATAACCGCACCAACAGCAACCTTTCCTACATATATTTCTCCACGCGCTTCAGCATGAATACACTTTGCAAGTAGATACAAATCATTACTATTACGAGAATTAAGACTTACACCTATAGCCTGTGCAGTAGCATAATCCACTTCACCAGTCTGTGATAATCCATGTACTCGTTGAAAATACATAATCGCATTCTGGGTAGCCGTATCATTAACACCTGTTATAGCACCATCATAGTATCCCCAATCTTTAAGTCTTCTTTGCACTTCATACATATCTGGTGCATAAGCATTAACCGACATAACCGAACTATCTTTAAAGAACGAATTATATATACATACCCCTAAAGTAGTAAGTATTGTAATGCATGACAAAATTACAGGAATAAATACTTTTTTAACCATAACATCTCCTTTTCTGTTAATTATTGACCACTTTTTGACAATTAGTCAAAGAACTTGTTAATAAGTTCTAATATTTTGCTTTTATATACAATATTGTTTTTATCTACATTTTTAGCATTTAAAAAGCACAAAGGCGGATATACGACACACCACCAATTATCTCCTTTTGCTTCTCCCAGATTAACTATAATTGCATCATAAAAATCCGATTCTAATACATATTCGCCATATGCTCTAGTAGGAAAATATTCTTCATTAATCATTATTTTTGAAGTGTAACTAAATCCATTATCGGTCAAGATATTGTCACATAGATTTTCCATATCATTAATATTTTCGTCTATCATATCGACCACTTCATCAAAACTATTACATTGAGAAACTAGTGGTGTAAGATAATTAACCAAATCGTCTTTTATGGTATATTTAATATTTTGATCTATTCTAGAATTGCTATTGGCTCTTATATGTATACGTAAATATTGTTCTTGCGTAGTTGAATTACTACCACACCCTGCTAATAAAAATATAGATACAATTGCAATCATTATTGATATAAGTTTTTTCATACTATTAACTCCATAGTGTATTATTGACAGTATTTTTAAATCAAAACAATA
Source organism: Christensenella sp. UBA6345 (assembly GCA_002437945.1). Taxonomy (GTDB): domain Bacteria; phylum Bacillota; class Clostridia; order Christensenellales; family UBA1242; genus UBA6345. The sequence continues at coordinate 41,036 of DJSB01000007.1, read as the reverse complement.
ATTGATAAAATAATTAAAAAACTATGTCAGATTAAATTACTCTGTTTCTAATTATTAAAACAAAATCAATCACACATATTTAATAAAGCCGTATAATTTATTCTTTTAATAACTATATCAAAACAAAAAAAAGCCAAAGCAAAATTGCTTTGACTTTTTGGATTAATGGCGACCGAAATTTATTGCATTAAAATAATACTTCTTTTTGTCTATATACAACTAGTTTTTCTCCACCTTGAAGTGGTAATTCAATATCTGGGTTTTGTTCTAGCAAACTATCTGGATTAATATTTAATAACTTTGATATATCCCATATAGTTTCATTAGGTTTAACTATATATATTGTTAACACGCTTAAATTATCTGGTTTTTCTTCTGTTTCTGTAATTTCAGTAATTACCGCTTCTGGGTTAACCGAATAGAAATCAGCATAAACAAATAATGTAGCACTTACATCTAAATCTTTACCACGTTTGGCTTTAGCAGTTACTTCCCCTAAAGACAAATTAACAATAGGATAATATTTTTCGTCCACGTCAACATTTTCTCTTAATGAGAATGGCATTTCTACTAACATTGAGTATGTATTATTGGTTTCCTTATTCAAATACATAACAGTTGTACTTGCCACACCTTCTAGCACAAACATTCCGTCTTCGACATATGCTGATGCCACAGTTACTGTATTACAACAAGTTCCCAACACTTCATCTACAGCATTATCTTCACTTTCGACATTACCACTAACTTTACCTTCAAAATTAATGTGTCCACCACAAACTAAAGTGTTAAATGACTCGGTGCAAACATTTAAGTAATTATCTGTAGAGAATGCATCATCTATTACTTCTAAAGTATTCTGATTAAAAGCATAGCCAGTATATTCATATGGAATATTAAGATTAACCACTGCAAAATCAGTATCAATATTAGTAGTTATTTTAATTAATGAATTATTAATATCTAGCATACTTTGTATACAACTATTCTCTTGTAATTGTTCTAAAGCAACTTCTTGGCTAAAGTCTACTTTCACCTGATGAGTACGTAACACATTTTGTTCGCCACTTGTTACATAACAAATATCAATATTAGCGCCACCAACCACTACTGCATACTTTTCCATTGGAGTGACACTTTCAATATATGGAGAGCATGATACTTCCAATACTTTTTGAATATTGTCTTTAATTTCAATATCGTAATTACTTTCAAATTTATTATTTAGTACACCTACAAAGTTATAGGTATCTAATGTGGCTGTATTAGTAAAAACATTGCCACCTTCTACATTAACAAGTGCATTAAGTTCGGTATTCTTAATAATATCTATAGTAATCTCTACTATAGCAACAATTTTAATATCATTGCCATTAATTGATGTATTAACATCTACTACGCTACTATTAACAATTGGTGTCGCTTGACTACACATATTATCATTAGAGTACTTTTCTTTAAAATCAGCAGTATAATCCAAGCCACTAACAACACCGTCAGCATTCTCATATATTACTTGAAAATTAACATTACCACTAAAGTTAATATCTTTATCAACTGCTTCACTAGAAGTAATAAAACTTTTCGCATGAGCACATAGTACTTTTCTTATTTCGCTTTCATCATTGGCTGGTAATTTACATTCAATTACTGCCTGTGTAACCCCAAGTTTAATTCTTTCCGAACTAACCACCCTTTCAAACTTTGGTTCTATCGCCATAAAAAATCCCCCGTTTTTTATTTTTACGTTAGTATTCTACTTGCGAAAATAAAAAAATATGACAACTTTTTAAAAGTTATCACATTTCGTCCAATTATTTAATTATTTTTTTGTAACTAATATCCCCACACAATACATCATTATATGAATAACTTGTACGTTCAAGTTCCACATTCTCTTTAGGTTTAATCACAAACATACTAGGATACACACTTTCTATTATACCATTAAATTTAACAATCTTTTTTCTACCTTTATTAACTATTAGTCTAATATCTTGCCCTTTTAATTGCATAATCTCATCTTTAACATTTTGTAATTTCTCTACACTTGATACCAATAATACACACCTTTACTTTTTTACTATTATTGCCTTAACAAAATTTTTTATACAAAAAAACACCCAAATAGTATTATACCATTTGAGTGTTTAGAGAAGTTAACTTAAATATTATTCTTCATCGTCTCCTTCATCATTATCTTCGTCTTTATAGTCATCTTCGTCTTCTTCATCTTCTTCGTCGTAGTCACTATCGTCCATATCTAAATCTAGATCATCAAGATCATCATCTAATTCTTCGTCTAGGTCCTCTACGTCATCGAAGTCATCTTTAAAGTCGGCATCAAGGTCTTTAGAGAATGTAGAATCAAGTTCTTCATCAATTTCTTCATCTTCATCGTTAGTAGGCAATAAATCAAGATCATCGTCTTCATCATCTTTGTCTACATATTCACGCCAATCAGGCTCATCGTCATCTTTACTGGTAGATAAATTTTCTTCCATACAAGACGAACACATAGTTTCACCTTCATTGATATAATTAACATGACAAACAGGACAAAGTTCTAGTTCGTCATCATAAATTTCTAAATCATCGTCGTCTATTGCCCCGGCTTTCATTTCTTGTTTGCAAACATCACAATATTTATCTTTTTTCAAAATATAATTAAGTTCACATCTTGGACATTTTATATAGGTCTGTTTTTTAACCATATTTCCCATGTTCTCCTAACATTTATTAGTGTTAAAATAAGTATATGAAACATATCTTTTTAACGCTAATATATTATAGTTAGATATTATTATCTTGTAAACAATTTTTAATCATAAAATATTTTATTTTTTTACTATTATGCACCTTCAATAAGCATTTTGTCTGCAACCAAGGCTATAAACTCACCATTTGTTGGTTTTTCATTGTTAGAATATACTCTTATTCCGAATAATGCATTAATATTTTCTATCTTACCCCTATTCCAAGCAACTTCAATAGCATGTCTTATCGCACGTTCAACTTTTGATGCTGTGGTCTCAAATCTTTCTGCGATACTTGGATACAATTTTTTAGTAATACTATTGATAATTTCTGGATTATCTATAGCCATCTTTATGGCTTCCCTTAAGAATTGATAACCTTTAATATGTGCAGGTATACCAACTGTTATGAATATATTGGTAATTTTTTCTTCAAGTTGTCTATTACGTGGTTTAACATTTTTAATATTGTTAACCGACTTATCAATCATAACTGAACTTGTCTTTAATTCCATAACTCGTGATTTAAGAACATTAACATCACATGGCTTAATCATATAATAATCAGCGCCATACTGTAATGCTTTGTTAATAAAGTTATCATTACTTAAAGCAGACAATACCAATATTTTTGGTCTTGTTACTAATCCTTGTTTGTTAATGGCTTCCATAAATTCGTATCCATCAATGTTGGGTAATACTATATCAGTAATAATTACATCTACTTCATTTTCTTTTATATAATTAAGTGCAGAAATTGCATCTGAAAAATCTGCAACCACGTTTAACTCATTTGTGTTTAATTGTTGTTTAATACTTATTCTCATTTGTTCGTTGTTATCAACTATAATAATTTTTGTTTTTTCTATGCTCTCCATTTTCACATCTCCATAATTTTTATTTTATCTTGGGTTTTATCCCGCCGAACAATTAAAATTATAGCATCATAGCCAACATAAGCCATTTAAAGTACTTTGAAAACTTTGTAAGTAAAACTCTATTAAGATGGTTTTTGTCAGTAAAATGTCGAAAATGACGTCATTATAATAAAAAACCGCCGCATATACAGAAATTTCATTCTTTATATACAAAAACTATGTAATTTAACAATATACTAAAAAATAGGTTAATTAAGCCACTTTTTTAAAATTTAAACCCTTTCATTGTAAAATAAAAACTAATTAACCAAAAAAACTATGAATTTTTAATTATAGATATTTTAAATCGACTAAAAAATACAAATATAGTGTTAATTACTCATTCTATATTAAACTTTTACAACGATATTTAATATAAAATATAAGTAATCAATTTACATAAGGGAGAAGCGATGACAACATTTAAAAAGACTATTGTATTAAATAATCCTACAGCCAGCAATTATAATGGTAGTGCAATACTTACATTAACATTAGATAATAACTGTGTCTACGGGACTATAAAAACTTTTAACATAAACAACCACAGCAATCTAGTACTAGGACTAGCACAAAACAACAAACAAGTATTTAAACAAAACATTAATTTAATTAACAATAATACATATAATTTTAGAATTAATAACATAGATCTTAATCAAAACATAACTTGTGTATTGGTAGAAGACCAACCTACAAAAGTTATTCCTTTAATATGGGGAAGCGATGATAGAAGTATATTAAAAGATGAAATTATTGATAACCTTAATATTTTAAAATACGATAATAAAAGTACTGTTAATCAAAACTATGTACAAGATAACATATCGACACTTGAAGAACCATCGTCATATAAAAATAACACTAACGACACCCAAGAATTAAACGAAGTCGAAGAAGTAGACGATACTCAAGAATTGTTTGAAAGTAGCGATGAAGAAATTGAAGAAGAAATCAATAATAATCTTGAATTCGATGATGAATCTATCCAAACAGATTATCAAGAAGACAATATGCCACAACTTAATCCATATGGACAGAAAAATGATGGTATATCAAAAGTATTAGCCAATAAAAACATTATTGAACAAGAACTTGAAAACACACCCTTACCCGACAATGTAACTTTCTATGAGGCATTAAGTGAACAGATAGAAGACTTATTCAACAAATACCCTGCCGAAACCAATCTAGAAAATTTAGTTCCTAATAGTAAATGGGTCAAGATTGATTATGAAAATGATGGAAATTATTATGTGTTGGGATTAATATATGAAGACATAACTCTAAAATATATATGTTATGGTGTACCTGGTACATATAGTGAGATTGCACCTAATGGGCTAGACAATTATAGTCAGTGGTTGCCTACAGATATTGACAATCCTACTGAAGAAGGATATTGGGTTATGTATCAAGACGCACTTACTGGTGAAAGCATAGAAGTAGACGCAATTTAATAATTATTTAAAAATCGCCAAATTAAATGTTTGACGGTTTTTTTACTTATGATATAGCATAAAATCATACATATTAGGTTTATATAAATAAATATAGTAAATAATTGTTACAAATTAAATGATTTTTTTTAAAAATATTGCTAAAATAGTATAGCCTAGTTTAGGCATATTAATTGACTATATATATTTATTTTGGTAATATCTATTGTAGTTAAAATTATATATTTTCGGAGAAAAAATGAAAAAGTTTTTATTAATGGTATTAACCATATTTTTATCCACAACATTAATTTTGTCAGGTTGTGGCAACAAAGGTCTTAAAAACAACCCAAAAACAAGTGATCCTGTTACTTCCAATGGCGGTATGGCTGTAGTCAAAGGCGATTATCTATACTATGTCAATGGTTTTAAATCTTACCAGAATCTTGAAAAAGACAAAGATAACGTATGGGGTAAACAAGTATTTGGTGCTATATATAGAGTTAAGATGAATAACAATGCTATTTCTCATGACGAAGATGGTTTCTTAACAAAATCTGAAGTTGTTGTTCCACAAATCGTAGGTACAGAAAATGCTTGTTTCTATATATTTGGCGATTATATTTATTATGCTACACCTAATATGCAAAAAGATGAGTATGGTAATTTGCTTAATGCAAGAAGTAATATTTGTAGAGTAAACATTAATGGTACAAACAATAAAGTATTATACACTACTGACCAAACACTTACTTCTACCAATTGGACTATGTACGAACTTGATAACACAGTATATATCGTTATGTTAGATGGTTCAAAGATAGTATCTATCAATGCCAATGCTAAAAAGCCTACAACCACTACCCTAGTTAAAAATGCTACATCTGCAGGACTTATCAAAACTGATAAATATATTCCTTCAGACAAGATAGCCAACAAGACTTTAGATGGTATCAATAATTATGTATATTATACACGTGCTATTACTGAAGATGATAAATTGAGTGGTATTAATGGTAATATACTTGCTAGAGTTAAATTGGGTGACACTAATGAAGAAATCGTAGCATCTAATGGCGACACTTATAGTATTGTTGATGCTAAAAATAATAGTTTATATTACAATCGTACAAGAAGTGGTTCAAGTATTTCTACATTATGCAGATATGAATTAAGTGCAGACAAAACATTTAATGACGCTAAAGAAACTGAATTACTTAATGCAACTTACACTAATTCAATTATAGTAAATCAAGACACTTCTGCTTATATTGGCAATGAAATCGTAACTATAGATAGTTCTAATCGTATTAACCTAGTAACTGTTGTTAATAGTAATAAAAATGTAAAAAATGTTTATACATCATCTACTACTATCAGTAGCATAGGATTATATGGCACAACATTGTTCTTTACCGAAAATGGTAAAATAAAATATGTTGATGTTAAAGCAGAAAATCCAGAAGTAAAAGAAGTAGTAACTGACGATAAGACAATCAAAACTGACAATGTATTCTTTGATTATGACGGCAGAAATGCATATTTCTACTCTGCTTATACTCCAGATGGTAGCACCGATAGTAATTATTACTTAAATCGTACCGATTTACAGGCTAGCGATGTTAAATCTGAATTTGTAGGCGTATTTGCTAAAGGTCACACTCCAGCAGAACCTGAAGAAACTGAAGATTCAAACACAGAGAAAGAACCTTGGATTAAATAATTATTTAATTAATAAAAAAATCTCACTAAAATTAGTGAGATTTTTTTATTTTTATATGATTATTTATTAAAACAATTTATTAATACACAATCAATTACTATTTAGTTTTTTTATAATCATAAGTTATGATTATAGTACTATTATTTAATTATTGGAAAAGCAAATTGCTTAATCTTACAAACTGCTCCGAACTTAAAGTTTCTCCACGAATATTTTGACTTAAACCCATAACTTCAAAAGCATGGTCAATAATGCTTTTATCTAAATTAAAACTACTCTTTAAATTATTAACTAAAGTTTTTCTTCGCATATGGAAAGCAGATTTAATAAGCAAACTTAAATTATTATAATTGTTAATATCATACTTCGTTTTGTTAAAGTCTATTCTAACTACAGCACTATCTACATTGGGTGCTGGTACAAACATATTTCTTTTAACAATTCGGGTAATTTTTGTATCTGCTACAGCGTTAATTATGGCTGTAATTGCCCCATATTCGGCAGTATTGGGACTAGCACATAATCTATCAGCAACTTCCTTTTGTACCATAATAACCATTGATTTAAGTCGAGTAGCATTCTCGAGAAACTTAAATATAATAGGAGTGGTAATATAATAAGGTAGATTAGCAATCATAGTATATTCATCTTCAAAATTGCTTTCAATATTATCCATACTCTCTTTCATAATATCTCTAAATATCACTTGAGCATTGTTAACAACTTGAAGATTATCCGATATTATTGGTGCTAGATTGGTATCAATCTCATAACTAACTACTTTCTTGCTACTTTTTGCTATTTCTTTAGTTAATGTCCCTGCCCCAGTACCTATCTCCAACACTTCGGTATTTTGATTAATACCAGCATCATTAACAATAGCCTTAAGTAAATTGGTATCAAAGATAAAGTTTTGTCCAAAGTTCTTATTAAATTGTATATTTAATTTATCTGCCATATTTATCCTTTTATCTTTTTAAATACTTGTTTTATATTGTTTTCGTTGGCATTAATAATTGTATCTACATCAACATCTTTATATTGTGCTATACGTTCAGCCACATACTTTACATATTTTGGCTGGTTACGTTCCTTACCGCGTAAAGGCTCTGGAGTAAGATATGGACTATCTGTTTCTAATAATATATCATTTAAATCTACTTCTTTTAAAAGTCTAGGAGCATTCTTCGAATTGCTAAAAGTTATAGCCCCACCAAAAGAAAACTTAAATCCTAGGTCCTTTAGAATCTTATAACTTTCTATACTTTCATTAAAGCAATGAATAATACCGCCATTATTAATATATTTAATATTATCCTTTAAAATTTCGATTAAATCGCCAATTGCATCTCTTACATGAATTACAATAGGCAAGTGCAATTTATCAGCCAATTTTATCTGGTCTATTAATACATCTTTTTGTAATTGTTTGTCATCAGTACCATAATGATAATCTAGACCTATCTCACCTATACCTATAACTTTAGGATTACTAGCATTGTCGACCACGAATTGTTTAAATTCTGCATTATAACTCGCACAATCTTCTGGGTGCATGCCAATAATGGCATATACACTATCATAATTATTAGCAAGTTCTATAGCCCTTTTACTAGAAATAAAATCATAACCTACAACAAAAACTCGTAGTAGGTTATCATTTTCAAAGTTATTAATATAAGTTGAAGCATTGTCATAGAAATAATCATCATTTAAGTGACAATGAGTATCTGTTAGTTTCATTAACTTACTTCACATCCATCTTTAAATTGAGAAATAGGGCTAATCAATGCTAAATCATTGGTTTTTTCATCGAAAGCACATAATATCATACCTTCACTCATTATGCCCTTTAATTTTCTTGGTGCAAGGTTGGTAACAACCACTACTTGTCTACCAATAATATCTTCTGGTTTATATGTTTTTGCAATACCGCTCACAATAGTACGTGTTTCATCACCAAGTTTTACAGTATTCTTTAATAGTTTCTCACTACCTTCTACTTTTTCACTGTTAAGTATAGTACCAACTTTTAATTCAACTTTTTCAAAATCGTCAAAATTAATAATTGGTTTACTTGTATTTTCTTCTACAGTCTCTACAGGTTTATTTTCCAAGTTGTATTCCTTTATTTGTTTTTCTTTTATTTCTTCTGCTTTTTTCATTACATCTTTAATATCAAGACGTGGGAACAATACTTCAGGAGTATCTGTAACATGATATTGTTCTTCATAACCAAATGTTGCTATTGTATCTACTGTTCTTAATTTTGCACCCATCATATGCGCAACTTTTTCAGCAGTAGCAGGCATATATGGTTGAAGTAAAGTTGAACCTACCATAATTGCTTCACATAAATTGTATAATACAGTATTTAATCTTTCAGTATTATTTTCTTTTGCTAGTACCCAAGGGCAAGTCTCATCAATATACTTATTAGCACGTCTAAATATACTCATCACTTCAGCAATTGAATCAGATATTTGTAAATCATCTATCTTTTTAGAAACTTTTCCGTAAGCATTTTCTACTACTTCTTTTAATTCCTTATCTACATCTTCATAATTTGTAGATTTATTAACCACACCACCAAAATATTTATTGGTCATAGCGATTGTACGGCTAACCAAGTTACCGTACACATTGGCAAGGTCAGAGTTTGTTTTGTCTGTAAGTAAGTCCCAACCTACAGAGCCATCATTATCAAAACTCATTTCGTTAAGGACATAATATCTTACAGCATCAACTCCAAAGACACTAGCAAGATCATCAAAGTACATAACATTACCTTTTGATTTACTCATCTTTTCGCCATTCTGTAACAACCAACCATGTCCGTATATTTTCTTTGGAATAGGCAAACCTAATGCCATTAAGAAAATAGGCCAATATATAATATGGAATCTTACAATATCTTTACCAATAACGTGTAAATCTGCTGGCCAAAATCTATTAAAACTATCTTTACTATTACCATCTACATCATAACCAATACCAGTAATATAATTGGTTAATGCGTCTAGCCATACATAAACAACATGTTTTGGGTCAAAAGTAACTGGAATACCCCACTTAAAACTTGTACGAGATACGCACAAATCTTGAAGTCCTTTTTTCAAAAAGTTGTTAACCATTTCATTTTTTCTAGATACTGGCAATATAAAATCTGGGTGAGAATTATAATAATCCAATAATCTATCAGCATATTTACTCATCTTAAAGAAATATGCTTCTTCTTTTGCTGGTTTAACTTCTCTACCACAATCTGGACATTTACCATCAACTAGTTGTGAAGAAGTCCAAAAAGACTCACATGGAGTACAATACATACCTTCATAACTACCCTTATATATGTCGCCTTGATCATAAAGTTTTTTAAATATTTTTTGAACTTGAACTTCATGGTCAGCATCGGTAGTACGGATAAATTTATCATAAGAGATATTAGCAGTATCCCACAATCCTTTTATGGTATTAGCCACACCATCTACAAATTGTTTAGGTGTTAAACCTTTTGCAAGTGCTTTCTCTTCAATTTTCTGTCCATGTTCATCAGTACCAGTTTGAAAGAAAACATTGTATCCTTGAAAACGTTTAAATCTAGCAATGCTATCTGTCAATATTATTTCATATATGTTACCTATATGTGGTTTGCCCGAAGTATAGGCTATCGCTGTAGTAATATAATAATCTTTCATATACTTATTTCCTTTTATCATACTAGGTTTATTGTAACACACAATCGTTATATTGTAAATTTAATTTTGGTTTAACAAAGGCATAATAAACACATAAACCACATAAAAATGTACAAAGGAGTTAATATGAATCTAGTATGGACAAGTTTTGTAATAATAGGACTAGGATTATTACTTTTTAAAAATGTAGATATTGCCTTTGCTACAATGTTAAGTGGGTCACAAAAAGCAATAGCCTTGACTTTAAAATTATGGGCAATATATGCTGTATGGCTAGGAGTATTGCGAATAGTAGAAGATACTGGTCTTAATGCAAAAATTAGTAAATTATTAAGTCCAATAATCAATAAACTGTTTGGCAAACAAGACGAAGAAACAAAAAATCAAATAGCAATTAACATAACGTCCAATCTACTAGGTATGGGCAATGCTTGCACACCTAGTGGTATAAAAGCACTTAAAGGTATGGATAAAGGAAACAATATTGCTACAAGTAGTATGATAATGCTCATGATACTTAATACATCTAGTCTACAACTTCTACCTACTACTGTTATAGGTTTAAGAGTGTCGCATGGAAGTATAAGTCCCAACGATATAATAATCCCTACCTTAATTGCAACTTTCGTAAGTACATTTTCTGGCATTTTAATGTGTAAATTGTGTGAAAAAATAAAAAACCGCATAAGTAAATCAAAACACAAAAAATTAACACAACCCACAAATAATATAAAAGAGAACATATATGCAAATAAGTAATTTTATAATACCTGTACTTATTATATTGCTTATAATTTACTCCATAATCAAACGTAATAATACATATTCAAGTTTTGTATATGGTGCAAAAACAAGTTTTGATTTAGTCTTGACAAGTTTTCCATATCTTGTAGCAATATTTATTGCTGTCGAATTATTTTCGATTAGTGGATTGAGCGAAATAATAATAAAATTATTGTCGCCTATATTCAAACTTCTAGGTATACCTAGTGAACTTACACAATTGGTTATTCTTAAACCATTAACAGGTTGTGGCAGTCTAGCCGCACTAGAAAATATATTTACAACTTATGGTGTTGACAGTTATATAGCACGTGCCGGCTGTGCTGTCGCCGGCAGTAGCGAAGCGATATTTTATATTACAGCAGTATATTTTTCACAAACTAAAGTCAAAAAATTTTCATATGGTATACCTGTAGCGATTATTAGTAATATGTTGGGAGTAATTGCTGCTTGTTTAATTTGCAAAATTATTTAAAGTTTAGGTATTCACAAACAATAATAAGTGTGATAGAATAGAAATATGAAAATAGCAGTTGATATAGATAACACCTTATTTACTTGTAAATCGGTGATATATAAAGTACTTAATAAGACACAAAAAGTAGGCAAACCTGAAGCCAAAAAACTTGTGTACAAAACAGTAGAGCCTGGTACAAACAATAATAAAAGTTTGTTAAGACTTCTTTTCCCTATGTTTAATCCATCAAAATATTATGCATTTAAAGATGCTTTAGAAACTTTAGAAAAATGGAGAGACCAAGGTCACGAAGTTATATTATTAACCAACCGCCCTAGCAAATTTGCTCCTATGAAAAAAGCGACTCTGGATTTACTAGATTATTTTGATGTTGAATACGACAAATTGGTTATGGGATGTAGAAATAAACATTTATTCTGTAAAGAGTACGGCATATCTATGCTTATAGATGACAACAAACAAAACTGCATTAATGCTGACCACAAAGGCATAATTGCCTTGCATTTTGACCCCAACAACAAAAGTAAGATGACCAAAAATTCTATACTTCATGTTAATAGTTGGAAAAACATACAATTCTATACAGACCTAATAGATTACAGTCTAATTAAAAATATGCCCGTTACCGAACAAGTAAGAGAAGAAAAATTAAATAAGATTACTTCTATAATAAATAAATCTAAAAAACCAATATATGATGAAATTATTTATTCAAAAGATTATTTTATAAGAGCACGTCATATAACACAAAATAATAATCTATTACCAACTAAATACTACACTGCAAAAGCAGTTGATATACCAAGTGAAATCCTAGAAAAAAATATGCCTGATGATTTAGACACTACCGAATTGGGTACACTATTATTTAAGGATACAAAAAATAATAATAAAGATAATGGGAAAGAAAGATAAAAAGCATAGCACTTAAAAAGTGTTATGCTTTTTTGTTATAATTATTTAGTTATAATTTTTACTTATTAGTTAAACAATATCATTAATGATTACAAATCAATTGCTTCTTTATATACAACTTGTTTTTTTATGTTTCTATCAGCACATACATATTTTATTGCATCTTGCTTGCTAGCACCTAGATTAATATAATGAAGTAAATGTTCTTTTATAGTTAAACTATTAAGTTGATTATCTTCTTTTGAGTTATTAAGTACTAATACAAACTCTCCACGCAATTCTCCATGATAGCCTTCTTGTAGTGTTGTGAATATTTTTTCTTCATACATTTTGGTTAGTTCACGTACAACACATACCTGTTTATTGCCAAAAACCCTATACAAAGAGTCAAAATACTTATCTATATCATGACAAGACATATAGAATATAAGTGTACCATAATATTGTTTGTACTGCATAAGCAAGTTGTTTCGTTCATTAACTTTATCTGGTAAAAACCCTACAAAAGTAAATGGAGTATCATAGCCACTCATAATAAATGCATTAATTAACGCACATGGACCTGATACTACAGTATACTCTATATTATGTTCAATAGCGGCCTTAACCAACACATTACCGGGGTCAGAAATTCCCGGCATACCAGCATCAGAGATTAATGCAATATTTTTATTATTGCTTAAATCTTCAAGTACACTATCAACCATACTTTTCTCATTAAATTTATGATAACTCTTTAGTGGCTTTTTTATATCATAGTGATTAAGCAAAACCGAACTTGTACGTGTGTCTTCACACAAGATATAATCAGCATCATTAAGTATTTGAATTGCATAACTACTTAATTCCTTTAAGTTACCTATAGGTGTACCTACTAAATATAACATATTACAACTGGATACTTAATCCACTCCTTCCATCTTTTTTACCTTCTACCAAAATTATATTAGCGCCTTTGGTACTAGGTCTTATTTTTATATTTTTTGGTTCGATATGATATTTACGCATTAAGCATAGCAAATCGACCAAACGTTCTTCTTTATTAACAGTATAAAACCTTCCACCAGATTTTAATAATACACTCGCTTCTTTTATTATTTCTTCTAAAGTTACAGTAATTTCGTGCTTACATATAGCAATTTCTTTTTTTTCTGAAATTTTGCCACCATTGTTAATCTTATATGGTGGATTACATACAACTACTTCATATCCAGTACCAATCTGCTTATGTATATCTTGTAATGGAGCATTAACAACTTTTATATTTTTAAGTTGATTGTATTCAACACTTCTCTTACTCATATCTGCTAGTTCTGGTTGGATTTCAACTAAAATAACTTCTTTTGCTTTGGTTTTTGCTTGTGCCAAAATACCTATTACTCCGCTACCACTACAAAGGTCAACTATTCTATCTTTGACGCCCGCCCTAACATAATTACACAATTCTACTGCATCAGATGTAAAACAATATAAATTGGGATTCTGGATTATGTAAAGATTATTAAATTGTAAATCATCTAATCTTTCATCTTCTAGTAGCATTCTTGTTAAAATACCTTTTAAATCTTCTTTTTTTATCTCTTGGTTTTTTATTATTATTTTCAGTTTCGTTTATATTTTCTTTTAATTCGGTATTATGCTCTGGTTCTTGCGATACTGGTTCTGATTTATGTGGCATATATCCATAAGGACTATCTTTACTCTCATAACTTTCCATAACATAATTAGTAGGATCTTCTGGTTTTGGCTGATAATTTTTACCTTCAAAATCAATATCATTAAGAAAATATTTTTTTACTACAATATTATCTTCGCCATCAAGTTTAACATCGCAAATTAATTTCAATAAATTATTATATACTACAGTACCCATTCCATCTGGAGTTTTTACTCGAGTATTAATCTTTGGCATAACTTTACTTGCTTCAGCATAAACATCATTCTCATAACTTAAACAACACATAAGTCTACCACATACACCACTTATCTTTGTAGGATTAAGACTTAAATCTTGGGTTTTTGCCATCTTAATAGATACTTTATCAAAATTGTTAAGGTATCTACTACAACAACATACCTGCCCACAACAACCTATACCGCCGATTGTTTTTGCTTGGTCACGTATTCCAATTTGTTTAAGTTCGATACGACTTTTTAATTTACTTGCAAGTTCTTTAACTAGTTCCCTAAAGTCTACCCTATCTTCACAAACATAAGAAATTATTATTTTTTGTCCGTCTAAAGTAAATTCACAATCAACAAGTTTCATATCAAGTTGTAATTTTTCAACAAGTTCTTTGGTGATATTAATCACTTCGTCATGTTTAGATTCCAACTTTTCCATTGTTTTTATATCTTCATCAGTAGCCACTCTTAATACATTGGTTAAAGGTGCAACTATTTCTTCTTCACTAACATTACTTACAGGACTTACAACATTGGCCAAAGTATTACCGTTGGGAGTTTCTACTACAACTTTTTGTCCTACACTTAATTCTAATCCATTAGGTGAAAAATAATATAATTTACAATTATTTTTAAATCTAATTCCTACTACTTCCATTTATGTTTACCCTCCAACATTGCTATTAATAATCCATCAATAACAACGTTAACATTACAATTACAATTTAATTTGTTCAAGGCATCTAATATTTTTGTATAAGTATATTTAAGTGCCTTAACACTAAATGTCGAATTTCTATAATCATTAAGTTTTTCTTTATCATATACTTTTTCTTCTAATCCGCTTTTTACGTAAAGAACATCAAGTACTACAAGACTTAATTCGTCCAACACTTCATTAATACGATCTTTATAACTTAACAATTTACTACTATATCTTAATATCTCACCACTATCTTTAAGATTAATAATAGTATCAAAGCATAATTGTTTAATTTTTGCAAAATCATCATCACCAGCAATCTTTATAGCCTTGGTTAAATTGCCTTGGCTAGACACAACATAAGTAGACATATTTTTTGCTCTTATCGAACTATTTTTAAGTATAAAATCTTCTACACTATTATCGTCAAGCAAAGGTACATTAATAGTTTTTGCTCTACTTTTTATAGTATTAAGCACATTGCCCGCATTGGTGGTTGTAATAACAAACATACTTGTTAATGGTGGTTCTTCCAAAGTTTTTAATAATTTGTTTTGGGCTTGTGTAGTAGATAAATCAATATTATTTATGATAAATACCTTTTTATTGGCTTCAAGCGGATACACATAAGCCTTTTCCACTATTTCATTAACATCATCAACTACTAAACCTTTCTTTACATCTATAGGGTACATTAATACATCACTATGTATACCCTTATCAATTTTTTGGTCTACAATGCTGTCCCTATTACCTGCACTAATAACATCTTTCGCTATTTCTTTAGCCAAATACTCTAGATAAATCTGGTCTTGACCACACAAAAGATAAGCATGGTTAAGCATGTTTTCTTTAATATCAGTATTAATAATATCTTTAACTACACTTTTAGTGTACAAATTACAAAAATCCATCGTTAATATTTTAACACATTTATATTTAATTACCAAATAATACATTAATTCTAGGCACTAAAATATTAAAAAATAATTCGAAATATTTTTTCTTTCAACAATCATTTTGCTAAATTATATTAATTTGTTACAATAAGTACGTAATTACAAAGGAGTATATATGTTAAAACTTAATAAAAAACGTACATTTTATATCGGGTTTTCATTCTTCACAATTTTAATGTTGTGGCAAGTATATAACTATTACTGTCCTATGTTCTTGGAAGAATTGTTAAAATCCACTTTTGGTAATGGCGATTATAACTATCTTATAGGTATAATCATGGCACTAGACAATATATTGGCATTGTTTATGTTACCATTGTTTGGCACATTGTCAGACAAGACCGAAACAAAATTGGGCAAACGTATGCCTTATATTATAGTCGGAACTCTGGTATCTTTGCTAGCCTTCCCTTTCATCTCCCTACTTTATATCAAAAATAGTTTCTGGGGAGTTATAGTACTTATGGCACTTATACTTATCGCTATGAACATTTATCGTAGTCCAAGTGTAGCCTTAATGCCAGACGTTACACCAAAACCTTTAAGATCTAAAGCCAATGCTATAATTAACTTCGTTGGTTATATCGGTGCTATTATTGGTTCGGTACTAACAATGATATTTACTAAAAAACAAGCCGATGGTATACATCTAGTTAGAAATATTACTATATGGCCATTCTTGATAGTAAGTTTCTTTATGTTGGTAGCATTAATCGTATTAGTACTAAAAATTAAAGAAAACAAAATCGTAGAAGAAATGGCTGATGAGATGGCTCTAGGCGAAGAAATGAGCGAAACTGATGAAGCCATAACAGATGATAAACCACTAGGAAAAGTAGACAAGCGTAATCTATGGTTATTAATATTTAGTGTTTTCCTATGGTATTTTGCATTCAATGCCGTAGAAACATTTGGTAGTCTATACGCAAAAAACATATTAAAAACCAATAGTTGGGGACTAGCAACAAGTATACTTGCAATATCTAGCCTTATTACATTTATACCTTCTGGTATACTTTGTGATAAAATTGGAAGAAAGAATAGTATAATGCTAGGCTTGGGACTTATGATAGTAAGTCTATCAGCATGTTTCTTCTTAACCAAATTTAGTGTATTATTGATTATTCTATTCGCTATAGCAGGTATGGGTTGGGCTATTATCAATGTTAACTCCTACCCTATGTTCGTGGAATTAAGTAGTAGTAAAAATCTAGGTAAATTTACTGGATATTATTATTCAGCAAGTCAAGTAGCACAAAGTATAACACCTATTATTATAGGATTTGTTATGGACTTTTTAGGCTACCGCGCATACTTCCCTTATGCTGCTATATTTATGACAATAGCACTTGTAGTATTCTCATTTGTGAAAGTACCAAAAAAAGATAAGGTACACAATGTAAATAACACAATTGAAAATACAAACAATAATGAAAGTATTGAATTAAAAGATAAAAAACTAAATGAAAATAATGAAGTAGAAGAATCTAATAATGTAGAAGAAAATATATCAACAAAAGAAACTACAGAATCAAATAATGACAATCCGGATAAAGAAACTATTTCACAATAATTATCTATGAAAAACAAAAAAGCATATTATATTGAAACATATAATATGCTTTTTTTGTAACATAATTAAGCCTTAATATCGACTACTTTATATTTTGTTGTTGCTTGTGGGGTAACTACTTCAACTATTTGACCTTTTTTAGCACCCAACAATGCTTTACCGATAGGACTTTCATTAGAAATAAGACCTTTAGTAGGATCAGATTCAAAACTTCCCATAATCTTGAAAGTTAAATCATCGCCAAACTCTAAATCTTCAACAACTACAGTGCTACCAACACTTACTTGGCTGGTATCCACTTTAGATTTGTTAATAATTTTGGCATTACGAAGTGTATTCTGAATTTGTTGAATTTCTTGTTCTACTAATGCTTCTTCTTCTCTAGCAGCATCATATTCAGAATTTTCACTAATATCGCCAAAACTACGTGCAACTTCTATCTTATTAGCGACATCTACTCTAGCAGTTGTCTTTAAATAATCAAGTCTTTCTTCTAATTCCTTATATCCTTCTTTGGTTAAAAATACTTCGTTTGCCATAATTTTTCCTCCTAATAAACTAGCATTTGTAAGTTAGAATATATTAATCTACGTGTCGTGGACAACATATTTTATTAATTACATATAATACTTATTTACTTTTACAATCATAATACTTAAAAGTATATTATGATAATAAAAGTTTATGTAAGGTAATTGCTCACCAACATAAACTCATATATTATATGCAATTGATGTTAAAATAGTACAAATTAAAAAGGTTAAAATCAATCAATTGATTCCAACCCCTTAAATTTTACGCATAATTATATATAATTTATAGACATTTGTCAATCACTTGATTAAAAAAAATTTTTGTTGTATATTAATTTCATAAGGAGTTAAAATATGAGAATTTGGGCAAAAATAATAGATGATGGCAAAATAATAAAAAGTTGTGAGATTAATGTCGTAAATTATGACTTTCACATTTTTGAAGAATACGTAAGAGAAATCGCTTATGCTCTAGACATACCTACTCCTATAGTATTAGACAAACATATAATTGACTTTACCGTATACAAAAGCACTAGATTCTTAAAAGAAGATTTTGTAGAAAGTGTATCTTTTGAAAAATTAGTTTTAGAAAATGTAGGTTAAAAATAATCTCTCTACAAAAGAAGTTATTGTTAATAAATAATTTTAGTTGATATTTATTGAAAGTGTTAATTACACTTTCTTTTTTGTATAATTTTTAATCATATTCGTATACTAAAATAAAAAAGGAAGTACAATATGATTTCATTAATATGTTTTTTATTAACTTTGGCTGGTTCAATTAATTGGTTTTGCATAGGTGTATTACAATATGATTTTGTGGCTGGATTGTTTGGTTCACAAGCCAATGTTTTTTCCCGAATAATATATGCCTTAATTGGTTTAAGTTCTATATGGTTAGTTTTTGCCACAATCAAAGGTAAAGGCAAATTAAAAATTGACGGCAAAAGGTCTACCGATAAGCAATTGTTATCTAATAAAAAATCACTTGCTAGTAGCGAAACCAGTCCTGCATATAATCCAAATAATAACACTAATAACACTAACTCTAATAATAACTATCAGCAGGACAATCGACCATCATATGACCAACGCACAACATACAGCAATAGTTTTAATGGATTTAACAATGAACCATATGACTTAAGTCAAGACTATCATGACTATAGATATGAATCTAGAAGGCCATATCATCATGATGATGAATATCCCCCACAACATTAATTAATAAAAAAGGCTTTAACACTTATATATATTTAGTAGTTAAAGTCTTTTTTTATTATTAATTTCTTTTATAATCGCTTAAATTGTGTAAATTACGAAGTTGTCTAAATAATAACTTATTAAACTCGTCCTTTAGTGCATAAACATCTTCAAGTTTCATATAGAAGATATTATTATTTCTTATGCCCAAAGCAACATTATATATATCTTTGTTAATAAGTTCTATAGCATTAATACCCAACTGGGTAGCAAATAATCTATCAAACACTGTAGGTTTACCACCACGTTGTAGATAACCAATAACACTAGTACGACATTCAATACCACATTCTTTTTCTATAGCGTTACGTACATCATCAACACTATAATCTACTGCTTCACTAACAACTACTACTGGTGGAGTATCTATACCATTATTAAGACATTGTTTAACATCTGCCACAATATCGGATATTTGGGTATCCATCTCTTTTACAGCCACAGAATGTGCTCCTACCGCAACACCTACATTTAATGCAATATGTCCACAGCCCCTACCCATAACTTCTACTATAAGTGCTCTATTATTGGCTTCCATAGTTTGACGAATATCGTCTATTGCACTTACAGCATTATTAACAGCAGTATCAAACCCCAAAGTACGATCAGTATAAAATAAATCATTATCAATAGTGCCTGGCATAGTAATAACTTTAGCACCCAATTGACTTAATTCAATAGCACCCCTATAAGAGCCATCACCACCAATAACTATAAGATAATCTATACCATTTTGCTTTAAAACTTCATAGCCACGTTGTACTCCTTCTTTTGTACGAAACTCTTTACAACGAGCAACTTTTAAAAAGCAACCACCTAAACAAGCAATATTGGCTACCATATCACTATTAAGTTCGATTAAGTCATTTTCTATAAGCCCTTGATAACCACGTCTTACACCCATAACTTTAATACCATGTACTGCAGCCATATTAACTATGGTATGTATACAAGTATTCATACCTTGGCTATCACCACCGCTACACAAAACTGCTATTTTTAACATAATTATACTCCTACATAATTATTTTAATTTGATAAATTCATCTTGCAAGAATGCATGAAGTTCATTGATTAAGAAACTACTTGCATTAACTCTTAAGTTAAGTTTAAATGGTTTGTTGTTTAAATCAACTACAACTACTGGACTCTCTCCCGGATAGTTGGATAAAGTCTTGTAAATATCATCATGTATAGCAATATTACTAACATCATACTTTAAATACAATGTTTGAATTTTCTTTTCTTCAGTGTTAGTATCAAGTACCCATTGTGTAATATTATCAACTAATACAACTGGTTTTTCTCCACTTCTTATACTTAATTTACCATGAATAGTAACTAAAGAATCTGGGAGTAAAACATTTTTAAATTTAGTATATGCTTGTGGGAATAACATAAGTTCGATAACTCCATATAAGTCTTCCACTTTAGCAAATGCCATTTCTTTTTTATCACGTTTAGAAAGCAACTTCTTTATCTCTACTACTAATCCACCGCAAGTAACTTCCATACCATCAGTTAAATTCTCGTATTCAGTAACACTTTCTTCATCGTCCACATCATTCATTTCGCCGTCTTCATCGTCACTACCAAGCATATCAGATGTTAAGTTGTATTCATTGAATCTCTTTGTATAGTTACTTAATGGGTGTCCAGAGATATACACTCCCACAACTTCTTTTTCAAGTTTTAATTTGGTTTGTTCATCAAACTCTGGAATATTGGGATATGATATTTCATTAACAATATCTGTTTTTAGTATGTCGTCAAATAAACTAAATTGTCCACTTGCTCTTGTTTTTCTGTCCGAACTAGAACGTTCAAGTAATGTAGTATACACTTGCATTAATTGAGAACGTTTAACTTTAAAGCAATCAAAAGCACCACTTAATATAAGACTTTCCATACAACGCTTATTAAGAATAGTATTATCAAAACGATTAACAAAATCTACTATTCCCTTAAATTCGCCGTGGGCTTCTCTTTCAGCGATAATTGTATCAATAACGTTAACACCTACACCTTTAAGTGCTGCTAGTCCAAATCTTATTGAACCTTCTTTACTACAAGTAAACATAGTAAATGATTTATTAATATCTGGTGGTAAAATTTCAATTTTTTCTTCTTTAGCATAAGTAATGTAATTTTTTATTTCATCACTAATTGTAATACGGTTATTAAGTACGGCTGTCAAAAATTCTGGTTCATAATAAGTCTTTAGCCATGCAGTCTGATAAGTAACATGAGCGTATGCAGCAGCATGGGATTTATTAAACGCATATGAACCAAACTTTTCCATTTCGTCCCATAGTTTATTAGCAACCGCTTCATCAATACCACGTTTCAATACACCATCAACGGCTGGCTTGCCATTTTCAGATGGACAACCGTTAAGGAAAACAACTCTTTCCTTTTGTAGGTCTTTAAGTTTTTTCTTACCCATCATTTTTCTAACACTATCCGCACGTGCTAGTGTATAGCCTGCCAATTCTTGAACGATTTTCATAACTTGCTCTTGGTATACTATACAACCATAAGTCACATTAAGTATAGGTTCCATAACTGGACTAATATATGTGATTTGGTCTGGATTGTGTTTGTTTTTAATAAATGTAGGTATACTATCCATAGGACCCGGACGATATAGTGACACTCCCGCTATAATATCTTCAAGGCAGGTAGGTTGTAATTCTTTCATAAATTTTTGGAAGCCACCACTTTCAATCTGGAATATTGCTTTAGTATTACCTGTAGAAATAAGTTTATATACTTCTGGGTCATCTGTGCCCAATTCATCAAAGTTAATTTCTTTATTATGATTAATCTTAATAAGTTCGATAGCCTGTTTAATATCGGACAAGTTACGTAGTCCCAAGAAGTCCATTTTTAATAGACCCAAGTGTTCAAGTTCACCACCGACATATTGACTTGTTATTATATCTCCATTTTTTGCAAGTGGTATATGTTTATCTAATATATCTCCACCTATAATAACTCCGCAGGCATGAATACCAGTTTGACGTGGACTATCTTCAAGTTTATTGGCAATATCAACTACTTTTTTAATTTCTGGATTGGTATTATACATTTCGATAAGTTCTGGTATCGAATAATCCACACCATAATCTTTATCGCCTTCTTTAGCATGATACATACCAAAGCATTTAGCAATAATATTGGGACGTTTAATACTATTAGGTATAGCCTTTGTAACTTTATCTACTTCTGCATAAGGGACTCTTAATACTCTAGCAACGTCTTTTAAAGCATTCTTGGCAGCCATAGTACCAAAAGTAATAATCTTACATACTCTATCTTCGCCATATTTCTCTTTAACATATTCAAAAACTTCGCCACGGCGAGAATCTTCAAAGTCTATATCAAAGTCTGGTGCACTAACTCTTTCTGGGTTAAGGAATCTTTCGAAGAACAGACCATATTTAATAGGGTCTACATCGGTTATTCCCATAAGGTAAGCGACAATACTACCTACACCACTACCACGACCTGGACCTACAGAAATACCACGTTGTCTAGCAGCATTAATATAATCCCAAACAATTAAATAATATTCAACATACCCTAGTCTAGAAATTGTAGCCACTTCATAATCAATACGGTCTCTAATCTCTTGAGTGACAACTTTATATTTTTTCTTTAGTCCCGCTTCAATAAGGTCTTTAAAATATTCAAAAGGTTCTTGCCCAGTAACTGGTTTATATTTTGGATACATATAGTGTCCATAAGTTAATCTATAATTACATTTATCTGCGATTTCTAAAGTGGTCTCCAACGCTTCAGGATCATTAGGGAAAGCCTTTACCATCTCTTCATAAGTCTTAAAATAAAACTCATCATTAGGGAACTTCATACGGTCTGGATCGTCTAAAGTCTTCTGCATCTGCACACACAACAATACATCTTGCATTTCTGAATCTTCTTTGTATATATAATGTGCATCATTAGTAGCGACAGTCTTTATATTATATTTCTTTGCATACTCTCTTAATTTTTCATTAACAAGTATTTGTTCTTCTAATCCGTGATTTTGAAGTTCAAGATAATAATCATCTTTAAATAAATCTTTAAACCAAACAACCAATTTTTCTGCTTCGTCGAATCTACGTTGCATAATTAATTGTGGGAGTTCGCCCGCTAGACAAGCACTTAAACATATAAGACCTTCGCTATGTTCTGCCAAAGTTTTTAAGTCTATACGTGGTTTATAATAATATCCTTGTTCAAAAGCAATTGAATTAAGTTTACTTAAATTGTGGTAACCTACTTCATCTTTTGCAAGTAATACCAAGTGATTAAGTTTAGTTTTACCCTGCTTAATATGTAAATCTTCACAACAATAAAATTCACAACCAAATATTGCTTTTATACCATTTTCTTCACAGGCATCAAAAAAGGCAACTGCACCATACATATTACCATGGTCAGTTATTGCTACAGCAGGCATACCATATTCTTTACATACTTTAGCCAATTTTTTTATACGTGCAGCACCATCTAGCAAACTATATTCGGTATGAACATGTAAATGCACAAAGTTACCCATTAATTGCTCCTTATTAATTGTTTATAAATCTTTTTATTCTTTATCTTTGTTATTATTTTCATTTGCTTCGTTTTTTTCTTTAAGTTCTTCAGCAATTTTTAATATCTTACTAAATCTATGATTAATACCACTTTTACTTATAGGTTCGAAGTACAACATTCTTAACTTGTCCAAAGGCTCGTCCGGATTGGCTAGTCTTATAAGACAAAGTTCTTGTAATCCTTCATCTAATGATTCAAGTCCTACAGTGTCTTTTATATAATTAATCGCATTAAGTTGTTTAACACTAGCCTGTACCATCTTATTAAGATTGGCATTAAGACAGTTGGTCTGACGATTAACATTATTTCTTAAATCTCTTATTGCCGCTTCATTTTGAAGTTCAAGTACAGCCTTATTAGCACCCACTAATGCTAGGATATCGCAAATAACCTGGTACTCTTTGACATAAACTAGGGGGTTATTTTTCCTAACTGTGGTTTTTGCGTGAATATCAAAATGTTCAAGCAATTTACAAAAGTCACTTGCAGTCTGTTCAAAATTAAACACAAACTCTAGATGATAACCACTGTTACTCTTACCATTGTCATAGTTTTTAATAACAATATTGCTAGTCGCACAACTTACAAAAGTACCTTTTATGTATGATAATTTACAGCATTCATCTTGTATAACAAATGGACTAATACCATTGTTAAAAGTCATATTGTTATTCTCATCAAGTTCGAGAATACCACAGTCAAACATTATACGTTCGCTTACTGTACTAGGAATAGTAATCTTATATTTGATTATTTTAAATCCTAAATTTTCTTCAGCAAGGCATAATGTACATTCTTCGCCATAATACTGTTTAACTATGTGATTAATAACATCAAAAAGTTCTGGTGTATCAGTATGTATAGATATAGTATGTTTACCCGCGCATAAAGACAACTGTCCAGCACCTTTAATAACCGCACTTAAGTAAGCCATAGCACAGCAATCACTTTTTATTTCGTTTTTTAACACTTCATGTTTAGCATCAAGTGCAAATGACATAATTCACCTCTAATATTTTTTATCTTGATTATAATTTTTAAATTTAGGAATTTTGTTAATATTGGCAATCTGTTCTAGTGGAATATTAAGTCTAGTAATAGCCGCATAAGCGGTATTATTACGTCCAATATTATCACATAAATGTGCATCACTACTTATTATAAACTTAACTCCAGTAGCCGCCATATCCAATATTTGCTGGTCAGTAAAACCTAGATGCTTTGCGTTAAGTTCGATGTACACTTCTCTTTCTTTAGCAACTTTTGCTATCTCTACAGGGTCTACTTCTATACCATAATTAAGATGGGCAACGATGTCTATATCATTGTTCTTAATAGCATTAATATAAGCCATAGTATTTACACGTCTACGTCTTTTAGTTTTTATTCTTAATATACCCGGCAACCAAAAGTTAAAGAAATTTTTTATATTCATAGGTTTATAGGAATAATGATACCCCATAACCAACACGTCAAAATTATTGCGTTCGGATTTCTTAACATCTATATCTCCATTAAGGCTCATAAGATTAGTTTCGACTCCATGCAATATTTCTATATCATCATATTTAGTTTTTAGTTCATTAATAATTTTTGTTTGTTCGGCGTATTTTTCTCTAGTAATTCCATGTGCCATATGTGAAAAAGAATGGTCAGTAATTGCCAATTGTTTTAGTCCTTTCTTCTTTGCACTTACAACATTTTCTTCTAAAGAAGACTTACCGTCCGAATAATAAGTATGAGTATGATAATCACCCAATAAATTCATATATAGTTTGTCCTTTTAATAACATATAATCTATGATTATAGTTAACTTTCAATAATGTCTATTTAATAAAATTACTTTATATATAAATAAGAATATCTCATATATTACATACAGCATAATTTACTACATAGACTGGTAATATTATAGCATAATATTTTAATTAATTAAAATATTTTTGAACCTACTTTGTAATTAAAATATTATTGTAAAAAGTAACCAATTTTTATCTATTGGTTACTTGATTTTTACTACACAATATATTTAATTTCTTCTTCCAACTTTACACCTTTTTCTTTATATACCTTATCTTTAATATTACTTATAAGGTTAGAAATATCTTGAGATGTTGCTGTTCCATCATTAATTATAAATCCAGCATGGACTTCACTTACTCTAGCACCGCCAATTTTTAATCCTTTTAGTCCCATTTCGTCCAACATTTTGCTTACAATAATACCATCTACTCGTTTAAACACACTACCCGCACTATATCCCTTTGGCTGTTTTGACCTTAATCCAATTACTTCATTAATACGATTATAATCACAACCAATATTTTTAATAATGTCGACACTTAAAACTATACTATTACGTAACCTACTATCTCTATAAACAAAACCACATTCACCACCACTATAATACTTAATCAAACCATCTTCAATTACCATAACGCCTTTAACTATATTACCCATAGTAAACTTATATGCACCCGCATTACCCACTACTGCAGCACCCACAGTTCCCGGTATTAAAGTAGCATCTTCTAAACCACAATAATTATGTTCTTGATAATACTTGCATACTTCCATCAATGTAGTACCCGCCATCACTTGTATATAATCGTCATATTCTCGTATTTCATTAATAAGTTTTAGGCAAATAACCACTCCTTTATACCCACTATCCATAGCAAGTACATTAGTTCCGCCACCTAGAATATAATATTTAATACTTCTATTGGTAAGGTACTGTATTAAATCATATAGTTCAATAACATTACTAGGCATAACAAAATAGTCCGCTTTGCCACCCACCCTATAACTTGTATGTTGTGATAAAAGTTCGTTACGGATAACTTTACCATATTTAACTATTTTTTTTAACTGCTTATACATAAAAAACTCCTAGATATATTTATTCTAGAAGTTTTAATTATGTTAAATATTATTCTTGCGTTTCTTTATGAAAGTAGTTATAGATATTATTAGCCAATTTTTCACTTATACCTTCTACTTCCTTTAACTCTTCTACACTAGCATTTTTAATTTTGTTAATATCTCTAAAATATTGTAACAAAGCAATCTCTTTTTTCTTTCCTATTAATGGTATCTGTGAAAGTTGTGATACAACTGCATTTTTATTACGTAAACTCCTATGGAAAGTAATAGCAAATCTATGGCTTTCATCTCTTACTCTTTGAAGTAATTTAAGTGCATAGTCATCTTTACTTAATCGTATACTCTCACTCTCATTAGGTTTAAAAATTTCTTCTTCTTTCTTCGCAAGTGATATCATAGGAATATTAACATTGTGGCTAGTCAAAACCGAATATGCAAAACTTAATTGTCCTTTGCCACCATCTATCAATATTAAATTAGGTCTTGTACCAAAACTTACATCATCACTATTAAGTTCACTTATTCTGCGGGTTAGAACTTCTCTCATACATTCAAAGTCATTATTTTGTCCCACAACTGATTGAATCTTAAACTTACGATAATGTTGATAATTGGGAACACCATTAGTAAAGACTACCATACTAGCCACCATATTAGTACCACTTATATTAGAAATATCGTAGCCTTCAATTCTAATAGGTAACTCGGGTAAATTAAGTCTATCTTTTAACAACTTTACAGCACCTAATGTACGTTCGACTATAGTGTGTTGTTTTTCCACGGTTTTTTCTAGATATTCCTTTGCATTAACTTCTGCCATAGTCAACAATTTTTTTCTTATACCTATTTTTGGTATAGTTACTTTAACCTTATTTTTTGAATACTGGTTAAGATAATTATTAACTATTCCCCCCAATTCAACTGGGAACACAACTTCGCTCGGTACAGTAGAACTATTGGGATAATACTGCGTAACAAAGTTGGTCAACACTTCTGCAACATCATTGGTTAAATCCACTACAGTAAAATTATTAAGTCCCATAATTTTACCTGCTCTAACTACCAATACCGAAACCACTGTATTAAGCCCATTGGTGTTATAGCCAAAAACATCAATATCAGCATAACTATTAAGTTCGGTAATAAGTTTTTGATTAAGTTGATTGATAAGGTTAAGATTGTTTCTGTATACTATAGCACTTTCAAAATTTTCTGTTTCGGCACAAGCCAACATTTTCTTATTAAGCAATTCCTTTGCATGGGTAACATCTCCGTTTAAGAATGCTATTACATTATCAATTACCTTTCTGTATTCTTGTTTATTTATCTTACCCACACAAGGAGCATAACATAATCCAAGATGATAATTAAGACATTCACGTCTGGCCTTATGTCCGTTGTTTAAATTTAAATTACATGTTCTTAAAGCAAATGTAGTATTGATTAATGCCAACAAATCTCTAGCGTTTACACTGCCAAAATATGGTCCAAAATACCTTGCACCATCACGTTTAAGTTTTCTTGTGATTTCAAATTTAGGAAAATCTTGTTTTAAATCAATCCTTAAGAATGGGTGTGCTTTACCATCTTTTAATAAAATATTATAAAAAGGCTGATGTTTTTTTATCAAATTGGCTTCAAGGTTAAGTGCTTCCAATTCCGAATTAACTATAATATAATCAAAAGTTTTTACACTATCCGCCATCATCTGGACTTTTGGTATTTTTACGGTATCAAAAAAATACTGGCTAACACGATTCTTTAATTTTTTAGCCTTACCAATATATATTATTGTACCACTTTCGTCTCTCATAATGTAGACGCCCGGTAAAAGTGGTAATTCTTTTACTCTAGCCTTGATGCTATCTATATATTTATTCACACTTTTATTATATCACACATAAAGATAGAAATTCAAATAAGTTAAAGTCTTAACTAAAAAATCCCAATATTTAACCATATCACAAGTGACACTATTACAACATATTTAACTATATTATGCTTGCAATAAATAGTTAACACCATTAAGCATAACATCATTAATTGTATTACTTTTTATAGAGTAATATATAATTTTACCATCTCGTTCACTAGCAACAGCACCAAAAGTTTTTAAAAATTTTAATTGATGACTTACTGTTGTTTGATTAATGTTAAGCATAACAGATAAGTCATTAACACACATAGGACTTAAGCATAATGCAGTTATTATCTTAACTCTAGTCGAATCCGAAAACATACTAAAAAAATTGGCTAATTTCTTTAAAGTGTTATCATTAGGCATATATTCCTTTAATGTATTTTGTTGAGTACTTGGCAATACTATAATCTCTTTCATTTTCCCACCTATATTACGAATTTATTATTTAATTAATTAACAAAAATTAATTGATACGATATTTATAGTATAGAAGAATTTTTAATAATTAACAAAAAAAATCTTTGAAACATATTAGTTAATAATATCAAATTTTGTAAAATGGAGGGTTATTATGAATTTTTCAAATAATATACTTTTGATATTGTTGTTATCTATATTTACTAGTGCTACTAATACAGATCTTAACAATAATACCAATTTCTTATTATTACTGCTTTTAGCATTATCCAACAACTCATTTAACAACTTCGGCTATGGCTGTAACTGTAATAGATGTGGTGGTTAAACAAGAATAATAAACTTAATGATAAAATACAAAAAAGTTATGCAAATAGCATAACTTTTTATTGTTATATAATTATTTTTTAATTGGCACTAATCATATATGAGTACTGTACTTATTTATTAAGTAGTTCCCTATAATTAATACCCATGGCTCTTTTTACTTCTTGTAAAGTATGTTGTGCTACTACTCTTGCTTCATCGCTACCCTTAAACAAAATATCATATACTTCATCTTTATGTTGTTCATAATAAGCACGTTTTTCTCTTATAGGTGCTAATGTTTCATTAAGTATGCTATTAAGAAGTCTTTTAACTTTAACATCTCCAAGTCCACCACGCATATAATGTTGTTTAACTTCATCTAGAGTATTATATTCAGGTGCATATTTCTTAATTTGGTCATCAGTAGCAAAAGCGTCTAGATATGTAAATACAACATTACCTTCTATTTTACCTGGATCACTTACTTTAATGTGATCTGGGTCAGTATACATACTCATAACTTTTTGTGTAACAGTGGCTTCGTCATCGGCTAGATATATTCCATTGCCTAAACTCTTACCCATTTTTGCATTACCATCAATACCTGGCAATCTTCTACATACTGTTTTTTCTGGTAATACAGGTTCTGGTTCGATTAAAGTTTCGCCATAAGTGTTATTAAATGATCTAACAATTTCACGGGCTTGCTCTATCATAGGCAACTGATCATCACCTACTGGTACTATATTAGCCTTAAATGCTGTAATATCTGCAGTCTGGCTTATAGGATAATTAACAAATCCAACTGGCACACTTGCTTCAAAATTACGCAATTTGATTTCTTCTTTAACTGTTGGGTTACGCATTAATCTACTTAAAGTTACTAAATTACTATAATAAAATGTTAATTCGGTAAGTTCTGGTACTTCGCTTTGTATAAATATAGTGGTCTTTTTAGGGTCAATGCCACAAGACAAATAATCAATAGCAACTTCAACTATATTGTCTCTTACTTTCTTAATATTATCATGATTATCACCCAAGGCTTGAGCATCAGCAATCATAATATACATCTTGTCATAGTCACCTTTATTTTGAATAGCAACTCTATTTTTTAAACTTCCTACATAATGTCCTATATGCAATCTACCTGTAGGTCTATCTCCTGTAAGTATTATTTTACTCATTTTATTCTCCTAATTGTTTCATTTTTATATCATACAACAATACACTTGTAGCAACCCCAACATTAAGGCTATCACATTGCCCAAGCATTTTAAGTTTCAATAATTGGTTGGGTTGACTATACCAATCTCGGCTTATGCCATATCTTTCACTACCCATTACTAATGCAACTTTATCAGCATATTTATAGTTAAAATAATCAATTTCTGCTCTAGTATCAGCCAAATATACGGTATAACCATTAGATTTAAGGTCTTGCCAACAATCTTGTATATTATCATATGTAATCACTGGCACATCAAAAATACCGCCCATACTTCCTTTAACACATTGTGTATTAGTTACTTTTGCTCTACGATTAACTATCATAACTAAATCCGTATTAGTTGCATCTGCTGTACGTAAAATTGTACCTATGTTACCTGACTTCTCTATCCCATCTAAAATACACACTAGGCTTTTTGGTCTAGCCAAAATAGATTTAATATCATATTTAGGTAATTTAACTATACAATAGATTCCATTATCATCATTACGTTTAGTAAGTTTGTTAAGTACCTTCTCACTAATTACATATACTGGAGTGGTCTTTAAGAAAGTCTTTATAGCATCTATACCATCTTGGCTTCTTATACTTTCTGGACAAAAAATAAAGGCTTCTACTTTACACTTATTATATATTATTTTTGGAACAGACCATAAACCTTCTGTTATAAATACTTGATTATCGTCACATTTATCGTTAAGCAATTGATGAGCCTTAACAATAACCGGATCAGAAAAAGAAATAAATCTTAACTTGGATTTATTTTCTTCTATTAATTTATTTAAACTTTCTTTAATATCCATAATATTTCCTTATACATTATTAATTGTATAATAAATCATAGCAAAATAGCAAGTTATATTAAAAAAAACCACATTTAGTTGATAAAAACTAAATATGGTTGAATACTAATTATTTTCTTGTTCAAGTTTTGCTTTTTGGTCAGCAATAATAAGATTATCAATTAAATCATCAATATCTCCATCAAGGAACGCATCAAGATTATATACTGTATAATTAATACGATGGTCTGTAAGTCTTCCTTGTGGATAATTGTATGTTCTAATACGTTCACTACGGTCACCAGTACCAACTTGTGTACGTCTATTTTTAGCATACTCTTCATCGGCTTGAGTTTGATAAAAATCGTATAATTTACTCTTTAATACACTCATTGCTCTTTCACGGTTTTTTATTTGACTTCTTTCATCTTGACAACTTACAACAATACCTGTTGGCAAGTGAGTGATACGTATAGCACTTTCGGTCTTATTAACGTGTTGACCACCAGCACCACTACTTCTATATGTGTCAATTTTTAAGTCTTTTTCATCAATTTCTATATCAACATCTTCTTGTTCTGGCAATACTGCAACTGTTGCTGTAGAAGTATGAATTCTACCTTGGCTTTCTGTTTCTGGTACACGTTGAACACGATGAACACCACTTTCGAATTTTAATCTCTTATAAGCACCTTTACCTTTGATTAAGAAACTTGCTTCTTTTACTCCACCCAATTCAGTTTCGTTCATATCAATAACTTCTACATGCCAACGATTACGTTCGGCATAGCGGGTGTACATTCTAAATAGAACCATACCAAAAAGACTGGCTTCTTCGCCACCAGCACCTGCTCTAATTTCCATAATAACGTTCTTATCATCGTTCTCATCTACTGGCAATAAAAGTATCTTGGCTTGCTCGTCCAATTGAGTTAATTTGTCTTTATTCTCGTATATTTCTTCATGTAACATCTTAATCATTTCTGGATCGGTTTCGGTTTTTACCAATTCTTCTGCCAAAGATATATCATTGTCTATCTTACTATATTGTTCATATAGTTCAACAATAGGAGTGATATTGGTATATTCTTGTGTAAGTTTTTTATAAAGTTTATTATCTGATATAACTTCTGGTTTAACTATTTCTTTTTGAAGTTCGTCATATCTAACTTTATACGCTTTTAATTTATCTAACATACATTAATCCTTTAATTTCGCTGATATAAATCTTTCTATATCGTAATAATCTTTTATTATTGTAATACATTCAAAGTCTTTTTCCAACAGTTTTTTTATATCATCAGCCTGTCCCATACCATATTCAAGATATATCATACCATTTTTATTAAGATGATTAACAGATTGAGATATAATTTTTCTATAAAACGCCAATCCATCATCTTCTCCCCATAAAGCAATTTTTGGTTCGAATGTAACTTCTTTTTGCAATTGAGACATATCTAAACTTGTTAAATATGGCGGATTGGAGACTATAATATCGTACTTATCTACAATATTATCAAATAGATTGCTTTTAATTATATTGACTTCTAGTCCGTTATTAACGGCATTGGTTTTTGCTATTTTTATAGCATCTTCCGAGATATCGCTCATATCTACCGTAGCAGTAGAATTGGCTTTAATACCTAGTCCTATACAACCGCTACCTGTACATAAATCAAGTACCTTTTTACCACTAGATACTTTACTTATAATATCACATAATTGTTCGGTCTCGTTACGTGGTATAAGCACACTGGGTGTAACTTCAATCTTATTACCACAAAATTCTACCCAACCTATAATATACTGTAATGGATAACCAGTAGCACGTAAATTAACCAACTCTTTAATATGATTATACTCTTCTTCACTTATATCTGTAGCAAGCAGTAATTGAGTAGGATTAAGACCTGTAACTAATCTTATAAGTTGATTAACATTATTGTTAATATCGTCAATATTGGCTAATTTTAAAATATTATTAAACTCTTGTTTGGCTTCAAGTATTTTCATTAACAATAAAAAAATATAGACAAAAGCCTATATTTTTCTCCTTATGAATTAATCCAAGTTGTAACGTTTCTTAAATTTTTCTACACGACCAGCGGTGTCAACTACTTTAGATTTTCCTGTATAATATGGATGGCATTTGCTGCAAATATCAACTTTAACAACATTACCATTATAAGTAGATTTAGTTTTAAACTTTTCACCACAAGCACATACAACTTCTACTTCATGATAATCTGGATGTGTGTTTTCTTTCATGACTTCTTACCTCTATTTTTAATTGCTCTACTATTATATATATAAATAGCCTTTGTGTCAACACAAATTGTTAAATTTTATACATTCTATCCATTAAAAAATAAAGAAAACAAGTACTTTTACCTATAATTGCCAATAAGAATTAAAACTATATTTAATCGCCAATATTTTTTAAAAATGTTATCAACAATACACATTTATTATTAAAACAAAATAGTTAAAAAATAATAACTATTATATATTAAATTAAGCTACATTGAACATATCAAATATTATCTTTTACTATACTATACACATCTCCTGCACCCAATACTATAATAACATCTCCATCAGTTACATTATTAACATATTTAATTAAATTTTGTGAAGACATAATAAGTCTTTTGTTTCTATGTTTAATATGATTATACAAATAAGTCTCGCTACCACGTTCAATATATTCTTCTCTAGCAGGATAAGTTTTATAAATAACCAACTGTTTAACCCCATCAAAACACTTTAAAAAATCATTAAATAAGGTTAATGTTCGTGTATAAGTATGTGGTTGAAATATACATATTATTTTCTTATAATGAGTTAAAAAACTAACAATTGAATTTTTAATTTCGGTAGGATGATGACAATAATCAGCATAAACAGGTATTTTATTAACATATCCCAACATTTCATTGCGTCTTAACACACCTTTAAAATTGGATAAAGCCGAGTATATATGTGCTACTGATATACCATACATATCAGCAACTGCTATAGCAATAAGTGCATTATACACATTATATTCACCCATTAGATGAATACAGAATGTACTATAAAATTGATCATCTTTTACAACGTCAAATTGGTATCCATCATTAATAACTTCTAAATTATCAACATAGTAATTACTATCAGCAGTACCAAAAGTGAATATATGCTTATTATCTAATTGTTTAACTAAACCATTATCGCCTTTAATAAGTACCTGTTTTGACATATTGGCAAAATTATTAAATGATAATAACAAATCATCATAATCTTTATAACAATCCATATGGTCACATTCAATATTAGTAACTATTGCTGTTTCGCTTTTTATATGTTCAAAACTTTTTTTATACTCACATGCTTCAGTTATAAAATAATCCAAACCACCTATATATAGGTTACTTTTTAAATTAACCACTTCTCCACCCACATGTATTGTTGGATTCAAATTGGCTTTTAAAAATATTTCGCCTATCATAGCAGTTATAGTAGTTTTGCCATGTGTACCACTAATGGCTATTACATGCTTATAATTATTGCATATTTCACCTAAATAGACCGACCTTTCTATGCATTGTATACCATTTTCAAGTGCAAATTTTAACTCCGGATTATCTTTTGGTATCGCTCCTGTATATACCACTAAATCCGGTTTAAAACGTATAATATTGCTTTTTTTATGTCCATAATATATAGATATACACTTCTCTAGGTTTTTAGTCAATGGACTTACATTCATATCACTACCAGCCACAATGACATTTTGAGTTTTAGTAAGCATGGCTAAAGCACTCATACTTATGCCACCTATACCAATAAAAAAGACTCTTTTTGCTTTAATATTTATATTTTTCTTCATAAAATAATATATGAATATAATAAAAAAAGTTGTGTATTTTAATAATAATTGCTACAATATTAATAGAATTTATAAATAAGGACGGTATACTAAATTGAAAATCAATGACATTCGTATTCGCTTAATTCAAAAAGAAGACAGTAAACTTAAAGCAGTTGCTTCTATTGTTATTGACGATTGCTTCGTAATTCATGACATTAAAGTATTAGAAGGTAATCAAGGTTACTTCGTTGCTATGCCAAGTCGTAAGACTCCAGATGGCCAATACAAAGATGTAGCACACCCACTTAATACTCCAACTCGTGAAGAACTAAACAAAGCAGTTCTTGCTGAATTCGAAAAAGCAAAAGCAAATCCACAAGAATAATTTAGTTTTTTAATATATTTTAATTTTAATAACATCTTCTCGTATATAACAATTTAATAAGTTATACACAAAATATTTTAAGCGATAAAGTGATTTAGGATTACCTAAATCACTTTTTTGTTAAATAAATATAATTCGATAGTCACAAAAGAACCTTTAATTAATTATAAGTATTATTGCTTAAATTACTTTTAGAATTATACTTTTTTTATAAGATTATTAGTTAGAAATATTATGTTTTATAAACAAAAAAAGAATGGATATAATGAAGTGAACCCCGCAGAGATCACTTCATAATTAATCCATTCTTTTTATTGTTTATACGCTAGGTACAAATGTTACATTAATTGTAACGTCTTTATCAGGCATAACAAATGTAGTACCATTAACAATTACTTCATTACCATCTGAATCTACTACCGAAATAGTATCGATTACATATCCTGTTTCTGGAGTGATAGTCATATTAACTACCGAACCTTCTAGGATTTTTCCATTGGCTTCAACTTTAACACCGTTAACACTTATTGTAGTTGTTGTAGGTTGATTAATGATTGCTACACCATAACGTTTATAAGTAACTACAATTGTAACATCTTTATCTGGCATAACAAATTTGTTATCGTTAACTTGAATGTTATTACCATCAACATCTGTTACTGTAACAGTATCTATTTCATAACCAGTTTTATCTGGAACTACAATAGTTACTTCTTCGCCTACTCTTACACGATTTTCTTTATTAGAACTATTTAGACTTTCTAATGATTCTTTATTACCATATTTTCTCATGGTTTTTAAAATAACATTTTTATCTTTAGTAATATTGCGTGTAGGAACAAATGTAGCAGTAATTTTTACATTTTCATTAACCATTATGAAATATGGTCTTGCTTTACTATCTAATATATATGGTTGACTAAAATCTAGTTCTTTACCACTAGCAGTAACAACGTGAATATTCTCTAGATCATAGCCTGCATTAGGTATGATATCTAGGAATACCCAGTCGTCAACTTTAGCATAGTTAAGTCCACTATTATTACTTACTCTACCATTATCAGAACTTACAAATTCAATATCAAATTTAACTTGTTTTTCAAAATATTTAATAATAACATCTTGACCACCAACAACATAATTGAAATTGTATCTTAAATTTCCGGCTTCGTCTTTAGAATATTCAACATTACAAATAAGTAGACTTGACATTTCATATTTTTCTGATTCTTGGATAGTGATATTAAGAATATCACCTTTAGAAACTAAAGAACCATTAGTTATGTCTTTACCATTACATGTTATTTTAACATTGTTAGATGATATTGATACAGATACTTTTCTATCAAATGCATCAGATAAGTTACTTGATAAGTTGTCTAACGCATGTAATGTAGGTAAAGCACCTTGATTAAATTTCCAAATAGTATCATCAAACTTTCTACTTGTTAAATGTTTAGGACTTGTTCCCTTTAAATCAGATTCATTAGTACCTGATGGGTCTTTACTAATTATTAGATTATACAATGAATCCTTATAGATAGGAGTTTCTGCGCCTTCACGTTTAGCATATGCATAATTGAAGCAGTAACCAGCGTCACGTTTAAGTGCTTCTATACCAAAATCAACTGCAGGATTTTGTAAAATTTGTTGTTTAGCAACAGCGTAATTTTTACCATTGCTACTATCAAAAGTACAAGTACTATAACAATTGATGATAATACCTACATCGCCTGTAGAAGGTGTGTATTTAAAGTCTACAGCAAAACCTGCTTTTATACTACCAGAATCTACACCACGTAATACAGCACGAGTATATGAGTTTCTAATAATACCATTATCTATAACAGCAGAGAAACCACCAGCATATTTACCTTCAATAGCAACATTTTCATTAACACCGCAAATTGAGAATGTGTTTGGTTCGTTCTTGCCTAATTGATATTCATCAATACTCTTTGCAGAGAACTCATATCTAGCACCATTAGGTCTAGAATAATTAATTCTACCAGCAAGACCACCGGCATTGTAACCTCTAATAGATGATAACTCTACCAATACATTACTAATACTTGATTGAGAAATTGCAGTACCAACGATACCACCAGCATAAATTTCAGAATTTTCTACTGAAGCATTAACTGATGTGTTACTTACTAATACATTGCTAATTGAACCTTGGTTAGTACCAACTACACCACCAATATAGCCTTGCAAGTTGTTGATATATACACCATTTTCCATAGATGAGCGACAATTATTAATTGAAGCATCATTTTTACCAGCAATACCACCTACATGTACAATGAATTTTTGGTTTTGTCCAGATTCTGCAACAACCGAGCCAATTCCGCCAGCCATACTGTTAGCGATAGTTGAATCAGTAGCATTGTAACCAGAAATACCACCAGCATAACCTTCTGCACTACCATATAATTTTATAGTAGTACCAGTTCTGTTTAAATCTTTATCTTCATAATCTTCAACATAACAATTTTTGATTGTACCGAAGTTGTCTCCAGCAATACCACCTACACCAAGTGTACCCATTAATGTGCCACCAGATATATGGCAGTTGTCAATAGTCATACCTTGATATGATGCACTACCATTATCAACACAACCATTAGATCCAACGATACCGCCTGTCTTTTTACCATTAACAATAAATGGATTAACAAGAATGATATCTTGGATATATCCGCTACTAGCACCACTAGTTACACCGAATAGTCCAGCATAAGGTAATTCACCACGAACTATATCTTCTTCATTAGTTGATTTAGTAGTCTTTAAATTATAGATTTTATAATAATCTTTATTTCCATCTTTATTAATATAAGCACCTGCTTTTAGAGAGCCTCTAAATGGGGTATTTTTTGTTCCAATAGGAGTCCATACATCATCTTCACCGAATACTATATCTTTAGATAATATATAGTTACCATCAGGTTTCATATTTTGTAATTCATTTACATTAGTAATTGTACCTGATGAAGAATCTTTATCAAAATCATCAGAATTAGGTATATTTGCATAGTTTAATACAGGATAACCTTCATTTAAACTTTCATTAAAGTACCATACTGTACCAAATTTCCAAGGAATTTCTTTTTTGATTATTTCATAATCACCAGTTTGTTCATTTTTAACTCTTTCAATCTTTTCATGAGATATATAAGTTGGTTCAACTTTAAGTTCACTATCTGTTTTACCTAATACAACATATTGTTTATCTGGATAATCTTTTTCTATTAAACCTAAACAATATTTCCCAATACCGGTATAATTAGTTTCTGTACCACCATTCTCTGCATAGTTAAGATTGCTTGCTGAATAGAAGTTACCCATAATTCTATTAGCAGTTCCTACTTCGCCAGTAATACTATTGATTTCACTATCAAGTTCAGTTCTGTCCTTAACATATCCAGCAATACCACCAATATATGCTCTATTAAGTTCTTTAATTTTTCTTAATTTAACTAAAGTATAACAATCTTTGATGTTACCACCAGCATATGGATAAACATATTCATCTTTTTCTTGGAAGTCAGCATAACTATTATAACCAACTATACCACCATAATATGGTGTATAATCTCTACATAGATATGCTTCACCTTTTGCATATGAGTTAATAATTATACCACCATAGTTGCTTCCAACTATACCACCAACATAATTTGTTAAACCCATAATAAAAGAAGACTCATTTTCTTTGCTAATACCTAAATTAACATTAGTAGCACATCTATCAATTCTTGATGTATATCTTACATATTCATTAGTTGTTGTACCATCTTCATTTTCTACTGAAATTGTAGTATCCATACTTACACTAGTACCAGCAATACCACCGGCAGAACTATTATTAGTAGTATCAATATAAGCAGATAGTACTTCTACACGTTCGATAGTACCATAGTTAGCACCAGCGACTGTACCAATATGACCACCTGAATATTCACCAGAAATATTGTAGTTGTCGATTTTTAAGTTACATACTCTACCATTAGGTCCTATTTTGCTAAACAAACCTGCATTAACAAAAGTACGGCAGTTAGGTATCTCTTCAACAAAGTTTTCTATAGCATCAATTGCATCAACATATTTTTGTTTGTTTATGTTAATATTGCTAATTGTATAACCATTACCATCAAAGTTACCAGTAAAACCATTTTCATTGCCTGTTCCGATAGGTAGCCAATAACCTGTTTGGTTATAACCATCAGCCAAGTTAATATTATTAACAAGTTTATAACATTTATCTAGTCCGTATTTAACTTTAGCATCATCATCAGTCCCTTCTACAGCACCAATATCTCTTAATTCAGATGCAGTCTGTATATAATATGGACTAGTAATTGTACCATTACCTACATAAACCTGACATGATAAGTTTCTAAACTTTGCATTAGTTGTACGGAAAGTAATTGTTGCAATACCACCAGAAACACCAGTCAAAGTCTTCTTATCTTTATCATATTTTGCAATATTATCGTTACTTGAAAATACTTCATAATCTGAAAAAGACTTTTTATTATTATATACAATCCCTAGATCATCAATAACATCGCCTTCACGCATGTAAATGCTTGATGTAGAAATTGATATAGTTTCATTGTCTCTTACAAGATAAAAAACTGTAAAGCCTACACTTACAGCAACAAGTATTACGACTAAATAAACTAAAAATTTCTTCATACTTATTCTCCCTTTCATATTAGGATAAATTAAATTTAGCACATAGTATATATTATATACTATATTATACCATATTAATGCTAAATGTCAATATGCTACAAAATCGAAATATCGACTAAATAATCACATATTTTCAATATTATTATACACTAAAGTAATAATAATATCAATAGTGAAAAAGTTAAAAGACATTGAAATATATAAAAAAAGAAAAAGGAATAAGAAGAATAGATAGAAAAAAGAATGAAAGGTATTGAAAGGAATATATAGAAGAAAAAGAGTAAAGGC
>DJSB01000037.1 GCA_002437945.1 Christensenella sp. UBA6345 | reverse complement strand
CCCTACGGGGTTCACTTCAATAAATCTGCTGGTTTTTTGTTGTTTAATTAACTTATTTATTTATATTTAAATCATTGTTGTAATTAAGGATTTTCTTTTCGGCAATTTCAACATATCTAGAATCTAGTTCGTTATTTTTTGCCATCATGTTGATAATCTTAATTGCTTCATCGTCACTAAAACTATGTTCTCTATAACTTCTATCTAGTATTAAAGCACTAATTACATCGGATACTGCAATTATCTTATCATACTCACTTAATTGTTCGGCGGTTAATCCTTGTGGGTAGCCTTTACCGTTAAGTCTTTCATGATGATGATAACAAGTATTAACTATTTCGCTATCAAAATGATTCTTAAGTATCATGTAAGTCCAATTAACGTGAGTTAACTTGATATAATTTACTTCTGCTTCAGTACAACCTTTTTTATGTAGTAGTCTAGTACTTACTGCAATTTTACCTATATCGTGAAGACAACCCGATGTGTATAATACTTGAAGTTGTTTATTATTAAGACCGCACGCTTTACCTATTGTTACACAGGTTTCGGCAACGTCTAGTGAATGTAAGTATGTTTCGGGTGAATGATGTTTCAACCTTTTAAGCAAACTTATTACTCTACGTTGGTCTTCTTTTTTAATATATTTAAGGTTTATCATTTTTTTATACCTAGGTATATTATACACCTTTTTATATTGTTTGTAAAGACTCATATAACAATTGTACTAGTGTGTGAAAAATATGAAAATAATAAAAAACACAGCATAAATAGTTAATGATTGACTGCCATTAATTATCTGCTGTGTTGTATTATTGTGTTATTTTATTATTATAAGGCTATCTACGTCTAGTGTGCCACTTACTACTGTTATCTTTAAATTATGTTGTCCATAAGTAATAGTAGGTAAGTAAATAAATTCTTTTGTATTAGTTTTTGCTAGATGATATTCCTTTTCTACACCGTCAATATCTACTTTAATAGTACAAGCACTATCTTGACGAGTATTAAGAAGTAGTCCATGGCCGGTATAGGAGTAAGTTAAATATCCATTGCCACTAATTATGTGTCCAAAAGTTCCTGTAAGTGTGGTATTGATATGGAAATTATAATAAGTGATGTCATCACAAGGGATTTCTGTACCTACTATTTTGTAGTTGAATTGTATGTCGGCTATACTTACATATCTGTGAGTATTAGTGTCAGTAATGCTAATTTTTACATATTGTAAAAGTGTTGTATCAAAATCTACAGATAATGTTAATCCGCTGTATGACACATTAGTATATTCTTTTATTAATACCATATTGTCTAGGGTAGTACCACCATACAACTTAAATGTTATAGGCATATGAACAGTGCCTACTTTTCTATTAATAATTGTTAATTGATTGTACTTTTTAACATCACTCAAGTTAAGTGTAATATCACAAGGATTGTCTGCTGATACAAAATTATTTTGATTAGAGTGATAGAAAGTATCTTGATTGCCATCTAACATATTTTCAGGTTTGGTTGTGTCGTCCCAGTATCCGTGAGTAATATCAACAAGACTAAATTGAGAATAATCATTATGATATATAGTCTTTTGATAATTGTCATAAGATGTAGGGTAAAGTGCTTCACTTTCATATGGAGTAGTGCCGTAAGTTGCATTAACACCTAGTGTGTATTGCATAGGTATCTTTACACAAGATGCTCCATTAACAGCCCAGCCCATTTCGGTATATGCGTCACTTGCATTTCTATCGGCTACTGTAATTTGTTTTAACCAGATATAATCTCCCTTTTTAAGTGTATATGTTACACATTGATCATCGTTGGTGGTAAAGGTGTTTTTGGCTCCGCTATAATTAATTACATCTTTATAATAAGTACCATTTTGTGATACGTAAAGACTGTGGTTACCACGTCCTGCACGTAAGCAGAATATATATGTGCCGTCTTGTGGAATGTATATTTTTGAATTAATTACTATAATTTGTTTGTTGGCTGTACGGTTAAAAT
Source organism: Christensenella sp. UBA6345 (assembly GCA_002437945.1). Lineage (GTDB taxonomy): Bacteria > Bacillota > Clostridia > Christensenellales > UBA1242 > UBA6345. The sequence goes on along the minus strand of DJSB01000037.1, from coordinate 6,361 downwards.
TTTGTCCATTATAATCTACAGTCTCTACTTTTTCATAGCCTGCAAAATTACTACTTATAGCATCTTGTGGAGTTTCATAAATTCTATTACTATATGTGTATTTAGTTACAGTAGGAAGTTCATCTATATATTCAAAGTTAAATATTAAAGTAACATCTGGAGTCGTTATAGTGCCATCTGTTAATTCTATCTTAACTTTTATTTCGCCAGAATAAGTATCATTAGTGGTTAGTAACTTGTACTTATTGTCAGAAAGTGGAGTTAAAGTGCCATTTTGTGGAGATGTTACTTCTTTTATGTTAAATGTAAATCCAGTAGGTACTATTATCTTTGAATTTAGGTCTAAAGTGTATTCGTGTGATTTGTATAGTCTATAAGGACGCATAGTGGTGGTGTAATATTCTTTACCATTAGATATATAACTTCTACCTGTTTGATATATTGATGCTATAGGTACATATATAGGACGAGTGCCATTATTGTATTTTTCTTTTAGTGTAGCAGACACTGTGTGATTAAGCATGGTTTCAAAATAATATGTCATATCATAACCAGTTGTTTCGCATAATGCTTCGTACCAATAATCTACACCATGTTTACCTGCATTATATCTTGTTGCTTTTATATAGGTATCTACTCCAAAGGAATGGATAATGTCAGCATAAATGTTAAGTGTGTATTGTGGTTGCACTTTGTCAGCATCTTTGTTGACCGCCATATTAGATATTGTCTCTCGTAATGATCTAGAAGCATCTGTATATCTTTTCCAATCTGTGCCTAGAGCATTATCATTTTCGCCCCTATTGGCTGATATGTTGGTATATGAACAATACGATAATAGGGTAGTAGCATTGTTGGTCACTTCTCCATCTTGTCCAGCGCCATAGTTTTGATAATGATGGTTAAGTTCGTGCATTGTACCCCATATTCCAGCGGTAGTTATGCCATTATAATCTAAAGCGGGTGCTAATGCTGCCGATGGTCCTTCAACCCAATTTCTTCCAACCCATGCACATGCTGCCCCTGCAGAAACGTATACGTCATAGATAAATCCTATACCGATTTTTGCACTTGAACCTGGTGGTACACGTTGTGAAGTGCGTATTACTTTTTCCCAGTATTCGCCAACTCTGTAAAGATTGTCGAAGTCAAAATTACCGTATATTTTTGCACCAGAATGTCTTACGCCTACGTCCCATAATTCAAAGTCGTAATATGGGGCAGAAAGTTTTTCCATTTCTTTTAATTGTTCTCTTGTGGTGTAACCTTGTATATATACAGGGTATTTTACTGCACCAGATATAACTACATTAAATTCTACATTGATTTTATTAGGATATATGTAAATTGGTCCACCTAAATAATTGCCTACATATGTTGTAATATCGTTAACTTCCATTCTGTTAACAATGGTTGGCATACGTTTGATTTCACGATTAGTTTTGATTGTAGTGTAAAAGTTTCGTGGACTGGCACTACCGATTAGTATAGATAATCCACCTACTTTATCTAGATCTTCTTGTGATATTTCAATTTTGATTACTTCTCCCGCTGGAGCATATAATCCAGTGATATAATTTCTATATTCTTTAGCATTGATTGTAATTTTTTCTATAACTGCCTTTTCGGTATCACTTACTTCGCCAAAGTACATATTAGTACTTGCAGTGTGCTTGTATAATCTTTTCCCAGTTGCTACACCATCAAGATATAAATTTCCGTCTTTATCCATAGAATTGTATGTACCATTCTCGCCATTGCTATCATTGTTTTTAGCAAGCAATAATGCTGATTCGGTATAAAGATTGGTGCGTTCTTCATCAGTTAAATCTTTTAGTTCAGTACCATACACAGGGTATCGAGTACACAAACCTTCGTTGCTAATACTAGGAAGTCTGCGGTTTATCGTGCCTAAAGTGTTCATGGACTGTTGAACTTTATAATGGCTCTTTTTATCAAACTCAAGTTGTGTGTATACTGGAGTGGTATTACCACCATTATCGTCCGAGTCGTCTCCACCTGTATTACCGCCATGTCCTTTTTTGTTAAGTACTACGCCTAGAACTATACCTACTGTAGAACCTATAGCGATGATAAGTGCTAATATAATTAAGATTATTATGTTACGTTTTTTCTTGGTTTTCATAGTAATCATTGTTCCTTTATTTTTTTGTACCTAGTATTATATCTATAAATATTAAGTTTTGCAATATATTTTTTACTTGTAATTAATCAAATATGAATGGTAAAAAATTGAAAATCTAATTTAATATTGTATATTGGTAAGTGTGGTTAAATTATTAATTAGTATATAATATTTTAGTACATAATAATTGATATGATTAATTATAAGTTGACTGACAACATAGATTAAGTTTACAATAAAAATGATTAGATTTTAATATACAATTAATTATGAAATTAATTACTTGTTATATTTTTGACTAAAGGAGATATTATGACAGAACATATCATAGATATTGCTCATCTAGATAAATCATTTGGAGAAGTTCATGCAGTTAATGACTTGTCTTTTCATGTAAAGAAAGGAGAGTTATTTGCATTTCTAGGTGTTAATGGAGCAGGTAAAAGCACCACTATTTCTATCATGTGCGGTACACTAGGTAAAGATAAAGGTGAAGTAATTATTGATGGTAAAAATATAGATACTGATATGGCAAGTATCACAAGTGAAATAGGAGTAGTATTCCAGAATTCAGTACTTGATGGTGCATTGACAGTAAAAGATAATTTAGTATCCAGAGCCAGTCTATATGGTATTTATGGTGAGCAAGCAAAAACTCGAATTGATCAATTGGCTGAAGTGTTGGATTTTAAAGATTTACTTAATCGTGTTGTTGGTAAATTGTCAGGTGGACAAAGAAGACGTATTGATGTTGCTAGAGCCTTATTGCATAGTCCTAAAATTTTAATTTTGGACGAACCTACTACTGGACTTGACCCACAGACAAGAAAAACATTGTGGTCAGTAATAGATGATTTAAGAAAAAAAGAAAAAATGACAGTTTTCTTAACTACTCATTATATGGAAGAAACTGTAGATGCAGATTATGTGGTTATACTAGATAGCGGTGTGATTGTCGCAGAAGGTACACCACTTCAACTTAAAAATAAATATACTGGAGACTTTATTACTATGTATGGTGTAACAGAAAACGAAGTTAAAGCACTCGGATTACCATATGAAGTAATAAAAGATGCATACAGGATTGAAGTTAAAAATACCGAAGAAGCCAAACAATTAATTGTTAAAAATCCACAATTGTTTAATGATTTCGAAATAACTAAAGGCAAGATGGACGATGTGTTTTTGGCAGTAACCGGTAAAAAATTGGTAGGGGGTAATTAGTATGAAAACATTTTTAACTATGACCAAGCGTAACATAAAAATGTTCTTTAAAGATAAAGCAATGTTCTTTACTTCTTTGATTACTCCTATTATCTTATTGGTTTTGTATACTACATTTTTGGGTAAAGTCTATAGAGATTCCTTTATGTCTAATATGCCAGAAGGATTTAATATTCCCGAAAGTATAGTTAATGGTACTGTAAGCGGTCAATTGTTCTCTTCGCTTTTGGCTGTAAGTTGTGTTACTGTAGCATTTTGTGCTAATATGCTTATGGTTACTGATAAAGTAACTGGAGCACGTAAAGATTTTTGTATCACTCCAGTTAAACGTTCGACTCTTGCTATGTCTTATTATGTAGGTACTTTGATTACTACTTTGATAGTAAGTATTGTAGGTACAATTGCATGCTTTATTTATATCGCTATATCTGGCTGGTATATGTCTGTGGCTGATGTATTTTTAATCTTACTTGATATTATTATGTTAACCGTATTTGGTACAGCATTGTCATCAATAATTAACATATTCTTATCTTCGCAAGGTCAAATTTCTGCTGTGGGTACAGTAGTAAGTTCGGGTTATGGATTTATATGTGGTGCATATATGCCTATATCCCAGTTCGGTGCAGTGCTTCAAAATATTTTAGCATTCTTACCAGGTACATATGGAACATCACTACTTAAGAATCATGCTTTAAGGGGCGTGTATAGGGAAATGTCCACCCAAGGTTTTCCACCTGAAGTAATAGAAGGTATAAAAGATAGCATAGATTGTAATGTTTATTTCTTTAATCATAAAGTAGGTGTAGGTGCTATGTATGGCATTATGATAGGTAGTATTGTATTGCTTTTAGGAGTATATGTTCTTATTAATTACCTACGCAAAGAAAGATAATATTAATAGTTTTAATATATTATTTAATTATAAATGAGTTTAATAAAAACACCAGTTATAAGTCTATAGTGACATAATAACTGGTGTTTTTATTATTTTTTAGACTAATTAACATTGATTCTATTGTTCTATCTTAAACATAAGCATATCATAATTGCCATCGGCTAAATGCAAAAAATTATTAACAGTGTGAGTGTATTTCATACCGCATTTTTCCATAACTTTTCTAGAAGCAATATTGTTGGTAGCGCAACCGCCTAATAGATTTTTAAGTTTAAGTTGTTGTAGTGCATAATTAATTATAGCCGATAAACTCTCGGTCATATAACCATGGCGGGTATAACGGTTATCTGTAGCATAACTAACAAGTGCAGATTCATTATCTTCCATGATTTTAAAATTTATCGAACCTACAATTATGTTGGTTTCTTTTAATACGATAACCCAATTATAATAGTTTTGTTGTTGGTAATGCACGATAATATTATTTAGTTCTAATAAAAAATCTTCATTATTGATAGGCTTTTTATTGGCGTAATACAAAAATTCGGGTTGATTGCGATAACCCAATAATATCTCATCAGCATCATCAATAGTCATTGCTCTTAATATTAATCTGTCCGTATTTATGGTTTTTGTACCTTTGTGTATCATAAATTCCTTGTTTTAATGATATAATTATTATTTATTTTTTAATTTCATTAATACTTTTTTGCAAGAATAATCTGTTCCTAGTTTTAACCCCAATTTTTTAACTATATTAATCATATATTCTATTTTTTCTTCGTTAGTCATATTTTTTGGCATTGAATCATCTTCTTCGTATTCGATAAATATACCCAAGCCATCTACTACTTGTATGGCTAGTTCTTGATTGCCTTTTGTAAATACATAACTATCATTGTGTATGTCGCAATAATTGTTTAATCCGGCTTGAGTTAATATACTTATAATTTTGTCTCTATCTTCTACGTTGGTTTTAGTCTTCTCTTCACTAATTACATTGCCTAGACTATCATAGTATTTTTTCTTATAGCATATTTGAGTATGTGCCTTGCCATCTTCTACTACTTCACGTATTAGTATCGAATTATTAATAAGTTCTTGAAAACTTATATTTGAAATATCGTTTAATTTGGTAAAATACCAGTCATTAAGTTGGAAGTTTTCGACAATGTTATATCCTAAATTTTTCAATTGCTTGAATAAGTCGTCTTTTGTATTAAAGACTTGAACTGTAATTTCTGTTTCTTGCATAAATTACCACCTAATTTTTTATTTATTGTATCAAAATAGATATTTTATTGCAAACATACGTCTGTATTAATTAAAAAACCAAACCATATATTTGGGTTTGGTTAACATAACGATACGGTATAATAAACAAAAAGTCTTAAAGGTGAATATATCTTTTTTATTTGATGTTAACAACAAAAAACTTTATAATAAATTTATGAAGAAAAAATTTAAACTTGTTAAAATAAATAAAGAAAATATAAATATAGCAACTGAATTTCAGTTAAGCATTTTTCCGGAAGAATGTGGATATGGAAGTTATATGTTATCAATTAAATTAGATAGCGATTATTTTTCATATTATTTAGCCTATGATAATGAAAAATTGATTGGTATAACAGGCATATATTCATTTGATAAAATTGAAGAAACAAAATCATTATGGCTTGGTTGGTTTGGAATTTCTCCTATCTATCGTAGAAAAGGCTATGGGAAAGCATTGTTAGACCAAACAATTGACATGGTTAAAGAATATGCGAAAAATGATAAGCGAATTAAATATTTTAGACTTTATACATCGTCAAGAGATAATCCGATTGCATGCAAATTGTATCGAGAAGTAATGGACATTGAAGAAAAATATGAATGTCAGGGTGATTTTAACTATGATGGTACTTGTCTTATTTTTACAAAGTGTCTTTATAACGATGGCGAAGATGCACTTTGGAATAACCGATTTTTAAATTTAAGCGGTATAACAGAATTGGAAAATGTTAAACCGTGATGTTAAATTATTAATTTCTTATGTATACTCTCTAAAAGCAGTCATTATTGACTGCTTTTTTTGTTAAAGAAAACCA
>DJSB01000043.1 GCA_002437945.1 Christensenella sp. UBA6345 | reverse complement strand
CAGTTATACGAAAATATTGCTTCGCACTGCTTTCGTCTAACTTCCGATAATATAAACTATGTGATGTTGTGTTGCTCACTTTGTTTACGACACAAGTTGCTAATCGCAACAACCATTGCTTCACAATGGATACATAGTTTTGATTCGGCGTCAGTTTATGTTAAATGCCACTGCGTGTCGCTTGCATAAACTTCCTTGAATGTAAATTATATAGTATTATGCAAAAGCAAAAAAGTACGTTATTTACGTACTTTTTTGTAGTTTGCATAATACTTAATTAACGTCAGACATTTTCCCCTTAATTTCATTAAGTATTTTATTTTCTAATCTGCTCACTTGAACTTGACTAACTCCCAAAATATCTGCAATTTCTCTTTGTGTTTTGTCTCTAAAATATCTTAATATAATTATTTTTCTGTCTCTACTAGATAATGTTTTTAGCGTATTAAATAATAAAAAATAATCCATCTGTTTATCAATTGGTTTATCATCTGGTATCTTTTCTATAAGCATCTGGGTCTTGTCTTCACCTTCTCCACCTACTTGCGAATATAATGACAATGGTTGTAGTCCACTTTCCATAGCATATACTGTTTCTTGTGGTGTAATATTAAAATGCTCTGCAATTACATTAACTTCGGGAGATTTATAATTAACTGCTATATAGTCTTCAATAAACTTATTAATCTGCACACTTAATTGTTTTACACTTCTAGAAACTTTTATAAATCCATTATCTCTTAAATATCTTTTAATTTCACCCGCTATCATAGGTACAGCATAAGTCGAAAACTTTACATTAAAGTCTTTATTAAAATTCTGTATTGCCTTTAAGAACCCCATACTACCTATTTGATATAAATCTTCATATTCTACACCTTTATTCTTATATCGTTTAACTATGCTCTTAATTAATGGTGAATTTTCATTAATTAATTTTTCTTTTGCAGTTGTGTCATCTTTTTGTGCTTTTTCTATTAATTCTATTGTCTCTGCAAAATCAAGCATATTAACCCCCTATAGCAATATTTTCTTCCTCCAATTTTTTAATTAATATAACTTCAGTACCTTGATTAACTTTTGAATTGACAATTACGTTATCCATAAAACTTTCCATAACTGTAAATCCCATACCACTTCTTTCACTGTTAGGTTTTGAAGTAAAGAATGGTTCTTTTGCTTTATTTACATCTAATATACCTACACCTGAATCTTTAATAGATATGTAAATTTCTTGATCATTAAGTTTAACTTCTATATCTATTATTCCCGGTTTTGATGGATATGCGTGAACAACACAATTAGTCACTGCTTCGCTTACTGCAGTTTTAATGTCTGTAATTGTTTCAATAGATGGATTAAGTGGCAAACAAAAAGAAGCGACGCAACTCCTAGCAAAACTTTCATTTTCACTTAAACTTAAAATTTGTAATTTTAATTCATTCTTATATGCCATAATTAACTCCTTAACTTATTTTGGGCATAATCTCATATAGCCCTGTCATCTTAAATATCTTTTCTATATGATTATTTGGATTGCAAATATATATAGGTATATTATTATTCTTTAATCGTTTATATCTACCTATTAAAACTCCGATTCCGGTACTATCCATAAATTCCAACTCGGATAAATCAATGATTACCTGATTAAACACACTAGAATCAAATAACTGGTCTAAAGTATTTCGGGTATATGTTGCCGAATATTCATCTAATTCACCAATCATCATAATATATATGGTATTATTGTATACTCTACTTTTTATATTCATATTTTTCTCCTTTAATTATTAATAATTCTATCAAAAATTGTCACAAATAAATTAAATATGTTTGTAGAATAAAGTCTTAATTTACACTTTTATACATTATATATTGTCGTCTTATTCATAATATTTATAATAGGATTATATCAATACTAATAATCATACGATAAATATAATTTTTAATTAAATAACAATATAATATTTAGTATACTAATAATATAATTAGACAAATATTATTAAAAAAACACGCATAAAAAAATATATAAAAAATAAATAATTTTTTTAATTATTTTTATTGACAAATGAATGTGGTTATAGTAGAATTTTACTGTCAGCAATTAAGATAATGATTAACGGGGTGTGGTCTAGTTTGGTTATGGCGCGTGGTTTGGGACCATGAAATCGGGAGTTCGAATCTCTCCACCCCGACCATTAATTAATTGTATTGCAGATTGGGCCTTTAGCTCAGTTGGTTAGAGCGACCGGCTCATAACCGGTTGGTCCGGGGTTCGAGTCCCTGAAGGCCCACCAATTTATTTCTTTAAATTATTTATAATATGTATATGGCCCGGTAGTTCAGTTGGTTAGAACGCTAGCCTGTCACGCTAGAGGTCGAGAGTTCAAATCTCTTCCGGGTCGCCATTATTATAGGTTAAAGAAATAACTTCCCTAACCTGTAATATTATTAATTATTATGTGCCTCGGTAGCTCAGTCGGTAGAGCAGAGGACTGAAAATCCTCGTGTCGGTGGTTCGATTCCGCCCCGAGGCACCATAATATAAACTATACGCTGGTGTAGCTCAACTGGCAGAGCAGCTGATTTGTAATCAGCAGGTTGTAGGTTCGATTCCTATCACCAGCTCCATTTTTAGTTTTGGGCAAGTTCCAGAGTGGCCAAATGGAGCAGACTGTAAATCTGTTGTCTCTGACTTCGGTGGTTCGAATCCATCCTTGCCCACCACTAATAAAATTAATGCTTGATTCATTCAAGTATTTTTTTATATCTTCTCTCCTATTCATTTATTATTTAATAGTTATTTAACTAACATTTCCAATTACACTATTTTATCGTTAATATATATATTCCACATAAAAAAGAGACCTGATGCTAGGTCTCTTTTTTATTATAATTCATAATAATTAAGTATTATTTTGTCATAGTATTGATTGTCTTTTCGCAAACACCTATACGCACATCAGGTTTAACATTTTCTCCATGATAATCACTTCCACATGTCTCAATCAAACCATACTTTTTAGCAATTTTACTAAACTGTTGATAATCTTCTTCGGTTTGGCTTGAATGTCGTGTTTCTAAACCATCTAATCCATAACTTTTTAAATATGCTACTAATTTATCAATTTGCTCATAATTATAATTATATTCTCCCATTATTTCAATAGGGTGTGCCAACGTAATATTCCCCTTACCTTTATGCACAGTGTTAATTACATTTATCGCATCTAATCTTAAATCATCAGAATTTAATTCGTCCATTATTCTATAGTATTCACGTCTATCATAATTACCATGATTACATAGTAATTTATACATATGTGGTTTACCTACTGAATTAGTACTTTTAACGACATTATCAACTTCTTTTTTACCAAGTTGTACATGATACTTTTCATAAATAAATTTTACCATTCTATCAATCTTTTGTTTTCTTAAATTAGAAATTTTTGATATTAATTGATTCATGCCTGGCTCATCATAATCAAAATCCCTAGCAAGCATATGTACATTAATGCCATTATCATAGCCATTAACTCGACTTGTTAACTCTACACCAGAATGAAATATAATACTAGAGTCATTATTTAACAATTGACTTACTTTTTCGCTACCTTCTATAGTGTCATGGTCACAAATAGCAAACTCCGTAACTCCTGCATTCTTCACTTTTTTAATAATGTCAAATTCGTTGTATTCGCCGTCAGAATACTTTGTGTGTATATGTAAATCCTTCATATTAAATCCTTTGTAATCATAAATAAATTATATTTTTCTTTTAAACAAAATTTTTTAATTCTGGAAATTTTTTAAATATATTAGAATTATATACCAAATTCATATTAAATTGTTTATCGTAAAAAATAGTTGCATTCTTTTTAAATTTTTCTATCTCTTCATTGGTCAATGTTTCACTTGCAGATATTTGAGTCACATTGTCAGAATATATTTTATCTCCAAATATACCACCTATTTGTGATACAAATATTGTATCGATAAAGTTTTCATTAAATACAGAATACCCCATATACAACTGATTATTATACTTAATACCTGTTAAATCTAAAATTGTAGGTGCTAGATTGTATGGACAACTAAAAGCCTTCAAATTGTATTTGCCAAGTTTTGTAGAGCATATTACGGCAGGTACTCTATATAACTCTGACACCTTATAATCACTTTTATCTACATTACGCATTTTATATGCAAGGTCATGATAATAAGCATTATGGTCGCCATAAACAACCAACGTTGTATTTTCATATATTCCCTTACCTTTCAAATAATCTATTAATATGCCAATACCTTTATCTAAATCCATAGTAGTAGCCAAATAATTGAATAAATATCTTTGAAATTTTTTATCTTTAGGATATGTATAATTTGTGTTATTTTCGAGCCAATCTATATACTCATTTAATTTACCATTATTAAGAGTTTCATATTCTGCATTTAATTTATTACTCTCTTTATATGGTCCATGTGAAGTAATCGTAGTAACAAAACTAAAAAACTTTTTATTTGCTGGTGCCATGATTTCTTTACAACTTTCAAACATATCAGAGTCTCTAGTATAAGAAGAACTATGACCTATTAGACCATCGGCTTTATTAGCGATATCCATATCTTCTAAAGTCACTATATCATCAAATCCAAATGTAGTATGTGTTGTGTTTCTAGCATAAAAATCCCCAGTATTATCATGAAAATATTTAATACTTTCATAACCATTGTCTTTAAATTTGTTAGGCAATGTAAAACATAAATCATTACCCAACAAACTAGAAGAAGAATTATGCCAACTATTAGTAAAAGCATTATCTGTAGGAACACTACCCAATATAACGTCCATTTCAGAGTAATTAGTCTTACTTTTACTATAATAATTATCAAAACTATAGCCATTATTAAATAATTGATATAAATTAGGAGTTAAAACTGGATTAATAGCATACCATTCAAGACTTTCGCACATTATAATAATAACATTATCGTCCTTAAGTAGTCCCGTGTCAGAATTTGTTTGATAGACATTATTACTTACATATTCTTTAATTTTATCGTATTGTTTATAATTGTCAGCACCAAATGCCATATTTAATAAATTTTTAATATAATATGGATATGTGCCAAATTTTTTCAAAGATTCAGATTTAATAAATTGTCTATTATACATAGTTAAATCATTTTCAAAATATTGAGAATACAAACTTGAATTATTTTGTTTTAAACAACTTTTTTGAATAAAATATCCCCCAATAGAAATCCCTTGAGACACAATAAATATCAAAAGCACAATAACTGCTGTAAAGGACTTAAATCTATATTTGATTTTATCCTTCAATTTAAACGACATGTATGTAATGGCAGCACCGAGTACAAATAACAAAAATAGAATAAATCTCCACTTAATAAAAGAAGGATCAAATACTGAAAATGCTTCTGCACCCAACACAATCAAATCAAAACTAAATAAATCACCATAAATGGAATACAATGTAATATTAACATAACTTATCATGGATTGAATTATTAAAAAAACAATAGTTAATACAAATTGTGCTATTTTATTAGACGTAACAAAAATAATTGACGCAAAAACAAGGATAATAAAAATATCCAACAAAAAATACTGCGGTACAATATTAAATCCTAATGATAAAAAAGTCCCCATTTCAATAATTAGTGATGTTATAATAAAAACAATGGGATATGTAATCATATTAATTATTAGTTTTTTATTCTCATTCATTGATTCACCTGAATTAGTTTATGTTTAATTTTAAAAATTATTATCTGCCTTATGCAACAATATATTAACACAAATTTAATGGTATTTATATAAAAATCACATACACAATTATATTTACGTAAAAAGACCCAGTATATTTTTTACTATTTACTGAGTCATTTTATTATTCTTCTTCTGTATTTTTTACTAGTTTATTGTATTTTTTCTTTAACTTTTTTAGTCTTTTTTCTTGTTGTTCTTTTTGATAATTGTTACGAATATCCATAATGCCTTTCTTGATAATTTTACTTGCTTCATCTAATAATTCTTTATCAATTCGTTTATCTTTAAATTGCTCCATATTATACAATTCAATAGGCTTACCGATAATTAATTTATTTGGAACAAAAGCCATAGTTTTTTTAACAAAAAATGCGGGTACAATTGGAGTTTTAGTTCGTAATGAGAACATAGCAACACCATGTTTAAGTTCGTTGGCTTCACTAGTAACCAATCTCGCACCTTCTGGGAAAATACAAACAGCCTTTTCTTCTCTTAACAATTTCAAAGTAGTCTTAACTGCAGTTACATCACTAGAACAACAATGAACAGGATATGCACCCATTTTTTTCAAAAAAGCGCCTTTAAGTTTATTGTCAAACAATGGTGATTTCGCCATAAAATGAAACCTACGTCTACCGCCTAATTTCAATGCAACAATAATAGGATCATTAAGTGTCTGGTGATTAGCACTAAATATTACTCTTCCCTTTTTAGGAAGATTCTTTTTACCAATAACTCGACATGGGTAAACAATACAAAGTGGAATATAAAATAGAAACCAAAGTAGATAAAATAACATTGTTTACTCCTTAAACTCTTTCGTTTATTTTGCTATACATAATTGCAACAACTTCATCAATTGTATAATTATCAGAATTAATTAAAATAGCATCTTTAGCAAGTTGCAATTTACCAAATTCTCTATGAGAATCTCGATAATCTCTTTCATTGATATTTTTTAATACTTCTTCAAAAGTAATATTTTCGCCTTTAGCCAATAAATCTTTTAATCTTCTATGTGCTCTGACTTCTGGAGATGCAGTAAGGAAAAATTTATATTTAGCATTAGGAAGAATTTCGGTAGTAATATCTCTTCCTTCCATAATTACATTGTTATTTTTAGCAAAATCTTGTTGAAGATGTTTTACTTTATCTCTAACAATTTTTAAAGCGGAACTTCTAGAAGAATAATCCGATATGGTTGAAGTTCTTATCATCGAATTTACACAAACACCATTTAGGTTTGTATATTGTTCACCATTAACAAAATCAATAGTAATATTCATTTTATCTAGTGCTTCTCCCACTTCTTTCTCACTAGTTGGATCTATATTATTTTGATAACAATATAGTCCTATTGCTCTATAAATTGCACCTGTATCTAAATGACAAACATTAAGCAGTTTTGCTAGTCTATCTGATACTACACCTTTACCAGACCCACCTGGTCCATCAATAGCAATATTAATCATAATTATTTCTCCTTTTTTAAAAGCAAATTTATTTCTGAATTAGACAACTTTCTATATTTACCTAAAGGCAAATTTCCCAAAGGTAATCCACCAATTTTTATGCGTTTTAGATATAATACATTTAGTCCAACCGCATTCATCATTTTTCTAACCTGTCTATTTTTACCTTCATGAATAGTAATATCTAATTGATAAGTACCATTATTAAGTTTATGTTGATTAGTAATAACACTTGGACTTGTAACAAAATCTTCTTCGATTTTTACACCTTCTTCCAATTGTTTTAATTGGTCTATAGAAGGTTGTGTATTAATTATTACTTGATAAACTTTATTAATCTCATGACTTGGGTGAATAAGTTGATTAGCAAAATCCCCATCATTGGTAATAATCAGCATTCCTTCTGTATTATAATCCAATCTACCCACAGGGAAAATATGTTCAGGTGTCTGCTCAATTAAATCCAATACAGTATGACGTCCCCTATCATCACTTACAGATGTTATATATCCACTTGGTTTGTTAAGAAGATAATACAATTTTACATTACTAGGTTTAACGATATTATTATCAAATTTAACTATATCTGTGGGTAAAATTTGGGTACTTAAATCAGTAACTATTTTACCATTAACTGATACTCTATTGCTGACAATATATTCTTCTACTTTACGCCTACTACCTATATTACATTGTGCTAAAAAACGATTTATTCTCATACATTACAATTTTAATACATAAAAGATTTTTAATCAAATAAAAAAACATAACACTTTAGTGTTATGCTAAAATATTTTATTATTATATCAATTACTATAAAATGTTATTATATAAACCAACTCTGTATAATTGTATCTAATTTACTTTTAAAATTGATATTTTTAATTTCACTAGTTGAATATAATTTATCTTCATAAATCGTTTCACCATCAAAAGTTACTTTTACTTCACCCATAATTGTATTGGCTGAAATAGGTGCAACTATATTGTCATAAATATAATATTCTACATTATATTTATCTTCATCTTGTTGTTTAATAATACAAGAATATCCCTTTATAGTAACAACAAAGGCTTCATTTTTGTCCCCTTCAACTATATTGGCATTACCAACAAAACTATACGGTTCGATAAATGTTTTTTTCATATATTGATTGTATGCTTGCTCGGTTAACTTATCACACTCTTCAAACATTGGTCCACAATTAAAGACAATAGAAATTACTCTAAATCCATTTCGTTCGCAAGCATTAACCAAACATCTTCCTGCATTATCAGTAAAACCGGTTTTTACACCAACACAACCATCTTGTTTAAATAAAAGTTTATTTTTATTGCGTAAATATCTTACATTAGGTTCACCTTCATTAAGTATTTTTGTTTTTGTGCTTACAATTTCTTTAAATGTAGGATTATCTAATGCATAATTCGTGATTTTTGCCAGATCATATGTTGAAGTGTAATGTCCTTTTTGATCTAGACCATGTGGATTAGATAAATGAGTATTTTCAAGTCCTAACTTTGTAACAAAATCATTCATCATTTCTACAAAGTGTGTCTCTGTACCGCCTATTGCATATGCAAGTGCCATAGCAGCATCGTTGCCTGATGCTAAAATCAATCCATACAATAAATTACGTATAGACATCTGCTCATTTTTTCTTAAATAAATACTTGTACCTTCTATACCTACACTTTCATCTGCCACAGTTACTAACTTATCTAGGTCTTCACAATTTTCAAGTGTAACAATAGCGGTAATTATTTTTGTAGTACTAGCCATAGCAAGTTGAATATCTTTATTATATTCATTAATCACTTGACCATCTTCCAACATCACACACATTGATCTATATGGAGCATTAGCATTGACAATCATTTTATTTTGACCAATTATGGCTAAAGTAAAATTAAGCACGATTATCAAACACATAAGTATTAATAATTTTAAATATTTTTTTGTTTTATCACATAAGTAAAAAGTTTTCATTATGATTTCCTTTCAGTATTTTAATATTTATTTACTACTATGCAAATATTAATAATTTGACTTAACAAAGCAATTTTTCATATTTTGCATAGTATTAGTTATTATTATTCTTTAAGTTACTTAACAATATCTTTAATGTACGATTAGCCATTTCTACAAGTTTCTCTCCCGACTTATTAAGTTCGGTATTAACAAATTTTGTTTCTTTACCATCAATAACTAAAAAGCCAATTGGATTAACTGTAAATCCTGCACCAGTACCACCAGCAAATGGATAATTGTAACTTAACTTAACCGTTTTATTATCTAATTCGCCACCGCCAGCAACAATACCTACATAGATTTTTGAAACCGGAATAATTGTTACACCATCACATTTAATAGGAGTCCCTACAACAGTATTAATATCAACTAGAGTTTTAAGATTTTTCATTGCGTCATCTAATATCTCACTTAACTCCGCCTTGTTGTTTGATTTCTCTATTTTTTTCATTCCTTCTCTCCAAATTTTTCTTATATGCCATATATATAGCCCAAATTAAGTCATATAGACTAAATACAATACTTATATTACATCTAACTCTCAACTCAGTTTGTCTATATCCAGTAGAAATATATTTATTTAAATCAGCATCAGGTTTGTAGATATTAATAATTGAAAATAAAATACCAATTATAGCATTTAATGTAGCACCTATCGTAGAACTTATTACAGGATTTTCACTACACACTAAAGCATATATACCTAAATTTTGTAAATATATCTTTCTTTTAAAATATGAACCAAAATCGTTAAAAAACTTTACTTTTTCATCGTTAATATCAAGTTTGATTTTTATAATTTTATTACGAGAATTGCTAAAGTTCAAATACTCGCCCGCAATTGAAAAATTCATAATTACGATAGGAACAATCCAGAATACAAATACTTTAATTTTCCCATTATTATTAAGTATATCGTATTCTAAAAAGGCTTTAATAGGTAAATTAATAGTTAATAATACTACTATGATTGTCATTACTATAAGAAATATTTTCATAATAATATTATCTGCAAAGACATAAAAAAAATGCATCTAAAACATAGATACATTTTTTATTAATACAAAACTTTAATTATGCTTCTTCTTCATCATCAGGAGTAATCAAAGCATTTAATAAATCTTCAACTACTTCATTTTTTTCTTCTATTTCTTCATCTTCAAATGCTTCTGTAATTTCTTCTTTTTTATCATCATCGCTAGACTTTAATAGTTCGTCTAATAAATCGTCACTAGCACTTGTATCATCATCTTCAGAATTTGTCTTTGCTGTGTTATCAGTTGAATTATCACTAGTATCGCCATTATTTTCATTAGATTGTTTTTCTGCTTCTGCTTGTTTTTGCGCTTCTTCTGCTTCTAATTTATCATTATCTTCAGGCATATGAGAATAATCAAATAATCCTGCATTTTGTGGAGTATGTATAACTTGAATACGTTCAATTAATTCATCATAGTCAGGTAAATCTTCAAGACTATTAAGTCCAAAACGTTTTAAAAATTCATCAGTAGTACCAAATAATAATGGCTTACCAATTGCATCCTTACGTCCAACAACTTCAATTAATTTATTTTCAATAAGGTTGTTCATAGCATAGTCCGAATTAACACCCCTAACCTGTTCAATCTCAAGACGAGTAATAGGTTGTTTATAAGCGATAATCGCAGCAGTTTCCAAAACAGCCTTTGTAAGCGCTTTTTCTTTTATAGGATTAAGAACTTCAGCAACTTGTTCGGCATATTCGGAGTTACTACACAATTGTGCTTTTTTATTAAATGTTAATACTTGAATACCACTATGATTTTTTTCATGGTCAGCCTTTAACTGTGCCAGTGCTTTTTCAACTTCATCTACTGATACTCCCAATTTTTCAGCAATATCAAAGAATTCGACTCCATCGCCAGCAACAAACAATATACTTTCAATCACTTTATCTAGATTGTCCATCATCTATCTCCTTATCATCATCAATCTGTGGCTTGTCATTATCAGTGTTTTCATTTTCTGCTTTGGTTATCTCTATATCGCAGAAAGCACCTGCTTGCTTACATTTGATTTCTTGCAATTTTAATAATTCAAGCAAAGCCATAAAAGTTGTGATTACCTCTTCTCTAGAAATACTTTGTTCAAATAACTCACTAAACATAATTTTTGGTTGTAACAGTAACGCATCTTTTATAGATGCAATTTTTTGTGTAACTGTAAATTTTTCCTTTGCAATTTGTTTAGGTTCATTTTCTTTTTCAGATTTGGTTGCACGTGTCAATAGTCCCGTAAATGCATTAAGCAAAAGGTCTAGGCTCATATCCTTTAACACGATACGGAACTTATTAGCATCTTCTTCAGGTTCTTTGTAGAATTTGTTAACATCTTCAATAACCTTAAGTTTTTCACTAGTTTCCTTAAATAATTCATATTCTTTAAGTCTTTGAGTAAGCAACCATGTAGGATCTTCTTCATCTTCTTCATTTTCGCTTTCCAAAAGTCTAGGCAAAATTATTTTACTCTTAAGTTCGATAAGATAAGCAGCCATTTCTATAAAGTCACTTGCCTTTTCTAAATCAAGTTCTTCAAGATTAGACATTAATTCAAGATATTGTTCAGTAATCTTACTAATTTCAATTTCTTCGATTTCCATCTTATTCTTTTTGATAAGATGTATCAATAAATCCAAAGGTCCTTCAAAATTGTCAAGTTTAAAACTTAACTTATCATCATCTTCTTCATCTAATTGAATATCTTCGTCTACATTATTAAGTTGTGATTCATCAACTTTTTCAAGTTGGTCGTCTTTTGTATTTTCTTCCATTAAAATATTAGACTCCAAAACATAATTATAGGATAACCTACCCATGTTGTTAATTGAAACATTAATGTATCCCCAAACACAAGTAGAATTATTAATATAAGGTTACCATATTTACGCATAAATGACACGAACTTGTTATCATATTTAGACACAGCAGCAATACAATTAAAACCATCTAATGGATAAACTGGTAATAAATTAAATATAAACAATGAAATGTTAATATAAAATAAAAATTGAGAAAAGTATAAAAAGAAATCTGATATCCAACTACCATTATAAACTTTAATACTTAAAGCCATTAACCCACCGCCAATAAAGGCTAAAATTAGATTAACAGTAACTCCAGCAATTGAAGTAAAAAATAGTCCAGTCTTATACTTCCTAAATTTAAGCGGATTAATCTCTACTGGTTTTGCCCAACCAAAACCAAACAAAGCACAACATAAAAAGCCAATAGGATCAATATGTGCAAGTGGATTAAGAGTTACCCTTCCTTGCACTTTTGGTGTCATATCGCCATTTTTGTATGCTATAAATGCATGTCCAAATTCGTGCAAAGATAAAGACATAACTAGTACCAAAATAAATGCAATACCAGCATAAATAAATTCTGTACCTTCAAGCACATCTAAAAAATTAAGCATATAATTCCTTTTTACATTATTGTACCTATTTAGTATATAATAAATCCCATAATTAAGCAAATATTTAACAATCTTTTTAAATGAGATATTTTGTAAATTTATGGGTAAAAAAAGAAAAGGCTAATGCCTTTTCTATTAACCCGCTATACTCCAATTATCAACCATTTTACCCAATATATCTTTAACATTTTGTTTTTCAATATTCTCTTTTAATACAATTGGTTGTTCAGAAATAACTTTACCATCTTTTAATATAGTAGCAATACCGACCTTTGTACCTATTTTACTAGGTGCTTTTATTATATTATCAAGTTTAATATCTATATCATAACCTGATGTGTCACCTTTTTTACATACTACACTATAATCACTTTCATAGCCTACTTTTGCACTCTTTACTTTGCTACCACCAACTTTAATACTCATATAATCACTTGCACTATCGATTATCTTTTTATTAGTATAGTTAGTAAATCCATAGTTATAAAGATCTATACTTTCCTTAAATCTATCTTGTGGCTTATCACATTTTAGCACTACAGCAATTAAATTTAAGTCATTATTACTTGCACTACTTGCAAGACAATATCCTGCTTCATCTGTAAATCCAGTTTTACCAGTATGACATTTATCATAATATTTAATAAGTCTATTTGTATTAACTAGTTCGGTTTCTCTACCACTTGGGTGAACAAGTTTATCCATCCATATGTGTGAATCATTAACATAAGTTGGATAACTAGCAACTTTTTTTAACAATATACTTGTGTCCATAGCGGTTGAATATTGATTAGGTGCAGGCAAACCAGTAGCATTGGCATAGCATGTATTATTAAGCCCTAATTCCTTTGCTCTAGAATTCATAAGCGACGTAAAAGCACTTTCACTACCACTTATTGCTTCTGCAAGTACAACTGCACTATCATTGGCAGATGCAACAATAACACTTTTTAATAGTTCGGCAACAGTATATTCACTACCCGCATCTAAAAATGCTTGACTACCTTCCATACTGCAAGCATATTCTGATGCAACAATTTTATCATCAAGATTTAATGCACCAGTATCTATACGTTCTAAAGTAATTAAACTAGTCATTAATTTACAAATACTAGCAACTTGTACTTTATCTTGTGCATTATGTTCTATAAGGACTGTACCACTATCGGCATCTAAAAGCACATAACTTTTACTTGTAAAAGTATTATCATAATCTGCATATACTGTCATACGATTATTGGTTAATAATCCAGCCACAATTAATATAAGACATATAATAGAAATATATATTTTTTTCATACAACACACCTTCATTTTTTATATAGTGTGTGTATTATTCCGCAATTTATGCACTACTATGCAAACTCATATTTTTTGGCTTTATATAAGCATTATTTAATATATATAATTATAACTATATAATATTACACTACAAATAATTTACTACATGTTATGCCCCTACATGTCATTTATTGAGCGATAGTCGAACTTGAAAGCAAAGTGAGCAATACAATATCACATTGTTTATATTATCGGAAGTTAGACGAAAGCAGTG
>DJSB01000036.1 GCA_002437945.1 Christensenella sp. UBA6345 | reverse complement strand
ATAGTTTATATTATCGAAAGTTAGACGAAAGCAGTGCGAAGCAATATTTTCGTATAACTGATGTTTATTCAAACTGTGATGCCACAAGATATTGTGGTGTTGTGTCTAACAACTTGATTTACAAACATAGTGAGTAAATCAAGATCACATAGTTTATATTTTTTGTAGAATAATCATATGGTTAAATTTGAAGTAGAATTAATATTTTAATTTATAAATTTATAAATAAATATTAAACATTTATTAAATCTCTTCATTTTCTATTGTTTCTATATTTTTTTCTTCTAATTCATAGTTTTCAATAACGTTGACATCTACATTTTCTATATTATTTTCACTATCAGTGTTAACCATTGCAGGTTTTGAACTTGCTTCTTCTGTTATATTTAATGTGTTAATACCATTGTTAACTGTTCCTCTATTAAGCATATCTATCATAGTGTTGTAACCATAGGTATCCACATTGTTATTGGTACGATTAATATCACCGTCAACATAAGGATAATTGTTAGAACTACCCATGCCAGTATAATTGCCATTGACACCATTATTAACTCCATTATTTAAGTTGTTTTGTGTTATTATGCCATTTTGAAAAGTTCGGTTGGGTGTATTAATTCTATCTGCATCATTAGGTAATGGAATTGTTCCATTTAAGTTATTACCATATGATAGATTATTATTACCATTTAATTCATTTGGTAAGGTTGTAATAGGTGGACAATTATCACAATTATTATTTATATTTGTATCATCATAAGTTATATTGTTATTGTCATTAATAACAGTATTGTCAGTTTGATTATTGTTTTTCTTATATGTGTCAAGATTGTTGTTAGTATTAAGATAAGTGTCTATATTAGTTTTCTTTTTATTTTCTTCAGTCTCTTCTATAACTGTGGTTTCTTTAATTGTATCGCCATTATCGCTTATATTATCAATTTCTTTGTTTTCGTTAATATTATCGTTTCCATAACTTTCATTGCTTTCTGTTATATTATTATTGTCAATTAAAACAGTATCTTTAATGTTGTTATTGCTTTCATTCCCATCTATATTACTATTGTTTTTATTAATTGTTGAATCAATTTTATCATCTATAATAAGGTTGTTAATATTTTCTTCATTATTGTTATTAACTTGATTATTCTCTATATTGTTTTTATTTTCATTATTATTAATATCATCTATTTGTTGTATTTCATCTATTGTATTATCAACTTTGGTTTCATTGTTTATTTCATTATTTGGTGCTTCTTGAATAGTAGTGTCGTCTATGTTGTTATTATTTTGTTGTAAAACAATATTTTGTGCATCTATTAATATTTCTCGTATTTGTTCTAGGGTAGTTAATGCATTTTTTAAATAAGTAATTCTAATATCCAAGTGATTAAGAACACTTAAATAATTACTATTGATAACATCAATACCGATAGTAATTCCACCATTATTATTTTTATTAATAGTGTTAACTTCATTTGTTAAATCACCATTACATTTTTTAATGCGTTTTATAGTCACTTTTATATCATCAATGTAATTGTTTAATGCTGTCACTTGTTGATTATTAGGTACAAATGTACCATCTTCTATAGAATAATTTAATTGTTTGATTTCTGCACAATAATCTAAAACATTTGTTTTGCAATTTGATAGTGTATTATTGGCTTCCATCGCATCATTAGTTATTGCATATAAATTTCTTACTTTATTAATATATCCATCAAGATAGTTATCATTTTCTACCATGCTTTTATTATATCTAGGCATATATTTTATAGGTTCAATGTTGTAATAGTAAATTGTAGAATTGTCTTGAGTATTTTCATAATTAGTATCATTGTTTGTTTTATAACTATCTATATTACTATTTAATGATAAAGATATCTGGCATATTTTATTTTTGTGATTGCCAATACTTTTTTCTGTTTCATCATTGCTCGCAAGTATATTGTGGTTTGAACTTGGTGCTGGAGCATTGACAGTTTTTACAATAGGATATATGTCTGGATTTGATAAATATGAATTATCTATAGTATCAAGATGATTGATAGTATTGGTTAATACTGTAAGATTGTGATCTATTGATTTTGCTATATTTAATGGTTGATTATTTGTTGTACAACCTAATAATAGAATACTTCCGCATACTATTGAAGTTAATATAATTTTTGACTTTTTCATAATTCCTCCATACTTTTAATTTAGTTTGTATAGAAAATTTTAAATTATTTATAAAACAAAAAAGTTTTTGTTTAAATATTGATTTTTATGTAAACACTTAATTAAAGGTGAGAGTATGAAAAAAGAAAAACATCTTACTAGAGATGAACAATACAATATATATGTTGAATCAAAAATACCAAAGACAAAGGAATTTCCAACATTAATTTATGCATTCTTAATAGGTGGATTGATTTGTTGTATAGGACAAGGAATAAGTGATTCATTAATGGCTATTTTCCCTACAATGGGACAGGAAGAAGCCAATACATGGATGTTAATTGTCTTAATATTTTTGGCAAGTATGTTGACAGGATTGGGTATTTATGACCGAATAGGTGTCTTTGCTGGTGCAGGTTCAATTGTGCCTATTACGGGCTTTTCTAACTCAATTACTAGTCCGGCAATGGAATTTAAAAAAGAAGGAATTATTTTTGGACTATGTGTAAAAATGTTCACTGTTGCTGGACCTGTAATTGTATGTGGCTTGGTTATTAGTTTTATAACCGGAATAATATACTTATTTGTATAAAGGGAAATATATGAAAAATAAAATCGGTGATCAAACAATCATATTTAAAAATAAGCCAAAAATAATTGGACATTATTCTATTGTTGGGGAAAAAGAAGGTAATGGACCATTTAAAGATTATTATCATCACATAATGAAAGATGATTTGTTTGGTGAAAAATCTTTTGAACATGCAGAACGAAAAATGCTTGAATTTGTAATTGATAATTCAATTAAAGTAGCAAAATTAGGTTTAAATGACATTGATTTAATGATAGGTGGAGATTTGCTTAATCAAATTATAAGTACGTCATTTACTGCGAGACACTTTGATAGACCATTTTTAGGTGTATATGGTGCATGTAGTACTATGGCAGAAAGTTTGGCTATAGGTGCTACATTTGTTGATGGTGGATATAGAGATAATGTTGTTTGTGCTACAGGTACTCACTTTTCAACTGCAGAAAGACAGTATAGATTTCCATTAGAATTGGGTAATCAAAGACCACCTACAAGCCAATGGACAGTTACTGGTGCTGGTAGTACAGTATTAAGTTTAGGTAAAAAAGGACATATGATTACAAAGGCTACTTTAGGGAAAGTTACTGATTATGGAATAAAAGATGTCAATAATATGGGTGCTGCCATGGCACCTGCTGCCATGAGCACATTAATTAGCCACTTTCAAGATACAAAAACAAGTCCAGATGACTATGACCTTATTGTAACAGGTGATTTAGGTAAATTGGGTTCTGAAATATTAATGGATTTAATGGAACATAACGGATACAAGTTGGGCAAAAATTATAATGATTGTGGGCAAATGATATTTAGTAATAGTCAAAAGTCTTTTCAAGGTGGTAGTGGTTGTGGTTGTAGTGCGTCTATACTAAATTCATATATCATTAAAAAACTTGATGAAGGAGTATTTAAGAATGTATTATTTGCTGCTACAGGAGCATTGTTAAGTACATTAAGTAGTCAACAAGGAGATAGTATACCAGGTGTATGCCATGCTGTAGTTATAGAAAGATGTGAAGATTTAGATAAGAAGGAATAATATTATGGAAATGTTTTTAACATATTTAAAAGTGTTTGCAGTAGGTGGATTAATATGTACACTTGGTCAAATATTGATTATAAAAACAAAAATTACGAGTTCAAGAATATTAGTGCTATTTGTTTGCATAGGTGCTGTTTTAGAAGCGATTGGATTGTATGAACCTATTGTTAATTTTGGAAAAGCAGGTGCGACAGTTCCAATAACAGGGTTTGGAAGAAGTCTTGCAAGGGGTGCAATTAAAGGTGTTAAGGAAATGGGATTTTTAGGGGCATTTGCTGGTGGTTTAACTGCTACTGCTGCAGGTATTACTTGTGCTGTTGTGTCAGCATTTGTATTCGCACTTATATTTAATAGTAGGACTAAAAAATATTAAAATTAAATACAATGATTCTTGATATGCTATCAATTTTTACTTTTACGTAATGTAATAAAAATAAAGTGAATTTCATATAATTTTATATGATAAAATCATTGTGCGTTCATATAAAAAAACATAAAAAGAAAATTACGACTATTTTTCTGTTATTAATCATATTTTTAGGCGGGTGTTTAGTTGTTAAAAATAGTATTAATAATATAATTGCTGATACTGTTGAACTAAAATCAAAAGCACTTGCGACTAAAGCCATGAATAGTGCTATTGCTGATGTTGTTATTAATTCGATTGTTTATGAAGATCTGGTTAACATTATTACAGATGAATTAGGTAATATAAGTATGATTCAAGCCAATGCTCTAGAAATTAATAATTTAAGCAAAGACTTGGCTCAAACTACAGAAAATAAAATAGAAGAGTATGGACGTGCTGGGATAGGTATTCCTTTGGGGTCGTTTACTGGTATTCCATTTTTTGTGGGCAGAGGGCCAAAAGTAAAATTAAAAGTTAATCCTATAGGTGCAGTAAATTGTAGTTTTCTTTCGCAATTTGAAACTGCAGGCATTAACCAAACCAATCATAAAATATATCTTAATATATCAGCCAATGTTGGTATAGTTTTGCCTTTACTTAGTACAAAATATAATACTAGTCGTCAAGTTCTAATATCTGAAAGTATAATTGTAGGACAAGTACCGGAAGTATATTTATATTCCGATACCTTGGATACTTTATTAAACTTTGTACCATATTAAAAAAATTCATTGTTAATTTCTTTAGACTATGATAAACTTATCTAGTAAAAGAAGGGAATTAACAATGATTTTTTTAGATAATGCAAGTACTACACAAATTTATGACGAAGCACTTAATGCTTACGTAAACTATAGTAAAAATAGTTATTTTAATCCATCAGCACTATATAAGGCTGGTTCGGATATAAATATGGATTTGCTTAAAAATAGAAATGAAATTTTAAAACTTCTTGGTGCAAGTTTGATGGACAAGTTAATTTTTACATCGGGTGCTACAGAAGCCAACAATATGGCAATTAATGGTGTTTTAAGAAAAAATATGGGTAAATTGGTTTTTTCTTATGCCGAGCATCCATCTGTATATAATGTGGCAAAAGAACTACAAGAAAAAGGTTATCAAGTAGAATTCGTTAAACTTACCAGTGAAGGTGTCGTTGACGAAAATGACTTTAGAGAAAAAGTAATAGGTGCTTCTTTTGTTTCTATTATGCATGTTTGCAATGAAACTGGTGCTATCAATGATATAAAAAGACTAGTTAGCATAGCAAAAAAAGTTAATAAAAAAGTAATTTTCCATAGTGATGGTGTACAGGCTATAGGAAAGATACCAGTTAATTTTTGTGATTTAGGTGTAGATATGTATACTATAAGTGCACATAAAATACATGGTCCAAAGGGTGTAGGTGCATTATATGTAAAAGATGGTATAAACCTTAAACCACTAGTTTATGGTGGTGGTCAAGAATTTGGATTAAGAAGTGGTACTGAAAATTCGTGTGGAATAATAGCATTCTGTATGGCACTTCAGTTGTCCATAATGAGACTAAAAGAAAATTTTGAACATGTATCAAAATTAAAAGCAGCATTTATTAAAGAACTTTCAACTAATTTTATTAACTATAGAATTATATCTACTGATGATTGTTCGCCTTATATTGTTTCTTTTGCAATACCTTATGTTAAAGCGGAAACTACTTTGCATATGGCTGAACAAGATGGTGTATTATTAAGTAATGGTTCGGCATGTTCTAGCCGTAAAAGTGGTAACAGAATATTATCAGCAATGGGTGTAGGCGATGTAACCATCAATGGTTCGTTAAGAATTAGTTTTAGTGAATTTAATACTGAAGAAGAAGTTATTTATGCGGCTTCAATATTAAAACTTAATTGTGAAAAATATCTAAAGATTATTTAATAGGAATATATTATGGAAAAAGCAATATTAATTAGATTTGGTGAAATATTTTTAAAGGGCAAAAACAAATATGTTTTTGAAAATATGTTAATTCACAATATTCTCGAATCACTTAAAAAATTTGAACTTAAACTTAATAAAATATCTGGTAGATATATTATTAAAAATTATGATGAGATATATGAACAGGAAATTATTGAAAAAATTTCTCATGTTTTTGGTGTGTATTCGTTAAGTCCATGCTATGTAGTTAAAACTAGTCAATATAATATAGAAGAATGTTTAGATAAATTGGATTATAATTTTAAAACTTTTAAAGTAAATGTTAAACGTGCGGATAAGTTATTTCCTATTCAATCAATACAATTTGCTGCAATGATGGGTGAATATATACTTAACAAACACCCTGAATTAAAGGTTGATTTATCTGAACCAGAAGTTACAATTTCTATGGAATTAAGGGAAGACTTGAATACATATATTTATAGTGAAACTATTAAATGTGTGGGTGGTATGCCTGTAGGAAGTAGTAGTGGTGGTTTACTTTTATTATCTGGTGGTATAGACAGTCCAGTAGCAGGTTATTTGATAAGTAAAAGGGGTATGCCTTTGCATGCTATACATTTTCATAGTTTCCCTTACACAAGCGAGTTGGCAAAAAATAAAGTAATTACTTTAGCCAATATTATTAGTGAATATACTGGTAATATAACTATTCATATTATACCATTTACTCATATACAAGAAGAGATACACAAAAGATGTAAACCAGAATATATGATTACACTTATGCGTAGAATAATGATGCGTATTAGTGAACGTATAGCAAAAAATAATGGATTAAAGGCGATAATTACAGGTGAAAGTCTAGCACAAGTTGCTTCACAAACTATAGAAAGTATGACAGTTACTAATGCAGTTATTGAAGATCTACCTGTATTAAGACCTTTAATAGGTATGGATAAGGAAGATATAATAGCAATAAGTAAAAAGATAAGGACATATGATACTTCTATATTACCATATGAAGATTGTTGTACAGTATTCTTGCCAGAACATCCAATTATTAAGCCAAGAATAGATAAAGTAGAAAAAGAAGAATCTCGCCTTAATATTGAAGAATTAATAGCGGAAGCAATGGAAAAAGAAGAAATAGTTAATACAAAAGATTTATAAAATTATAGTCGAATATATCTACACAACAAAGGATATTATTCGACTTTTTTTATAACTATATTGTTTGACAAAATTTTAATATTTAATTACAATTAATATGTGGTAGATAAAATTTTTTGATCAATTCAAAAATTTATATATATCAGAAAAAATTTTCTCTATTGTTATAGAGAATTAAATTATTGTACTATTAAAATTTAATAAAAGGAGAATTAGAATGACACAAAGTGCAATGTTAAGTTTATTAGCATTGTCAACTCCAGTTGTAAGTCTTATTGTTGGCATAATTTGTGTTGCAGTTGCTGTGCCTTTAGGTATGTTTTTGAATGCGTTTTTAGCAAAAAGAAAAACAGAGAAAAGCAAAGAAACTGCTACTAATATTATCCAAGAAGCCTTAAATGAAGCAAAAACAGTTAAAAAAGAAGCAATTTTAGAAGCAAAAGACGAAGTTTTAAGATTGAAAAATGAATGTGATGCTGAACTTAAAGAAAGACGTGCTGAAATGCAAAAATCAGAAAATCGTATTGTTCAACGTGAAGATTTTATTACCAAACGTGAAGTAATGTTAGATAATAAAATTGAAGCAATTGATAATATGAAAGCCGCATTGGAAAGCAAAGAACAAGAGATTGAAAATGCAATTAACGAACAAAACAAGATCAAAGACCAAATTGTTGCAGAACTTGAAAAAGTTGCTGGACTATCAAAAGAAGATGCAAAATCACAATTAATTCAAATGTATGAAGAAGAAGCAAAAAGAGATGCTGCTGTATTGGTAAGAAATATCGAGCAAAATGCAAAAGAAGATGCAGATAAGAAAGCAAAAGATATTATTACTTTAGCAATTCAAAGATGTGCTGCTGATCATACAAGTGAAGTAACAGTATCTTCAGTTATACTTCCTAGTGAAGAAATGAAAGGTAGAATCATTGGTCGTGAAGGTAGAAATATCAGAGCACTTGAGAATGCTACTGGTGTAGATTTAATAATTGATGACACTCCTGAAGCAGTTGTATTATCATCATTTGACCCAGTAAGACGTGAAATTGCTCGTATATCACTAGAAAAACTTATTCTTGATGGACGTATTCATCCTACAAGAATTGAAGAAATGGTAGAAAAAGTTACTAGAGATATGGAAGTAACTATTAAAGAAGCAGGGGAAGCAGCCGCTTTTGATGCTGGTATTAATGGCTTACATCCAGAATTGATTAAGATCTTGGGAAGATTGAAATATCGTACAAGTTATGGTCAAAATGTTTTGAAACATAGTTTAGAAGTATCATATTTAGCAGGGCTTATGGCTGCTGAATTAGGCGCTAATGTTAATGTAGCAAAACGTGGTGGGTTGTTACACGATATAGGTAAAGCAGTTGACCATGAAGTAGAAGGAACTCACGTAACTATAGGTGTTGATTTGGCTAAAAAATACAAAGAAACAAAAGAAGTTATTCATTGTATTGCTGCTCACCATGGCGATTGCGAATTTGAAAGTATTGAAGCAATTTTAGTACAAGCCGCAGACGCTATATCTAGTGCTAGACCAGGTGCTAGACGTGAAAGTTTGGAGAATTATATCAAACGTTTACAAAAACTTGAAGAAATTGCTAATAGTTTTAAAGGTGTTGATAAATCTTATGCTATTCAAGCAGGTAGAGAAGTTAGAATTATCGTAAAACCTACAGAAATTAGTGATGATGAAGCATTATTTATAGCTAAAGATATTGCCCAAAAAATTGAAAAAGAAATGGAATATCCAGGAACCATTAAAGTTAATGTTATTAGAGAAACACGTAGTGTAGAATATGCAAAATAATTTAGATATTCTACAATCTATCATTATTTTTAAATAAAAAAGAATTGGATTAATAATTAATTATCCAATTCTTTTTTTTGTTATTAAATAGTGTTTTGTTTAATGTTATTTTAACGCAAATTATATTTTGTTAAACTTTTAAATATCTCTACATTACCGGAATATCCCAAAGGATTAATAGGGGAACAGTGATATATTGGTATTACTATTTTATTACCATATTTGAACTCTTTTCCTGCATAGTCTTTAAAACGTTTAATTTCAATTCCCAATATCTGTTGAGTTGCAAATTTACCCATAGTAAGGATAATTTCTTGTTTACTTAATTCTAGTTGAGATATAAGAAAGGGACGGCAATTGGCTGTAAATTCGCTTAAAGTGGTGATATTATCAAGATGACATTTACAACATTCTGTAAAACTTATATCTTCTATAGTTAATCCAATTAATTCTAATAATCTTGATAATATTCTGCCTGTTCCTTGTAATGTGCCTTTATCATTGTAGAATGCTTTGCCTGATTCAATCCAGCCATCTTTTGCAGGAGATTCACCAATTATAAGAATATTGGATTCACCTTGTTTAAATGTGTAAAAACGTGGCTTAAGTAACATACCACATTTTCTACATTTTTTAACCATATTATCTATTTCTTCGTAAGTCATTTTTTTTATCCCTAATATTATTAAGTTAAATTTATAAAAAAAACGCAATAAATGCGTTAAAATTGGCAGGGGAGAAAGGACTCGAACCCTCAACCAACGGTTTTGGAGACCGCGATTCTACCATTGAACTACTCCCCTAAAGTGCAGTAATTTTTCAATCACGTAATAAGTATAAATAATTATAACCTAAATGTCAATAAATTCAAATAAATAGTTTGTTTTATAAACAAACTTTGTGATATTATGTTATTGTAAAGGAAAGTAAAAATGAAAAACGTAGAATTGTATACAGACGGTGCATGCTCATATAATCCGGGCCCAGGTGGTTATGGAATTATATTAAAATATAAAAATGTAGAAAAAGAATTTTCTGGTTTTTGTGATAATACAACCAATAATCGGATGGAATTAACTGCTGTTATAGAAGGACTTAAATTAATTAAAGAACCGTGCAATATTACCATATACTCAGACTCGGCATATACTGTTAATGCATTTTTGTTGGGTTGGATAGAAAACTGGCAACAAAATAATTGGCGTACTGCTAATAAAAAACCTGTGTTAAATCTAGATTTATGGCAAGAATTGATTAATTTAATTGCACAGCATAACGTTAC
Organism: Christensenella sp. UBA6345; assembly: GCA_002437945.1. Classification (GTDB taxonomy): domain Bacteria; phylum Bacillota; class Clostridia; order Christensenellales; family UBA1242; genus UBA6345. The sequence goes on along the minus strand of DJSB01000036.1, from coordinate 1,434 downwards.
ATGGGTAAAAGTTAAAGGACATGCTGATAACGCATATAACAATAGATGTGATGCATTAGCAAGAAAAGAAATTGACAATTATTTAAGTCAAAATTCAGCGGGTAATTAAACAAATTTTACTTATAATAACTATAAAAGAAGAATAAAATATATTCTTCTTTTTTTTGTAGAATGATTTTTATTTTTTGAATATATATTGTATAATGATAGTGTTTACTAAATAATTAAGGAGATTATTATGAGAACAGTTGGTACAGTTGCAAGGGGTGTACGTGCTCCAATTATTAGACCAGGGGATAACTTGGTTAACATCGTGGCTGATTGTATTGAAGCCACAATTAAAAATGAAAATATTAAAATAAAGGAAAAAGATATTGTTGCTGTAACAGAAGCAATTGTTGCAAAGTCTCAAGGAAATTTTGCCACTATTGATAATATAGCAAAAGATGTAAGAACTAAATTAGGTGGTGGAACTATTGGTGTAGTTTTTCCTATATTATCTAGGAATAGATTTTCTAGTATATTAAGGGGAATTTCTAGAGGGGCAGATAAAATAGTTATTCAATTATCTTATCCATTTGATGAAGTTGGTAATCCTTTAGTATCTATTGAAAAATTATATGATTTAGGTATTTTCCAATTTGGTAAATCTTATACTGCTAAAGAATTTACTGATTTAGTTAAAGATGTTACACACCCATTTACTGGCGTTAACTACATTGAAATGTATAAAAAAATATCTGAATGTGACTGTGAGATTATTTTATCTAATGATCCTACAGAAATATTAAAATATACAAAGAAAGTTATTAATGCAGATATTCATTCTAGATTCAGAACTAAAAAATTACTTCTAGCCAATGGTGCAGAAAAAGTTATTTCACTTCATGAAATTTTAAATAAGAGTGTTGATGGTAGTGGTTATCATGAAGACTATGGTGTTCTTGGTAGTAATTTATCTACAGATGAAAAAGTTAAATTATTCCCACGTGATACAAAAACATTTGTTAATAATCTTCAAAAAGAATTATACAATAGATTGGGTGTTAAACTTGAATGTATGGTATATGGCGATGGCGCATTTAAAGACCCTGTAGGCGGTATTTGGGAATTGGCTGACCCAGTTGTTAGTCCAGCATATACTGACGGCTTATTGGGCACTCCTAACGAGATTAAATTAAAATATTTGGCAGACAACAAAATTGCTAATTTGACTGGAGAAAAGGCTGTAGAAGCAATGAAGAAACTAATTAATGAGAAAGAATCAAATCTTGTTAATAAAGCCGAATCTTTGGGTACAACTCCTAGAAGAATTACAGATTTAGTTGGTTCACTATGTGACTTAACTAGTGGCAGTGGAGATAAAGGTACACCTATTGTACTAGTAACTGGATATTTTGATAACTATGCTACAGAATAATTGTAATAGGGAAT
>DJSB01000015.1 GCA_002437945.1 Christensenella sp. UBA6345 | reverse complement strand
GCAAAAATGGGGTTCACTTCAACATACTTACAGTTTTTTTATTGTCAGATACTTATTTATATCTTTATATCACACTATTTATTATTTCCATTAGACATCACTAATTATTTTTATCAGATAATTGTTTTAAATAAACAACACGTTTTTTATGTATAATATGTTCAAAATTATCAAGTATAGATTTACCAAAATCATTGTAAATAATAGGATTGGTATTAACACTACGAATGTTATACTTTTGAAATCCGATAAATAATTTACTAGCAATAAGATTCTCTATCCCACAATTTTTATATTCTGGAAGCACACATGCCAATAACATCTCTGCATAGTTGGGTTTAATAAATGCATTTATCATCTTAAAACTTTTCATAGAAAGCAATTTACCCTTACTTTCCTTAATCTCTTTTGCAATCCCCGGAATAGCAACTCCAAAACCCACTACCTTATCATTATTGTCAACAACAATACTAATAAAATCCATATTAATCAAAAACTTAAATTGGTTAATTAATTTCTCCTTAAAAGTAGGAGTTATAGGTACTGCGCCATATATAGGAATATAACTTTCATTAATTAAATCAAACACTTGTGTTTTATATTTTTTAATTAACTGATTAGCATTTTTAGTCTTCACATTATGATATTTTTCACTTGATAGAGTCATCTTGAAACCTTTTGGTTCAAAAATTTTACACTCTACAAAAGATGCATCTGGTTGAAATCCACATTTTTCAAGCAACTTTTTATAATAAGGGAAATTGTATTGAGTAATTATGTTACCTTCACTAGTAAAATCACTTACTTGAATCCCCATTTTCTCTAGGTCGTTAAAGCCCATAGGACCATGTATACTATCCATACCATTATCAAGAGCCCATTTTTCTACACTTTCAAATAATTTTTTTGCAACACTAATCGAATTAATGCAATCAAATCTAGTAAAACGAACTTGCTTTACCCCCATTTTTTCATTATACATATTCTGAATTATTGCACCTATTCGACCAACTACAATATCGTCCATATATGCAAGAAAAAATACAGCCTTTTGATCTGGATTATTATACTTAAATATTAACTTTTCTGATACATTAAGATTGGGTATATAATAATAACAATCTTTATATAGTGATAGTGGAAAATTAATAAATACTTTCTGTTTTTCTTTACTATCGACTTCAACAATTTTTATCATTTAATCACCTATAAGTAGTTTAACTTTTTTCAAAATGATAGTCAATTGTTGTTATTAAATTGTTATTTATTACTCTAACAAATCTTTAATATCTGCCCTATAAATAATTTTTCTGTTTTTAAATTATTAAGTTCGATTAATCGTGATTTTTCTATCCCTAGTTTTTTAGCAATAGTATTAAGATTGTCTAAAACAGTCACAACATAAATGTTATTTTGTTTAGGTACAAATAACTTCAATTTATCAGTCGGATTAACACAACTTAATCCAATTTTACTTAAATTACCTTTAATATTGTTAATATCTAAAGTTGTTATAAATTCACGATTAAGATTGGCAACTACTTTTACTTTTGAATCTGATTTTGGAATTAAAATATGTTTTGGCAATTTATCATCGGTAAGATTGTTGTAATTTTTTATATCCATAACCGAAACATTATACTTTTTTGCTACATCATCAAGTGATTCATATTTACTTAAATTATATTCAATTAACATATATCACCCCATTTAACAATATATATGATAGTAATCAATATTTTTTGAATAATTTAATCAATTTTTCAAACTAGATTGTAATAAATTATTTTTGAGGTGATATTATTAAACTTTTTAAAGCAGTTGCTATATTGACTTTTTTTTCAGTAATAACCCGTATGCTAGGGTTTGTTTTTAAGATATTTCTTTCCCGAACTTTAACTACAGAAATGCTAGGTATATATTCGATAGTCGTATCTATATTTATGGTTTTTGCTACCCTATTAAGTTCAGGAATACCACTAGCAGTGTCTAAATCAACTACAGTTAATGCCAATAATCCTAAAAAATCTAATGGAAGTGTAACTAGTGGTCTTATTATCAGTGTATCAATATCAATAGTAATTACATTAATAGTTCTTATATGTAAAAAATTATTTGTTAATTATTTTGGTAATATTGACGCATACACTTTATTATTACTTATGTTGCCTGCAATTATATTTACTGGCATATACGCACCATTTAAAGGATATTTATGGGGTAAAGAACAATTCACAAAAGTAAGTTTAGTCGAGTTTATTGAACAGATAATAAGATTAACTTGTTATTTTATATGTTTTTATCTGCTTAAGCCAGATAATATACTATACCCTGCTGGCATATCTTTAAGTGTAGCATGTGTATTAAGTACAATACTTGGTATAGTGCTTTATTTCTCATCTAACGGTCGAATAAGTAGTCCAAAATCGTGTTTTAAGCCCATTATTAAGTCTTCTACGCCAATAACTTGTGTAAGACTAGCAACTAGTCTAATGCAACCTTTTATGGCTTTTCTATTGCCAATTATGCTTATGCGTGCCGGATTTTCAAGTGTGCAAGCATTAAGTCAACTAGGAATTGCTATGGGTATGACACTTCCATTTTTATCCATACCATCAACACTTATAGGCTCACTTGCCATGGCAATTGTACCCAATTTAACAAGTCTTTATAGTACAAAAAATTATACACAATTAAAAAAACAAATCACATATGCTATCAATTTTACATTATGTTGTTCTTTTATAGCAATCCCATGTTTTGTCGCTTTGGGTGAACCACTTTGTCAATTAATATTTAATAATATTACTGCAGGAACATATTTAAAAAACATAAGTTGGATGATAATACCTATGGGATTATCACAAATTACCACTTCTATGCTTAACAGCCTTAATTTAGAATCTAGAACATTTAGATATTATCTTTATAGTTGTGTTGTAAGTATCTTATGTATATTAATTTTGCCAAAATATATAGGTATATATGCCCTAATGTATGCAATTGGTTTAAGTATGACACTTATTGCTGTACTTAATCTTATAACAATCAACAAAACAATTAATAGTAACAAAACATATGTGGGTATCAATTTAAAACTCATAATCATATGCTTGCCTACCATATATCTTACACTTTGGCTATATAACATACTTAATATTGTTGTAGGCAATTTTATGGCAATAATAATATGTGGCGGATTAAGCATAATAGTATTTACAATACTTATGAGTGTATTTGGTATAATAGACATAACATACATAAGTGGTATATACAAAACCAAAATTGCTTCAAAACAAATTAAAAAGAAACATTCAAAGTCGAAAAAATCAAAATTGTTTTCCACATAGATTAAGTATAAAATAAAAAAAATCAGCAAGAATAATAATATGACATATACATTAATCGCACGCAGTATTATTATATATTCGCTGGTTTTTTTCTTAATTAGACTTATGGGTAAAAGGCAAATTGGTGAAATGCAACCATTCGAATTGGTTATTACATTAATTATAGCCGATTTAGCAACTATTCCTATGGCAGAAACTGCCTTGCCACTGGTACATGGTATTATACCTATTATTACACTTGCAATATTGCACTATCTATTAACTTTTGTCAGTCAAAAAAGCCTAAAATTTAGAAAATGGCTTAATGGTAAACCAGTAATAGTAATTAATCCTGATGGCATAGATTTTCAAGCCATGAAAAAACTTAATATGAATTTTAATGACCTTATGGAAGGAATACGTGGTTGTGGCTATTTTAATCTAGAAGAGATATTATATGCTATCATGCAAACCAACGGTACTCTTACAGTATTACCAAGAAGTGCTTATGCCCCACTTAATGCTACAAGTGTGGGAATAAAAGTTGAACCCGCTAGCCCACCTATTATTCTTATGACTAAAGGCAAAGCAATAAAAGAGAATCTCGTTATAACAAAACTAGACGAAAATTTTATTGATATGCAACTAAAAAAACTAAATCTACCAAAACGAGAAGTTGCATTTTTATCTATTAATTCCAGTGGTAAAATGTACATTCAACCACAAAATGGTAAATATATCGTAGTCGAGACTAATTACAAAGGAGAAGGCAACTGGTAATGAAAAAAGCAATAATAGTATCTATATTAACCATATTTCTATTTGGTCTAGCAACATATGAATTAATTGCTGTAGAAAAAATTATTAGTAATCTTGAAGTAATGACCGTAGAACTACAGACAATAATTACTGACAACAAAGAAAATGTTGTACAGACCGAAACTGATGTTAAAAAAGTTAGAGATTACTGGAGTAAGCACGAAGAAAATCTTTGCCTTATGTTTAATCATAAAGATTTAAGTACAATTACCGATACATTATCTAGACTATCTAGTAGTGTGACTAATAACGACTACGATAACGCAATAATAGAAGTAAATCTTTTAAAAGAATATAGTGAAAAAAATAGACACATAATGGGTTTCAATATGCAAAATTTATTGTAATAAAATATGACAAATAAATATCCCCCAGTAGAA
>DJSB01000042.1 GCA_002437945.1 Christensenella sp. UBA6345 | reverse complement strand
TTGTCGCTTGTCCGCTATGCTCCCAAGTTCGACTACGCTCATAATGACAGGCGGGGATTAGACAACTTAACATAATAGACTTTGGTGTGTTTTTATTACTTTAAATAAAAAGTATAGCATTTATTTTGCTATACTTTTTTTATTTTCATATTTGGTTGTAATAATGTTATTATTCTACATTAGCGACTTCGTCTAGTAAGGCGATAAAATTGTCTAGGTCTTTTAAAGATTTAAACTCACATTCTAAATGCCAGTCATTAAATTCGATATTGTGTTTAACGCATAATTCTTTCCAACGGTCTTCGCTAATATCATACAATATATCACTTGACTCTGCTATATCAGTAAGGATAAGAGTGTTGTTCATATTATGAAGTGCGATATAGTAATAGTGGTTTACATCTAATAATTTGTTTACTTTTATTTCTACTAGGTCGGTGGTACGTTGGCTAGTAGGATATTTAGTATTAATTAATTTAATTGCTTCTTCAAAAGTCATATCTTATTTCTCCAATATATCTTTGTTGGTATCTATATGTACTGTGCTCCAGTCAAATAATGTATGATAAAAATCATAGTAATAATAATCTCTTACTTTAGGACTAGTTGTGTTAATCTTTGCTTTGACATTGCCCATACTAAAGAAATTGTCGATAGCAGTCTTAAAATATAATGGGTCATTAGAACTTCGCATTTCATTAATAACTGCTGGTACTCTATGAGCGGTAGTGTAGTCTAGATTATCACTAGAAAGTACTTGTGCTTTTTCATCATTAATATGTAAATGTGGTGCAGGCAATATCTCTATACTTTCGTTATTAGGTGCAACTTTGCCATCAACTATAAAGTTGTTGTGGTCTACTGTCGAGTCAAATCGTAGTAGTGGTAAAGGCGTTTTGCCATTAATTAACATATCAAGTTTGATAGAAAATTTATATGCGTTTAGGTCTGGTCTATCTATCATACGTCTACGAGCATCGGTAGTGATAGATAATGCAAACAATACAACTTTGTTATCTTTTACACCATAGAAATATCCACCATGGATAGTGTGACCTTTATGATTAAATATTATTGGCTCGTTAATCATAAATTTTTCCATCTGCATAAATTCTCTAAATTGTGCGTCACTATATGGTAAAGCAGTTTCTTGACGTACTGGGTTTTGGAAATATTCTCTAGATAAATTGTTGTAATCAAAATCTTGTGGAACAAAGTAATCAGTGAATATGTCCTTGCCATATTTAGCAATTGCTTGCTTACGTAACTGTGCTTTATGCTCATCATAATGAAGTTCTTTTTCACGCATAGATTTAAGAGTACTAGTGAAATCAGTTGCCATAACTTACTCCTTATATTGTATTATGATTTTAGCACACATTATCGACAAAATCAACATTAAATATTTTCTAAAAGTAAAGAGATACGTTTTAAAAATTTGGTTAATTGTGGTATCATATTGTATATGAAAAAGTATGAAGTAGAAACCGACAATTTAATATATAAAAAACCTAATTATTTTTTGAGTTTTCTAGGTCAGGCTTTTATAGCACTTTGTGCTATTATCGCAGTATTTATTATAGGCTTTGAGATAATGTATGATAGTGCTCCAGTGTATGGTGTCAGTATGCAACCTACGCTTAATCCACTAGGCAGTACAAAAAGCGACCTAGTGTATATCAATACTTTTGGTAAGTACACTTACGGAGATATTATTGTTGTTAAGAAAAGTGCTAGTATAGATAGCGACCATATTATTAAAAGAGTTATAGGATTGGCTGGTGATACTATAGATATTAGACAAGATACTGACGGTGAAGTTTATGTCTTCCGCAATGGCGAAAAATTGGTGGAAGATTATATATATGATATTAAGACTAGTGGTGAACCAGGTAACCTAGGTATGCGTACCACTTTAGACAATTTTATTAATCTTCGTGTTGAATATCGTAACAATAGTGACCAAAACGATATAGTTTTTGACAAAAACGGTAGACTTGTAATACAAAAAGGACAAGTTTTTGTGCTAGGCGATAATCGTGGTAGAAGTATAGATAGTTCGATAGAAGGTCCATTTAAGACTAGCGATGTAGTAGGAGTAGTGGATTTTGTAGTGCCATATGGTACAGCACCATTCTACTATTTTCTTAAATATTATACCGGTATTGATTTAAGTGGAATAATTAATGTGTTTGATAAAATCTTTTAAAAGTTAATTTTGTTGTTAATGTTGTATTATTGTAATATAATAAATATATAAGGAGAATTAATTGTGGAAAAATATGTACCTTTGATTGTAGCAGGAATATTTGCACTATTTATAATAGTAGGTGTGTTGTGGGGACTTATTCGTGGTCTTAAACGCACAGCATTTAGAGCCGGCTGGATAGTTGTCATAGCAGTAATATGTTTCTTTGTAGCCCCATTAATTACAAAGTCTGTTATGAATATGAGTATATTTAATATTAATGTTGGCGATGGTGTAACATGTAAGACACTTACCGAACTTGCAACCTATTATCTAGGACAGATAGAAGACTATGGTAAGTTTTTAACTGCTCCAGATACTATAGACATTATGATTACACTAGTTGGGTTAGTTGTTAATGCTTTTGTATTTGCTATATTGTTCTGGGCTGTCAAGATTGTGTTATATCCAATATGGGCTATTGTTACTCACTTTGTTATTAGAAAGAAAGACAGAGAAGGTAACAAACTTCCTAGACATAGAGCATGGGGTATGTTGGTAGGCGGATTCCTAGGTTTGTTTGTGGCTACTGCCACTATGATGCCGGTTATGGGTGTAGTTAATATGGTAAGTAGTATTGAAAAAAGTACTACCGATACCTACACAAAGAAAGTTGAAAATGATGACGGAACTATAACAGAAGTCGAACTTACAGGCGGTGAGTTTAGTAGGCTAGGACTAGAAGATATAATGAAATATATTAATGCTTACGATAAAAGTGCTACTTCAAAAATTTTGACTTATACTGGTGTTCAGCCACTTATGAATGTTACTTTCAATGGTATAAGTACAGGTAAGATGGACGGCGAAAAAGTAGTACTTAAAGACGAAGTGAAAACTGTAGTTTGTACTATGGGTAGTATAGATACTTTGCGTAATATCGGATTTGATAATCTTACACAAAGTAAGGTTAGAAGAATTATTAATGCATCAAAAACTTTAGTTAACCAAGTATTTAATAACAAAACAATTTCTGCTCTAGGCAATAAATTAATGCCACAGATAATAGACGAAATACTTAATAATCCAGATTTCATTATTCAATTACCTAATACAGGTAGCGATTCATTAGATGATGCACTTAAAGAAGGAACTACAGAAATTAAAGATATTACTTTCTCTACTATTAGAAACGAATTGCTTTGTATCCTTAACGTAGCAGAAATATTAAATGAAAAAGATTTTATCTGCAAAGTTGCTAATAAAGAAGTTACTGGTGCTAATAAGATACTAGGACTTTTAGATGAAACTACAGTTAATAGTATAACTGATGAGTTGTTTAAGATGCAGACAATTTCTTCATTGTCACCTATCATTATTAATGCTTCTTTAAATTTAGTTGCAGAGAAATTAGATGTTAAAGATTTTGCAATTAACAAAGATGGTGCAACAACTGACGAAGTTAAAAATTTATTTAAAACTATGTTTATGTCCGTAGTAGATATTAACAATTCATTAGATATGGATTCAAAATATTATGTTACTTCTACAACATTACCATTGGTAGGTAAGTTGTTGGATAGTATTAAAAACTATGGCGGATTGGACGAAACCAATTATAAGTTATTAATTAATGCTTTAGAAGATAAAGCAATTACTACAATTAAAAAAGATTTAACCAGCACAGACACAAGTCTTGATGGTATGAAAAATGTTATTATTGATTCTTTACACAATATTAGTGAAGTAAGCAGTTTTGAAACTGAATTTACAAAAATTAATGCTGTATATCAAGATATTATAGATATGCTTAATGAGATGAGTGGCGAAGAAGTTACTCTTAACTTATCTAAACTTGGTAATGTATTAGATACATTCAAAACAACAACTATATTTGGTAGTTCGGTTAATAGTTTAGTAAAAGAAGCCTTGTCATATTTCAATTCTAAAGTAACTACTGATTTTGCCCAACTTTCTACAATAATTGAAAGAGTTAAACTAAATGTGGACAATGTTACTAGTTGGAAGACCGAACTTGGTATGATGGACGACTTTGTTAATGTTGCTACTGATATTATGGACGCTGAAGATTTAAAGACAGCACTATTAACAGATGGTTCGACTATGCTTGTAGATTTTGGTAATGCACTTAACAAACTAAAAAATAGTGTATTATTTGGTAGTGAAATTAAAAATATAGTTAACACAGTGATTGACCAAGTAGAAGATTTGTCTATCGAAAATGCAGATATGTTAACCGATAGTTTTACAGTTATCAAACGCAATATTAATGAAGCAGAAGATATAGATTGGGGTAAGGAATTTGGCACAATGAAGACTTTGCTTAATAGTCTTATGGATTTAGCAGATTCGACCACCACTAGCGAACAATTGGTAACTATAGGTAAAACATTTGATACTATTATTACTTCTAATAGCAAAATAATTACTAGAGAAGTTATTAATACTATTCTTAAGACTACCATCACACAATTTGCTGGTGAAGTAGAAAGTGGAAGTGACCTTGAAGATATTATGAATACACTAAAAACCAAAATAGATGCTACTCAACTTACATTCGAACAAGAAATTAAAGCCCTTAATAGTTTGTTTAATCATATTACCGATGTAGATACTACTAGTCTTGACTTTGAAAATTTTGGTAGAATCCTAGATAGTTACGATGAAAATACTGGTAGTGAAAAGAGTGTACTAGTAAGTTCAATTAGACCAAAAATAGTTGTTATGATTATTAACAAAATAGATAAGTCTAGTATGGACGAAAAGATGGTTACAATAGTTAACAAGATTAAAGATAACGCAGTTAATATTGTTAGTTACCAGAATGAGTTTAAGAGTCTTAAATCTTTAACTGATATGGTAGATGGTATTACTACAGTTAATGTAGATACATTTAACTTCGGAGATTTCGGCAACAAACTTGATGGATTTAACGATAGTGTATTGGTTAAACCTATTAGAAAAGATATTCTAGACTTTATAGTAGATAAAGTTACTATAACCAACGAACAAGAAGAAATTGCTATAGCCATAAATGAAATATTGGCTAATACCAAAGTATGTGGTACAAAAGCAGAAAATGGCGAATTAACTTATAAGCAGATATTTACAGATTTAGGCAAAGTAAAATATATAACTACTAGCCTTACAACTGTAGAAGTGTCTAGAAGCAACAAAGATGCAATTAAGAATATGGGAGAAAAGTTGGACGAACTTGATGCATTATGTATTGTTCCAAAAACTGCTTCTGTAAGAATAGCAAAATATATTACCGGCGAGATTGTAGGCGAAAATGGTATTAAATCAATTATGCCTGCTGGATACGAGAGTAAACCAGAATTGGTAGCAATATACAATGCTGCTGTAGATAAAGTATCTCCTATAGATACTAAATATGATAATTATTTAAACGACCCTACAAGTGTAACTCTAGATACATTTGCTAATGACTTTACATCTATATACAATACAATAGTAGAAGTAGATGAAAAGTTAACTACTGCAGGTATGTAATATATTTAATGTGTAAGATTATGTATATTAATAATTAAGTTATATAATTAAAAAAAACCGATACTTAATGATATAGATTCAATATGTATCGGTTTTTTGTGTTAAATAACACAATCGTATATAGAAACTATGTGACGTTAAATGTATATAACTCACATTTGAAATTGTTTGACACAATTTTTCTTTATAAATTCAACACTTTAATAAATTATTCTATTGTAGTAAGTCGTTTAATTTCACCGCCTGTCATTTATCAAGCGTAGTCGAACTTGGTAGCGAAGCGGACAAGCGACAGACTTGTTTGGCGTAATCTAGGCGGGGAGTATTACTTATTTAGTGATTATATTTTTAATGCTATGATAAGAAATTGTTTAATATTTTTAATTGTTGACTATAAAGTTAATATTATGTAAAATATTAAAAAGATTAAAAGGGAGTAAAAACGTGAAATTTTTACGTAATCTTAATCCACTACGATGGATATTTCGTATAGTATTTTTAGGCATTATATTGTATTTAGTATTTAAGGTAGCATTCGCATAATGGCATTTTGGAAGAAAAAAGAAAAAGTGAGCGACCCTGAAAAGAAAAAAGGTTGCTTGAAAAAATTAATAATCGGCATAGTTATGGTGGTAGGACTGGGTATTATCACTATAATTTCTATAAAAGACACCTTTAAAGTTTTTGGTGTTAATATTACTATGTTTAATGAATATATGTCATGGCTTAATGAAGATGTTGATGAGAGTAAACTTGTAACCAATCCAATTAAGGCTAATGATATTGTTACATTTAAACAAAAAGCAGAAGAAAGTGGACTAGGTATCTATGATGCCAATGGTAATATTAACTTTAATATACCCGTTATAGATTTAGACAGTACCATCACTCTTTATGATTATGAAGTTGGGGCTATGATTAATAATTCGGCAAGTACAAAAGAAGAAACGCAGATGTTTTTGCTTTTAGAACTTACTATTATTGAAAATACAGATGGAACATATAAATTAAGGACTGTTGTTAAATTTGACCTAACAGAAGTGAAAAAGGCAGTGGGTAAAAATGCAAAACAAATACCTAATTATTTGTACATTACCAGCCAAGGCACAGCCAATACAGTAGGTTCAAGAGTGCAGACCAATAGTAATACTATACGTATTAACAATTTAAGTGACGATAAAAATGATAAATTGGTTTCATTGCTTTCTACTATTATGGAAGAAAACAAAGATGAAGAAATATCAAATGTAAGCGATATTAACAATTATATTGTGACCGAAGTACTTACTACTTTAGCACAAAAAACTAGTAGTAAACCTAAACTAGGTAATCATACTTTATCTTATACTAAATAAAGTTAATGTAAAATTGGCATATTGAAAATATTATTTTAGAAGTATAAAAATAATGTGAAGTATTATTGTGTTTAACTGAAAGTTATTTAAACATAAAAGTAAATTATGACTTTTTAAGATGATTAAGATAATGTTGATATAAGTCGTGAATTTAATTGTCAAAGTAAACATCGTCTTAATATTTAATAAAATATAAAAAAATTATGAGAGTAAATCTCATAATTTTTTTTGTTTTTGTATTAAACTTATTGTTTATATAAAAACTATTTCTTTAATAAGAATTTGCCTACTGCTTGACTTCCTAATGCAAGTGCGCTGCCGATCATACCAAACCATACGCCTACACCCATAGAAGTAGTAGATAGGCTAGTAGTGAAGTGTTTTGCAGCAACACCGGCACAAATCATCATAACCAAACATACAACAAATGCAAATCCACCTGCGATTAAATCAAACATACTTAATTTTTTAGCAAGTAGACTTAATGTAGAAGCAACCAATAATATAGCACCAGCAACTAGCATAGCGATATTAAGGTATACGGTAACTTTGTAAGAACCTGCTTCATCATCATGGAACATATTGTAAGCCTGTAGTTTTTGAGTGTTGGCTTTAACTTCTTTGCTTGTATCGTTACCCAATACACCACTAATACCTGAACCAGCAGTTTTTAGAGTAAGATCTGCATAATCTTCTTTTGACATACTAGCACCTTGAAGCATAGTAACACCATTATAACTATATGTAGTGTCACCAACTTTAGTGGTGTAAGTAGGTAAAAAGAATGCTACAAGAAGTAAAAGTGACAAAACTAGACAGATAACACTTACAACGTTTGTCTTTTTTGCTCTTGATTTTTTAGCCATAGTATCCTCCTTATGTTATTCCTATAGATATAATATCATTTTTGTTATATTTTTGCTACCAATTTTGATTTGTTGTGGATTAAAAAAAGATTTTGTAATAATATACAAAATCTTCGTTATTGTTAATATTTTTAAATATATATTGATTTTATTACATCTTATTATTGAGTAATATCATTACACAATTAATCTTTAAATAGTTGGGTAATAATAAAATCGTTAAGTTTATCCATATTTTTAACTACTTGATATTTATGTATGCCATCAGGATTATATTTTAATACTGTTTTACCTTCCATATCTGGGTAGGTATATACATGTATTTCACATGGTACATAGTCATAGTATTCGGGTTTGATTAATCCTACGATAGTGTTAGGGTCGTAAAGACATATACAAGTATTATCTTCTGGGCTATTAACACTTTCTGCCATAGTTTTTACTAAATTGTCTTTTATGGTCTCGGTAGGCATATTAGCAAATACAGACTTTTTAACTCGAGTTTCGTTACCCAATTGCATAGGGTTGATAATCATAGGAATGTTACATTTAACTACAATATCAAAGGCTTCTGGATCGTAGTATGCGTTAAACTCGCTATAATCAGTCATATTGCCAGTGCCGTCTATCGAACCTATCATTGAATATATAACATCTATTTTTTCTTTAACTTCTGGATACCTAATCATAAGTTTGGCTATGTTGGTCATAGGCCCTAAAGTAACTAGAGTTATTTTCTCTGGGCTGTTATTTAAGACATCATACATGGATTCTACAGCATCATTATCATAAGGATAATTTTGCTCGGGTATTTCGTATGAACCTAGTCCGTTTTTGCCATGTACATGAGCAGCATTAATAGGCTTTTTTACTAGTGGTATACGGCTACCTTTTGCAATACGCACACCATTAAAGAAATTTTCGGCGAAAAATTGTAGATTTTTAGTAGTGATATCTATAGGAATATTGCCTGCACATGAAGTTATTAGTTTTATATCAAAATTATCTTTAAATTGTGCAAGTAATAATAAAGCCATAGCATCGTCTATACCGGGGTCGCAATCAATAATGATAGGACGTTTTTTTACTGGTCTGTTTTCTATACTTTTTATGTATTCTTTTGCCTTTTCATAACTCATATATTTTTCTCCTTTTACTGTTAATCCATATTTATGTTAAGATTAATTTTGTTGGCTTTAACGTATTTTTTTACATCATTTAATTTCGGCATACCGGTTTGAGCACCCAGTTTAGTAGTTTTTAATCCGGCACTTATATTAGCAAATAATACTGCATCTTTTAAGGACATATTGTTGTTGATAGCCATCATAAATGCACCCATAAAAGTATCGCCAGCGCCAGTAGTATCTATTACATTAACCTTAATTGCAGGTATGTGTACAAGTTGAGTGCCATCGTGATAATATACTCCATCGCTACCTTTTGTTAGTATTAGTTTACTAGGGTATAATTCTAGTACTTTTAGTGGAGTAGTATCATCATATCCAGTTATGGTTTTTAATTCTATTTCATTGACTATCACATAACTAGCATTATCAAATAATTGTTTAGGGTAGTCTTTAATAGGAGATGGGTTAAGCACAAACTTAATGTTATTGTCTACGCATATCTGACTAGCAAGTAGTAATGCGTCTATAGGTATCTCGAATTGTCCACCTACTATCGAACATTCTTTGATTCTAGCAGTGTATTTTTTAATATAACTTGTGTCTACCAATTCATTAGCACCGGGTATAACTATAATCTGATTGTTTTTATTGCTAACCACAATATTGGCTATACCACCCATAGTGTTTTTAACTTGTTTAACTGCAGTGATATGCACTCCTTCTTCTTGTAAGTGTGCTATTGCGTTTTTGGAGAACATATCATCTCCCACACAACCAAGTAGGTTGGTACTTGCACCCAATCTGCTTGCTGCTACGGCTTCATTAGCACCTTTACCGCCAAAAGATATTAAAAAATCTTTACCAATTACAGTTTCTCCTATTTTTGGTAGAACATCAGTATTACATACTACATCGGTATTAATACTTCCTATTACACCTACACGTTTGTTGTATGTTGCCATAATTAATTCCTTATTTTAAGAAACCTTTTATTATAAGGTCTTCTGCTTGTTGTTCGGTTAAACCTAAAGTCATAAGTTTGATAAGTTGTTCGCCAGCAATTTTGCCTATAGCGGCTTCATGAACTAGAGTAGCATTAACATTTTCGCATATTATCTTTGGAGTTGAATCTATACGAGCATTGTCTACCAATATTCCATCACAAGATACGTGTCCAAAACAACGATTTTTACCTTTTACTTGTGAGTAGAAATTTTGATAACTATTATCTTTTGCTACACTTCTAGACATAACGTCCACACTGCTGTTGTCACCCAATAACTCTACATCAAATTTAGTATGTGCGGATTGCTCTTGAGTGGTTAGTATTTTTTCTTTAATAACAAGTTTGGCATTATCATATAGTTTTGCTTTTGTTGTACGTACCGAACTTGATACTCCACCCAGTTGTATTGTTTCCATAACAAAATCACTATTTTCTTTCATTACTATTTTGGTTACGGGGTTAAGGATTTTTTCTCCTTGACCTTTGCCTACACCCAAGTGTTTTTCTATATATACCACTTTACTATTTTTTTCTAGATGGAAAGAGTGTATGCCGTTATGCTCACTTTTATCACTGGTGGCATTGTGTATACCACAACCAGCAACTATAGTTACATCTGCATTTTCTCCTATATAGAAATCATTGTATACTAGGTCTGTTATTCCGCCCATAGTAATAATAACGGGGATATGCACACTTTTGTTTTTAACATTGGGCTTAACTATTATGTCTATACCGCTTTTGTTCTTTTTAGGTACAATCTCTATATCGGCAGTACTGTTACGGCTTAATGCTTCGCCATTCTTTCTAATATTGTATGCACCTTCAGGTATATTGTGTAAGTCGGCTATTTGACTTAATAAATCTTTATCTATTTTGTCCATATTACTCATTAGTTGTCCCCCTTATCTAGTTTTTTGCAAGTAGAATTGTGAAGGGTAGGTAGTATGTCGCTTGCTTTACCAAAAGATTCTAGTCTAGAAGAGTTAAGTACTATTATGTCGTCTGCTATATCCAAGATTTTTTGTTGATGGGTTACTATTATGGTTAAAGAGTTACGTTTGCGTAATTCCTTAAATACATCAGTTAATCCACCAAAACTCCATATATCTATACCTGCTTCAGGTTCGTCAAAAATATTAATTTTCTTATTTTCGGCTAGAGTAATTGCTAGTTCGATACGTTTAAGTTCGCCACCAGATAAGTTGGAGTCAAGTTCACGGTTAAGATAATCTTTAGCACATAACCCCACTTTGCTTAAATACTCACAACCACATTTCATATCAAGTTCGCCTTTAGAAGCGGTAGATATTAAATCTGCCACTGTAAGTCCCTTAAATTTAATAGGTTGTTGAAAAGTAAAACCTATACCTTTGTTGGCTCTTTTTGTAATATCAAGTTTGTTGATATTTTCGCCATCTAAAATTATGTCGCCATGGGTTTGTTTAATTATGCCCATGATAAGTTTAACCAATGTGCTTTTGCCACTGCCATTATGTCCAGTAATTGCATATATTTTGCCATAGTCAAACATTAAATTTATATCGTCTAATATAGTCTTGTTGTCGACTTTATAACTTATATTCTTAAGTTCTAGCATATTGCTCCTTTGTATTTATGTGTTCGTGTTGTTTAATTACACAAATATTGTACCAAAATAAGGTATAATTGTCAGTTATTTTTAGTCTGTGGAATAATTAAAAATATATTTTATATATTAAAAAACAACCCATACATAACGTATGAGTTGTTAACTTTTAATATTATATGAAAATATTATTTGCATATGGCAAGCCCAACTAAATGAAAGCCACTTAAACTATTGATTAATATCTTTGTGAGTAATTTCTGACTTTGATTTGTAAGTGTGAGACCATATGGCTAAAGGTATACCACTTATACCTACTATTGGTAGGGTAGTCCATATAAGTATGCCACGTAACTTAAATACTGGTACTCCCAACCAATTAAGTATGGGTATATGGATAAAGCCTACTATAACACATAATATTGATAATATTAATGTAATAACTTTTTTATTCATTGTCATTATCTGCCACATTTTTATCGTATTCGTCTAGAAAACTGTGTTTTTTACCATCTTTAATATAACCTAAAGATTTGTCCAGATTAATATTTTCGGCACTCTTAAATATGTTGGATTCGACATTGGCATTATACGATATTAGACTAGCAATAAGTTTTTTGGTCTCTAGTCGTTGTGAACCACTGTCCCCAGTTTTCGCTTTGTCTATACGTTCGGTTAATTTGCAAGCACAACGTAAAAATTTTAATTGATTGCTATTAACCCAAGTTATAATATCTTTTTCACGTATCAAATATAATGGACGTATTAATTCCATATTGTCAAAATTATCACTGTGCAATTTAGGTAACATGGTTTGGAATGTTCCAGTGTTAAGCATATTCATAAGGGTAGTTTCTATAACATCATCATAATGGTGTCCTAGTGCAATTTTGTTGCAACCCATATCACTTGCGATTTGATATAAAGCACCCCTACGCATTCTTGCGCACATATAACAAGGGTTTTTGTCCATACTGTTGGCAACATCAAATATATTGGTATCTTTGATAGTTGCTGGTATGTTAAGTAGGTTTAAGTTGCTTTTTATTAATTCTAGGTTGCTATCATTATAACCGGGATTCATAACTACATATTCTACTTCAAATGGTACATCGCTGTGACGATGAAGTTCTTGGAATAGTTTTGCCATAAGCATACTATCTTTGCCACCTGATATGCAGACACATATTTTGTCGCCGTCATTAACCAATTGATAGTCTTTTACGGCTTTTATAAATTTTGACCATATGCGTTTTCGATAGGTGGTTATTATGCCACGTTCTACCATTTTGTATTGTTCCATAATATCTCCATTGTTTTTATTAATTAAATTATACTCAAGGAAGTTTATATAGTGTACTTTGTGTACCAACATCTTTGATTGATATCTATAATTACTATAGACAAGATTTGAAAGTAAAACAGAGTTAATATTAATAATGCTATTATGATAATGTGTGTCTGATATAAACCTAACTTGTGCTAAATGTATAAATATTGTAGTATTTGTGACATCATTATGATACTTTATGACAATATTTAAGCATATAATGTTATGATTATTTTAGTAACTTAATGTTAAATCTATAATCGCAAATGAGTTGTGTTGTCGGGGTAGTGAGAGTTGGTGTTAAAACTTCAAGTGATGTATAGTATTATTTAATAGCATAAAACTATTTTTTACTCTTAATAATTTTATAATATTTTTTAACTAAAACAAAGTTATTTTACGTATATTACTTAAAACTTATTTGAAATGGTTTATAAAAGTTTTTGTTTATTTTTTAATAATTAAAAAAAATCTAAAATAAAATATTGACTTTTTTGTCAATTAACTATATAATCTTTGTGTTGTTGTAAAAGACTTCATTGAGTTAATAATTTTGCTTTTGCAAATTCCCGATAAATGCAGGTATACCACGGTATACAATAGTTGCATAGCGGCGATTAATATATTTGTGCCGCATTAGACCTAGACATTATGGTCTAGGATTACCATTAGGGACATTAAGTCCCCTAATTAATTAGTGATTATTCCTTATAGGATTAATTAACTTGCCCGTGTTGTAATGGGTAAAACGATATGCGCCATTAGCTCAGCTGGATAGAGCGTTGGTCTACGGAACCAAAGGTCGAGAGTTCGAATCCCCCATGGCGCACCAGATAATAAAAAAGTCAGCATAATTGCTGGCTTTTTTTGTCGGTATATTTTTACTTTTTATTTAATAAGATTTATATATTGATATAAATATATTATCGGAAGTTAGACGAAAGCAGTGAATAGCAATATTTTTGTATAACTGATGTTTATTCAAACTGTGATGCCACAAGATATTGTGGAGTTGTGTCTAACAACTTGATTTACAAACATAGTGAGTAAATCAACATCATATAGGCTATATTATAGATTAATTCATTTTTATATTTAGTTTTTTATAGATATAATGTCTACAGCAACTTACTTCGATATTTTAAGCAATATTTTTAATCATAAAAATCAAGAGTAAATATAATGATAAGTATTTTTAGGTATGTAAACTAAAGTATTAAGGTAAGATGAAATAATTTATCTAATGTGTTATATAATCTTCACATTTGCCATTATAGGGAAGTGGTCACTAGCATATATACCATTTTTGACTGTGTCAATCACTTTATAGTTAAGTACACGTATATCATATTTTGTAGTAAAGATATAATCTATCTTCTTATTAGGGTATTTACTTTTAAAATAATTAACTGTACCTTTGTTTGCGTCAGCCGAACCAGCACTTGCATCGGTATAATACTTACGTGCTTTAATAATTGCATCTGCTTCAGGTGTACAATTAAAGTCACCTATAATTAATGATGGAAGATTGTATTGACTTAATTTTTTGTAAATTAAATTAATTCCTTTTAATTGTGCTTCTTGTGTTTTGTGGTCTAGATGAGTGTTAGCAACCAGTAATCGCTTATCGGTTGATTTTTCTTTTAATACTACAAAAGTACATATTCTGTTGTAGCCACCCCAAGTATTACTCATCACATCGGGTGTGTCACTTAACCAAAAAGTTTCTGTACTTTCTAGTTGGTATAAATCTTTTCTATAGAATATAGGTAAACACTCTTTTTTGTAACTATTATCTCTGTAAACGGCTACCGATTTATATTCGCTTAAACATTTCTTTAAATATCTATATTGTGGACGTTTACATTCTTGCATACATATTATTGTAGGCTGATTGTCATTAACAATACCTACTACTTCACTGGCTCTATAACTCCAATCATTAATACCAGTGTCGGCTTCGGTAATACAACGTATATTAAATGACATAACCGATGTTCCAGTAATTTCGGTATTGATATCTACATAAGTGGCAGGAATAGTCCAGTACATTATGTCTAATCTAAAGTTGTATCTTATCCATATAGCCACAACTATCATGGCAATTAATATACCAAAAAGTCCCAACAATATTAATTTCTTTAATAAGGTGTGTTGTTTACTATCCATAAATCTCTCTTTAGTTAAATAATAGTATATGTCTGGTTTTGTTAAAAAGTAAGATAAAATTGTATTTGTTATATCTTAACAAAACTACATATAAGGAAGTTAGACGAAAAATAATTAATAAGATATTTTCATCTAACTTATGTATGTTTAAGCATATTGTATCATATTTTATGAAAAAATCCTAAAATACTTAATAATTAGATGTTTTTACTTTTTGATTTTGGTATAATCAAAATAAGGAGTAAAAATTATGGATATTTATATAATGAGACATGGCACAACTGTATGGAATGAAGTAGGTATAGTTCAAGGACGTAGCCATAATAGATTAAGCAAAAGTGGTAAAGAGTTGGTACAGGCTAAAGCAGAAGAGTTTAAAAATACACATATAGATGTTATCGTGGCATCACCACTTATGCGTACCATGCAGACAGCCAATATAGTTAACGCTTATCACAATGTAAAAATAATTAAAGATGATAGACTTTTGGAAGTAGACCAAGGTGTATTTGTAAGACGTCATAAAAACACTTTAACCCCAGAAGAAAAAGAAATCAGAAAAAGACGTGACAAGGGCTATGGTATGGAAACTTGGGAAGAGTGTTACCAACGAATGAGAGATTTTGCCAATAATATTAAAAAAGATTATGGTATGTATAATAGCATACTTATTGTCACACATAATGCTACAGCGACTTTTCTTGCTAGCGTGCTTAATAATACTACTATTGATTATACTAAAGGTTATTGGTACGAATTTGACAATGCAGAAATCAAGCATTTTGTGATATAAGAAAGATGTAATAAATATTGTATTCCCTGTGATTCTATCAGGGAATACATTTTTTGTGTACAAAAAAACATATTGGCGATTCCAATATGTTAAATGATTAATTAAAGATTATTTTTTAAACATGGTATCATAATCTTTTTGATACATAATTTTTTGTTTGTCTTTATCTAAAGTGTATTCTTTAAGCCAGTTTGGATTAAATTTTGATACACGTATTGCATATTCGGTTAGTTCTGTCGATTCAAAATCATAACCATGTGCTTTATAATATCCTGTACCGGCAGCAAAATACAATACTAGTTTAGGTATTTCAAATTCACAAAAATAAAAGTTCTGTGGATAATAACGATACATTTCTCTTATCTCGTCCATAGATTCTTTATTCTTAAAGAAATGAAGATAATTTTCATCATGCTTGTATTCGTGAGTGTTAACACCTAGGTTGTGCCAAGCAAATCTTGCACCTATCTGGCTTGTATCTTTGTTTAATATATTATTAAGTTCTCTTTCGCTTAAATATCTATATACTTTCATAACACATATATTGTACAACAATCTATAATGTTTTTCAAGATGCAAATTATTATTTAATGATGATATTTAATACATATTAGTTTATGGTTTTAGTTATATATTTAATAAAAAACATTACCTGTGATATAAGTGGTAATGTTTTTTTGGGTTATAATTTTTGGAATAAAGAGATATATTCAACATTACCTTCAGTACCTTTTATAGGGCTTGTGGCAATTTTAATTAGTTTAAATCCGTGCATTTCTATATCGGCTACTACTTCATCTTTGGCTTTTAGTCTTAAATGTTCATCTTTAACCACTCCTTTACATTTTTTTATAGTTTTTGCATCTAATTCAAATTGTGGTTTGATTAAAGCAATAAGGTAACCGCCAGAGTGTAGTATTTCACTAAATTTATATGATATTTTTGTTAAAGAGATAAAAGATACATCGGTTACAATAATATCTACATCGCTAAAATCTTGTGCATTTACATCTTTAATATTAGTTTTTTCGTAATTAATCACTTTTGGGTTATTAATTAGGCTTTGTGCCATTTGACCGTAGCCGACATCTATTGCATATACTTTTTTAGCCCCGTTCTGTAGCACACAATCTGTAAATCCGCCTGTAGATGCACCTACGTCCATTACTATTTTGTCTTTAACATCTATACCAAAATTGTCTATTGCGTATTCAATCTTCAATCCAGCACGTGAGACATATTTTAACTTCTCGCCTTTGATTTCTATTATAATATCTTCGTCTACTTTTTCACCGGGTTTGTTAAGTATTTTGCCATTGGAAAATACTATACCTTCTTCTATCGCTTCTTTAGATTTTTCCCTTGATACAAAATAATGTCTTTCGTATAGGACAACGTCCAATCTTTTTTTCATAAATTCACCTATATTTAGTTGATAAGTAGTTGTGGTTTGATTTCTACTACTTTGCCATTAAGGTAATTGTAAGGTTTTGGTATACTATCAAAAATAATCTTATATGCATATAGTTGTTGCTTTTTTGTGTGATAAAGTTTGTTAATATCTTTATCACCATATTTTTCATCGCCAACAATATATATACCATGACTAGCAAGTTGGGCACGAATTTGATGAGTACGTCCAGTAAGAAGTTCGATATCAAGTAGGCTTAACTCATCTACTGTTTTTATAGTACGATAGTTGGTTTTTGCTATTTTCGAATTGCCTATGTTGGTAGGGTATACCTTAACATAATCCGAGCATTTTTCTATATAATCTACTAGATTATCTTTTGCCTTTACCTTACCACTAACTACAGTCATATAATACTTTTTAATTAAATGGTTTTTGATGCATTCGCAAATATCATTAAATATTTTTTGGTTCTTTGCCATAATAACAAGTCCACCAGTATTCATATCTATACGATGGCAAGCCCAATAGTTGGGTATGCAGTCTTCTAGACATGGTTTGTTAAAATATACTTTATCTGCTTTGGTTACTTCCATACCTTGTGGCTTGTTGGCTACAATTATATTGTCGTCCTTGTACACTATTTCTATTGTTGGCAACTCACGTTCCTTAATATATAAAGTAATCACATCATTAGGTACGACATCTATATTTTCATGAATTTTCACATCGTTAACTCTAATGTCTTTTTTTCTTAATGTTATTTTTAAAAAGTTTCTAGTTAAGTCGGGACGTTTTTGTAATATACTATCAAAAACTTTTTGATATTTTGTATTTTTAATTTCGATTTTTTCCATATATATTCGCTTTTTATTTTTTATATAGTGATTATATCATATAAAGATTGTTTTATAATAGTAATAAACTTAATATTTTTATTTATATCTATATATAAAAAAGTCAGCATTTTAGCTGACTTATATATAATAATAGTTTATTTGTTAATCTATCATATGTTTAAGACGTTCTATAATATTGCATATAGTAGAGCGGTCGTCCTGATCGTCAATGGCAGCATCTACTTTTATAGAAGTTGGTCCCATCTTTAAAGTAATGTGTTTGTTGGCATATCCTTCCAATTTATGCTCGGCAAGATATGGCTGGGTCTGTTTTTTATAGATAACCATTAACTCGTCTAGATGTTCATGCATGGTCTTTTTTATTTCTTCAAACCTTGCAGTAGAAACATGATGTTCGCCTTCGCCCATACTAATTTGATTTTTAGGGTCGTCTGCACCAAACAATTCAATATAGAAGCCGTTGCTTACGACTTTTAAATAGAATCTATTTTCATCTATAACTGGTGCTGATTTTCTCTTAAAAAAACACATAACCAATCCTTCTTTTGATTGCTTTATAATATATTTCTATATTACCAAAAATTTAGTGTTTTGTATTGTTATTTTGGTAATTTTTTTAATTTTTTGGTTTAAATGACTTAAAAATATATAAAAATCACACATTTTTTGTAGTTTTTCATCTATTTTTTATAATTAATTAGTTGTTGCGTCAGTATCACTAGGAACTTGTGTGGTTTTGTTTTGATTAACTTTATCGTCTACGGATACTGTATTTACAAAAGAGTCATTAACTACTATGGCGGTGTCAGGACTGGTTGCTTTTGCTTTACGTCTAGCCTTAATCATGTCTATATAATCATTAATCTTACTTTTTACTATAGCAAAGTCTGACCTAAAGTTTTTGTGGTCGAATATCATACATATAGCAAAACATATAGGTACTAGATATACAAATGCAGGTACTATTAACCAGAACCATGGCCAGTATTTTGTCTGACCAGCGTATTCGCCACAAGGTATGGTCTTAAATATTTTAGGGCAGAGTGCGGTAAATACTACTGCAAAACTCTCGTTGCCGGGACCCCATATTAATGATGAGTTTTTATAGTTAACATTAATGATGTCATTACCACGTAAAGGTATAAATCCTAGTTCGCTTTGGAAGATTTGGTTAAGCATAATAAACAACATAACTACAAGCAAATATACTGGACACCAGAATACACGTTTGTAACTTAAGGTATGAAGTTTAAATAATACCATAAGTAAAGGTACAGCATATAGCATGGTGTGGTGGAAATAGAAACGTACAATATCTATCCACTCGGCAGCCTGATTAACTTTTGCTATTGGTTCAAGTGGTACAAATACTGCGATTAGCCCGCCCAACATACCAAGGTAGAACATATAATCCTTAACTCTTTTATCTTTTGATAGGAACATAAAAGGGAATAGCCCTATATTAGCACCGCATATATTAACGAACCATGCATCTCTTAACATACGTGCGTGGTCGGTAGAATATGGTGGGTATAGGAATTTAGTAAAGTGAGCGATTAATCCTAATATTAATATGCTAAAAAGTACAATTTTTTGTGTTTTTGCACTTTTATTGCGTAGTAGGAAATATAATCCTACAGTACTACCTAGGCTGATTATTAGCCAAAACCAGTACCAAAAATTAAACATTTGAATATTCATATACTTGTCCTTATTATTTGCTTTTCGACAAAATGTGTCAAACTACTGATATTGTACCAAATACTTAATACTATATCAATTTATTTTTTATGAAATCAGCCATTATAGGCTAAACAAACATTTTACTTTAATAAAATTCGGTTTATATTAGATAATGATAATTATTAGTCGTATTTAATTGATATATATATTAAAAAATGTTATTATTCGAATGCTAAAAAAATAAAAGTTGAGTATAGATTTATGAGTTTTGCAGATTGGTTTTTTACAAGATATCCGGGCGCTTCACATGTTAAACCTTGGGGACTAGGCGAGATATTAACCTTGATACTTTGTATAGCGATAATAGTTACTTTGGCTATTTTGTTTAAGAAAAAAGATGATAAAACAAAACGTATTGTTTTATGGGTACTTGTAGGGTTAATTATATTTTTTGAAGTGGTTAGAAGAATAGCCAATTTAATAAGTAATACCAATTATACATTTAATAGTTATCTACATATTTTATTGCCTAGACCATGGTGCGCCATCGCTTGTTGGACACTTATAGTCTGTGCTATAAGCAAGAAAAAATGTATCTACAACTTTGCTAGTATTACTGCCTTGCTATGTGCAATTATTTTCTTTGCATATCCGGGTGTAGGTTTTAAAAGCCCATATTTCTTATTTGATGATTTGTATTCTGTAGCGACACACTGCTTGCTGTTAATAACAAGTATTTCACTTATGACACTAGGCTTTACTGATTTTAATTATAAAGAATTTTGGAAAGTTGGAGTATGCTATGCAGTTATATTTGTGTATTCAATACTAGAAATTTATGTGCTTAAGATTGAACCTGACCCTATGTACTTTATGCCACACAACGATGTGCAAGATATATTGGGTATGAGTTACGGATTGTATTTAACAATCTATATTATATTTACACTTTTCTATTTCAACCTTTTCCCATTGATACAGTGGTTAAAGACCAACCGTCCTATTACAAGATGGTTAAATAAAAGAAAACAAACTAATAACGATGTAAAAGTAGAGAGTAGTGAAAATACTGAAGTTACTGATAAAAATGATGTAAAAAGTGAAGAATAATTAATAAATAAACTTAATAATTAAATAAAAAACTCACAGTGATATGAAGTGAACCCCATTTTT